>CANQGL010000005.1 GCA_947623185.1 uncultured Lachnospiraceae bacterium
CGGTCGACGATGAGGGCAAACCGTTTGAGCTCTCCGCGGACCCGATGGTTCCGGAGCTCACCGCGAAGCTCGCCGGGATCGAGCTCGGAAAACCCGAGACCTACCACGGCCAGCTGAAGGAGATCCTCTCCAACGCGAACATCTTCGGCAGCAACCTCTACGAGGCCGGCATCGGCGAGACGATCGAGGGCCTGTTCCTCGAGGAGATCGCAGGACCCGGCGCGGTAAGAGCGACGCTCAAGAAATATGTGACCGCGTGATTCGTTCAGACGTAAAAACAAAGCCCCCGGCAGCCGCCGGGGGTCTTTCTCATATCGGTTTTCTTCTATCTGTCTCTTTATTTCTGACTGTTTACTGCCACTGTCTGTTTACTGTCCTGTTCGTTTACTGTCCGAGCAGCGCGTTGATCTGTTCCCAGATCGCGGCCGTCTGAAAGAGCGTCCTCCTGTGCAGATATTTGTGCGTTAAGGCGGTAACTTTTGAAAAAATGGCATAAGTTATCGCCTTAACTTGCATTTTTCTCTTATCAATGATACAATAATAACAGCAGGAGGTGACAGATTTGAAACTATATCGCAGAGAAATCTATCTCCGCAAAATTCGAGGATTTTACCATGATACCGGGATCATCAAAGTGATAACCGGTGTACGCCGGTGCGGAAAATCATGTCTGATGCAGACGATTGCGGAAGAACTTATTGAATCCGGCATTCCGGAAGCAAATCTGATTTATATCAATCTGGACCGGCGGGGATTCCGTTCTGTCAGGCAGGCGGAACAGCTGGAACAGCTCATTGAACAGCGATCCGCTGTCCGGGGCACAAAATACCTGTTTATTGACGAAGTACAAAATGTTTCCGGCTTCGAGGAAGTTCTGAACGGTTACCGGGAAGAAGACGAATACTCCATCTTCATTACCGGCTCCAATTCCTACCTCCTGAGCGGTGAACTGATTACCAAACTGACCGGCCGGTATCTGGAATTTGAAATGTTTCCCCTTAACTTTGAGGAATATCTCGGCATGAAGGAATTCCTCGGATACCGAATCAGTTCCGATCTTTCGCAGGAACTTGACAGTTATATTACAGAAGGCGGTTTCCCCAAGACGCTCCAATATCCGGATCCTGCCGACAAACGCACCTATGTGCAGGGTGTTATTCAGGAAATTCTTAAGAAAGATATCCGGCAACGAGTAAAGATCCGCAACATGTCTGTATTCAATACCGTACAGACTTATATCATGAATAACTTCGGCGCGACTACCAGTCTGTCCAATATTTTAACCGGTCTTCGCAGGAATGGTTGTGTTATCCGGCGGGAAACGTTAAACCGATATATTCAAATCCTGATGGACGCCAAGATTCTGTACCGATGTGACCGTTTCGATCTTAAGTCACGGAGATCTCTTATTGGCGAACAGAAATACTACCTGTCCGACCTCGGGTTCTATTTTTCCACGAACACGGACAACCGTATTCACTACGGTCCGGTTTTGGAAAATATTGTATACATCTATGCGCGCTCGAAGGACTATGCTGTCAGCATCGGAAAGATCGGCAAATTGGAATGTGATTTCATTCTAAGAGACCGTCAGGATTCCTATGCCTACGTCCAGGTCGCAATGACGATCATGAACAGCCTTGATACGGAGAATCGGGAATACACTCCTCTGGAAAAGATCCAGGATAATTATCCCAAATATCTGATCACCAGAAACGATATCATTCAAAAGCGGAACGGCATCAAACATGTGAACGCCGGAGAATTTATGAAAAACGGAAATCTGTTTCAGTAAAAAACAAGCCCCGGCATACCGCTGGGGGCCCTTGCTCATATCTGTTTACTGTCCGAGCAGCGCGTTGATCTGTTCCCAGATCGCGGCCGTCTTCTGCGCCGCCTCGAGCTGCGCCTTCTTGAGCTCCGCGATCTTTTTCAGTCCGTCGAGCGCTTCATCGTACTCTCCCGCGTCCGCGGCCGCTCTTGAAGCTGCGCGGAGATCCCTTACCGTCTGCGCGGCGTCTTCGGGCTTTTCGATCTCATTGATCCCGCTGCGGAGCTCTCTTGCCTTTTTCCAGACTTCCTTATCGACCGTAAGTTCTCCGGTCTCTCTCCTGGTCTGTGAGATCCCGCGGTATGTCTGCGCCGCCGTCTTATTCGCTTCGCGAGCCGCACTTACCTGCTCCGTAAGTTCTTTGATCTGGGCGTTGATCTCGGACTTTTCCGCGCGGTATTCCTTTTTGGTCTCCGCCGCAAAAGCCGGAACCGCCATACAAATGGTAAGCATCGCCGTTACCGCTAATACCTTTAATGTTCTGTTCATAACGATCCTCCTGGATTCGATTATTCCGGCAGAGCCGGTTTTTCGTCCGTTCGTTTTCTGTTAAGCTGATCGTAACACAGCATATACAGAAAAACAACCGGCATCCTGCGGCATATTTGCGGCAACACTGCGGCAGATGCAAAAACGCTCCAAGACGATCCCGGAAACTGCGGCCGGTGAACTCTTGAAAACGCCGCCGTCCCCGTGTATAATGATGGCAGAGCTCCGCACGGAGCCGGTGAAAGGAGAACCACAGATGAAACAGGAAATGAGAAGAAAGGACCGCGCGCTTACCTGTGAGGAAGCGGAGGCGATCCTTAAAAAAGGCAAATACGGGATCCTGTCCACGGTCTGCGCGGACGGTTATCCCTACGGACTTCCGATCAGCTACGGATACAAGGACGGCAAGCTGTACTTCCATCACACCTGCGAGGGAGGCCAGCTGAGTGAAAACATCGGCGACGGGGTAAAAGCCTGTTTTACCGTCGTCGGAGATACCGAACTGCTCCCCGCCCAGTTTTCCACCCGCTACGAGAGCGCCGTCGCGTTCGGAACCGTCCGCAAAACCGAGGACAAGATCGGCGCGCTGATGCGTATCGTGGAAGATCTGAGCCCGAATTATATGGAACAGGGCAGAAAATACGCGGAAGCGTCCTTAAATCGCGTCACGGTCTATGAGTTCACGATCGAACAACTGACCGGAAAAGCAAGACGTTCCTAAAATTTTTCCACCGCCTCGACGACCGGGTCCATGAAGTCCGCTTCGACGTACTCGACGGTCCCGCCGTCGACGGCCTGGGTGATCTCGGACCGCACCGGGATCTGCGCAAGGACCGGTATCCCGTATTCCTCCGCGGTCTCTTTGATGCGGCTCACGCCGAATACCGGGATCTTTTTCCCGCAGTCCGGACATTCCAGCCAGCTCATGTTTTCGATCAGGCCGATGATCGGAATGTTCATCTTCTTCGCCATGTTCACGGCCTTTTCAACGATCATCGAGACCAGTTCCTGCGGCGAGGTGACGATAATGACGCCGTCGACCGGAAGCGACTGGAACACCGTAAGCGGAACGTCTCCCGTTCCGGGCGGCATATCGACAAGCATGTAATCGATATCCTTCCAGTACGTCTCGCTCCAGAACTGCTTGACCGCCCCGGCGATCACGGGTCCGCGCCAGATCACGGGATCGGTCTCATGTTCAAGGATCATATTCGAGGAGATCAGCTCGATCCCCGTCGCGGTGGTCGCCGGCACCAGCAGCCTTCCGTCCGGCGTCACGCCGACCGTCTCATGGATCCCGAAAGCATTCGGGATCGACGGCCCCGTAATGTCCGCGTCAAGGATGCCGACGCGGTGTCCGTGGGCGCGGAGACGGCAGGCCGTCAGGGAAGTCACCAGGGATTTTCCGACGCCGCCCTTTCCGCTGACAACGCCGATCACCTTTTTGACCGAGCTTTCCGGACTTAAGTTTTCAAGAAAACTCGTCTGCTCCGAAGTCCTGCTCGCGCAGTTCGCGCCGCAGGTATTACAGTTATGGGTACAGTTTTCGATCGCTTCGCTCATTATTCTATCCCTCTTCTCATTCTTTCAGTTCTTTTTCGATCAGTGTGCAGACCGTTTCGAGGGCCTCGGCTTCGTCCTCGCCGTCACAGCAGACCTCAATTTCCGAGCCGCAGCGGATCCCCGACGCCATGACGTTCAGCACGCTCTTGGCGTTGACCTTTGTATCGCCGTACAGGAGCGTGACCTGTGATCTGAATTTTGTGGCGGTCTGACACAAAAGTCCCGCGGGCCGCAGATGCAGGCCGGTCGGGTTTGTCACCGTGACTTTTCTTTTCTTCATAAACGGACCCCCTCCCTCGTAAGGAAATTCTATACCAGTTTCCATTCGCTGTCAAGGAGCAGGCTGCGCGGTCGCAGACCTCCCCGAACGCCCGGAAACCAGCCGCCCCGGCCGGGCCTGTTGCGGGCTTACCCGGGCTGCGCGGTCGCAGGCTCTTCCGTCCGCGAGAATACGCAACCGCAGTAATTCTGGCGGTAAAGCCCGTGCTCCCTTGAAAGCTCGATCGAGCGCTGATACCCGTTTCTCTTCTTGAAATCGGAGTTCAGGAATTTCACGCCGTACCGCTCTCCGGCCTCCTCGCCGAGCCGGTTGAGGCGCTCCGCGTCCTTTAACGGGCTGATCGAGAGCGTGGTCGTGAAATAATCGAAGCCGCCCTCTTTGGCCTGTCTGGCGGCCTCTGTAAGCCGCAGGCGGAAACATTCCGTACAGCGTTCGCCTCCCTCCGGTTCGCTTTCAAGGCCCTTCACGGCCCCATAATAGGTCTCCGGATGGTAATCGCCGCGCACAAAGCAGATTGGATAGCCAGTCGCCTTACCGGTCCGCTCCGGGGACCGCTCAGGATCCTGTCCCGGCGCCTGATCAGGGCTCTTTTCCGGATCCTGTCCCGGATCCGCCTCCAGGTCTCGCTCCGCCCCGAAACGGTCAATGTCCGCGTTCATCTCCGCAATCAACCGTTCCTGCTCCGCCGCGCGCATATCGAATTCCTCCGGCGGATAAATATTCGGATTATAATAAAACACCGTGATCCGGAAATACTTTGCCAGGTATTCCAGCACATAACTGCTGCAGGGTGCGCAGCAGCTATGCAGAAGCAGCTTCGGGACACGTTCGGCCCCCGAAAGCCCCTCGAGCGTCCTGTCCAGTTCCTTTTGATAGTTCCGTTTGTTCATACCGCTCCTCCCGCGCTCCGGCAATGCCGGGGCGCTCTGCCTCCCTCCGGACAAATCGGCCAAGTCCGCGCATAACACAAAAAGGACAGCCGCAACGACTGCCTGCTGTCCTCTTTCTTCTCTGTCTTACAGGAAATCCCGGATCCGTTTGCTGCGGACCGGATTGCGCAGTTTCCTGAGAGCCTTCGCTTCGATCTGACGGATACGCTCACGGGTGACGTTGAATTCCTTTCCGACTTCCTCCAACGTCCGCGGATGTCCGTCCTCAAGGCCGAACCGCAGGACGATGACCTGCCGCTCGCGGTCTTTCAGATCGCCTAAAAGCGCGTCGATGTGCTCGCGCAGCATCACGGATTCGACGTTGCCTTCCGGCGTCACCGCGTTTCCGTCCGCCACGAAATCGCCGAGGTTGGAATCGTCCTCCTCGCCGATCGGCGTCTCAAGCGACGCGGGCTCGCGCGCGATCTGCATGATCTCCATCACCTTGCCCTCGGGCATCTCCAGTGCGTCCGCCAGCTCGGAGATCGACGGCTCGTAGCCCAGCTCCAGCGTCAGCTTGCGCTGCATTTTGGACATCTTGTTGATCGTCTCCACCATATGCACCGGGACCCTGATCGTCCGGGCCTGATCGGCGAGCGCCCGCGTAACGGACTGCCGGATCCACCAGGTAGCATATGTACTCAGCTTGTATCCTTTTGTATAATCAAACTTTTCAACGCCCTTGATCAGTCCCAGGTTTCCCTCCTGGACCAGATCGAGGAAACTCATCCCGCGGCCGGTATAGCGCTTGGCGATGCTCACGACCAGGCGGAGATTCGCCTCGATCAGGCGCTCCTTCGCCGATTCGTCGCCCTCGGCTTTCCGTTTCGCCAGCCGGATCTCCTCATCCGCGGTAAGAAGCGGGACCGTTCCGATCTCCTTTAAGTACATACGGACCGGGTCTTCCGTCCCCACTCCGTCGAGCAGATCGATCGCGTCGAGGTCGATCTCCTCTTCGACTTTGTCCTCAGAAAAATCATCGACAAGATCGTCATCCAGGAGCAGAGGAATATCCGCGATCATAGCCGCCTCGTCCATAACCGGCACAACATCGATGTTGTTGCGCTCAAGGTAATTGTAAATTTCCTCCATCTGTTCCGCGGGAAGGCTGTCGCCGGCGAAGAAATCGTTGATCTCGGCCGCGTCCAGCGCATTCTGCTTTGATTTTCCGAGTTCGACAAGTTTTTTGAGCTTCTCTAAAAATACTTCTTTTTCCACTCGCAACGCCCTTTCAGGTGTAAGCTATAAAATGCCTCACAGAGGTTCATTATATACTATCCCATTCTATTTTTCAACATTTTTTTCCGTACATCGCCGTTCCAGTTCGTTTTTATAGACCAGAAAAGCGCTGGGGATCGGATATTTTTCCCTCGCCCGCTCCCATTCGACAAAAAAGACCCCATCCGCCGCTTCCTCCGGCAGTCCGGAGATGTCCGAAAGCCGCACGAGATATCCGCACATCTCCCACTCGACATGGCTGAAAATATGCCTGGCGTCCGGAAGTTTTTCGACGGCCGCATCCGGTCCGAAGAGCTTTGCGATCTCCTCCCAGGTGCGTTTTCCGGCCAGGTTCGGAAATTCGTAGAGCGACGCCAGAAGACCGTCCTGTTTTCGCTTTCTTATGGCTATTTTATCCCCGTATTCCAATAATAATACAGTGATTTCCCCGGTTTTGCGTTTCTTCGGCGAAGTTTTCACCGGGATCTCCCCGGTCAGCCCTTTTTCGCGCGCGATGCAGTATGCGCCGAACGGGCAGCCTGCGCAGAGCGGTCCGCCGTTCGGCAGGCAGACGAGCGCCCCCGTCTCCATAAGAGCCTGATTGAAGTCCCCGGGGCTCTCCCCGCGCCCCTTAAGCTCCCTAAGGACCTCCGTGAGCAGATCGCCCAGCTTCCGCTTCGCCGCCGGTTTCGCGATGTCCTCGCGGCTTCCGAGGACGCGCGAGATCACCCGCAGAACGTTTCCGTCCACCGCCGGGACCGGCTCATCGCCCGCGATCGAGGCGATGGCTCCCGCCGTATAGTCCCCGATCCCGGGAAGCGCGCGAAGTTCCTCCCATGTGCGCGGCAGCACGCCGCCATACCGGTCCGCCACGATCTCCGCCGCCTTTTTCAGATTGCGCGCGCGGCTGTAATAGCCGAGTCCCTCCCAGCATTTCAGGACTTCCACCTCCGGCGCGGCCGCAAGCGCCCCGACGGTCGGAAAATGCTCCAGGAACCGGAGATAATAGGATGTCGCCGCATCCACTCTGGTCTGCTGGAGCATGATCTCGGAGATCCAGATCCGGTACGCGTCCCGGTCCTTCCGCCACGGCAGGTCGCGCCTGTTTTCCCTGTACCACGAAAGAAGCGGGAACGAAGCCCGGATGAGCCGTTCTTGATCAGACATAGCCGTAGATCCCCCTCACCGAGACCTCTCCGGAGATCACGGACGTCCTGCTTCCGTCCGGCAGCCGCACGGTCAGCGCGCCGTTTCCGTCGATCCCCTCCGCGATCCCGCGGAACTCGCCGGAAGACGCGAGCACGCAGACCTCGGCGTCCCGGTTCACCAAAAGCCTGTCGTATTCATCCTTTAAGGCCGACATGTCCTCGGTCCTGACAAATATCCCGTAATATTCCTCCATCGCTTCCATGATGCGGGCGATGATCGCGCTGCGGTTAAACACGGTCCCGCTCTCAAGATAAAGCGACGTCGCCGTCGCGCTGATCTCCGGCGGAAATCCGGTCTGGGCCACGTTGATCCCGATCCCGATCACGACGTTCTGGATCTCGGTGAGCTCGGTGCTCATCTCGGTCAGGATCCCGCAGATCTTCTTTTTGTTCAGCGTCAGGTCGTTCGGCCATTTGATCATCGGTTCCAGGCCGGTCGCCTCGCGGATCCCCCGCGCGGCGGCGAGCGCCATGACGAGCGTCAGCATCGACGCCGAGACCGACCGGATCCGGGGCCGCAGCATCAGGCTCATCCAGATCCCCACGCCTGCCGGCGATTCCCAGCCGCGGCCGCGGCGGCCCTTTCCGCCGTCCTGTTTCTCGGCAACGACGAGCGTCCCGTGCGGCGCTCCGAGCTCGGCCTGCCTTCTGGCCTGTATGTTGGTCGAATCGGTCTCGTCGAAAAAGACGACGTTGGCCCCGGCCCATTCCGTATGTAAGCGGCTCCCGATCTCCGTCTCCGAGAGCACGTCCCGCTCTCCCCGCAGGGCGTAGCCGCGGTTTCGCACCGCCTCGATCTCGTAGCCTTCCTCTTTCAGCTGGTTCACCGCCTTCCAGACGGCCGTCCGCGAAACGCCGAAGCGGTCGCACAGCTCCTGGCCGGACACATAGCCGTCCGCCTCCCTGAGGATCCTTAAAATATCCCCTTTCATGCCGTTACCTCCACCAGATGCTTATCGCGCTGACGATCCCGAGTATGAAAAAGAAGGCTCCGAATACCGTCTGCACGACCGCCGAGGCGGACTGTCCGCGGTCCTTCGCGTTGTGGTAGCGGTAGCGGCCCGAGACCACGTTTAAGACCGCCGCCAGCAGAAAGATCACCGGGAAGAAAAACATATATTCCGCCGGGTCAAGGAACGAGAATACCGCCATCACGACCACCGCGATACCGATTATGATATGCAGGATATCAAGTCCCGGCGTCTCGCTCCTCACCTTTCTTCTTCTGAAATTCTCATACATTGCGTATCACTCCGTTTCCGCCGCCCCCACGGCCTCCCTCGCGAGATCTCGGATCGTTTCCTCCTCGTAGACGGCAAACCGTTCCAGTTTCAGTTTCTTTGCGCAGGCCTCCAGAAGCGCTCCGTAGAGCGTCCGGTAGTCCCATCCGGGGGCGAGCTTAAGCTTTCGCGCGATCGCCGGAAAGATCCGCTCGGTCTTTAAGCGGTACTCAGAAAGGCCGGAAAACCGTTCCGTCCCGGGCCGTTCCATGAGCTTTCCGAGAAGACTAAAGAACAGTCCGAAGTCCGCAAACAGCTTTTTCAGGCATGCGCCCTCCCCTTCCGGCACATCGATATAATAACCGCGCCCGCAGAGCCCGTAGATCAGGCGCTTTGCGTCGTAATATCCGAGCGTCATGTTCTTTCGGATGCGCGCGCCGTCAAGATCCAGGATGCCTCCGAGCGCCGTCTCCGGTTCGATCCGGTAGAGATCCATATCGTCCGGCAGGTCGAAAAGCTTCTCCCTGTCGACGCCGACACCGTAGATCCGAATCACGATCACGTCCTTGTAACCGCGCTTTGCGAGGACGTTGAGCGGGACGTTGTTGACGGTCCCGCCGTCCATATAGTATTTCCCGCCCAGCTTTTCGGCCTTGAATCCGGGCAGATAGGAACTCGCGAGCAGCATATCCCGCATCTCCCCGTCGGTCGCGCTCCGCATGTCGAAGTCGATCTCCCGCCGCTCCGTGAGCGAGAATGTGGTCGCGTAAAACTCCACGGGAGAATTGCGGATCTTTTCCGGATCGAGCGTTTCGGCGATCAGCTCCTTGAGCGGCGTGATATCCAGGCCCCGGTCCGAGACGATCTGCCGCACGCTGTTTCCGAGCTCCGCAAGATCGCTTTCCGCGAGCCCGCGGCTGAGCAGGCCGTCGATCATCTCGTCCCCGATCTTAAACACGCGCGAATATTTCATGTCGCACCACACCTGCTCGGCCTTCGCAAGGTCGTTCATGCAGACGAACGCGCCGTTTAAAGCTCCGACCGAAGTTCCGGCAACTCCCTTTATCTTGACGCCTGCCTCCGAGAGCGCCCTCCACGCGCCGATCTGATACGCTCCGCGCGCTCCGCCGCCCTCGAGGACAAGTCCGTATTCCTTCGTCAGGTCAAGCTTCGGTTCCATCTTCCTTCGCTACCTCTGCAACGCTTTTTACCAGCCCCGCGATCGACTGGATGTCGGAGGGGATGATGATCTTGGTCGCCTTCCCGTCCGCGGCCTTCGCAAACGCCTCCAGGCTCTTGATCTGCAGGACGGCCGCGTCGGCTCCCGCTTCCTTTAACATGCGGATGCCCTCGGCGTTGGCCTGCTGGACCTTTAAGATGGCTTCCGCCTGGCCCTCGGCCTCGCGGATCCTGCGCTCCTTCTCCGCCTCGGCCTTTAGGATCGCCGCCTGCTTGTCGGCCTCCGCGTCGAGGATCGCGGACTGCTTTTTGCCCTCGGCGACGAGGATCGTCGATTTCTTCTCGCCCTCGGCCTTTAGAATCGCCTCGCGGCGCTCGCGCTCCGCCTTCATCTGTTTTTCCATCGCGTCCTGGATCGCCGCCGGAGGGATAATGTTTTTCAGCTCCACGCGGTTGACCTTGATGCCCCACGGATCGGTCGCCACGTCCAGCGCCGCGCGCATCTTGGTGTTGATCGTCTCGCGCGAGGTGAGCGTCTGGTCAAGTTCCAGATCGCCGATGATATTTCTCAGAGTGGTCGCGGTCAGGTTCTCGATCGCCATGATCGGATTTTCCACCCCGTAAGCGTACAGTTTCGGATCGGTGATCTGGAAAAAGACCACCGTATCGATCTTCATCGTAACGTTATCTTTCGTGATGACCGGCTGCGGCGCGAAGTCGACGACCTGCTCCTTGAGGAGCACGCGTTTCGCCACCCGGTCGATAAAGGGCATCTTGAAATGGATCCCGACCGGCCACGTCGCAAGATACGCTCCGAGGCGCTCGACGACCATGGCGTGCGCCTGCGGCACGATGCGGATGCATGAGGTCAGGATCAGCAGAACAACGATCGCAAGAAACACCATTCCCATAAAACCAAGTCCGATTCCCAGCATAATATTCTCTCCCTTCTTCAGATACGTTCAACCATCAGTTTCACTCCGCGGATCTCGCGGACGACGACGGTCTCCCCCGCAGGGATCGCCGTCCCGTCATCCACCGCGCGCGCCGTCCATTCCTGGCCGTTCAGCGTGACCGCGCCGGTGGCTTTATCATTGTCGATCTCCGCGGTCACTCTGGCCTTTTTCCCGATCAGGCTGTCCGCGTTTGTCTTTACGGTACCGCTGTTGATAAATTTTGACGCAAACGGCCTTGTGAAGATCAGGAGCACGAACGAGACCGCCAGAAACACCCCAAGCTGTACGCGGACCGAAAACCCGGCAAGCGCCGCAAAGAACGCCGCCAGCGCCCCTCCGGCAAACCAGACCGTGGTGAGCGCCATCGTCGCCGTCTCGATCCCGACAAAAATCACAAAAGCAACAAGCCAGCCGATCATCGCCATAGATCACAACTCCTTTTCATGCCGCAGGAAGCGGCGGTCTCCGCCTCCCGTTCCGGATCCGCGCGGGCGCGCGCGGCTTTCCGGCCCGGATCCACGCGGGTGCGCACGGCCTTTCCGGCCCGGCGAGTGCGCGCGGGTGCGCACAGCCTTTCCGGCCCGGCGAATACACGCGATCCTTACATCCTCCGCTGCCTCGCGGCCTCAAACATGAGGATCGAGGCCGCCATCGCCGCATTCAACGACTCCACCTTTCCGGCCATCGGGATCCTGACCGTCGCGTCGGCGGCCGCCGCAGTTTCGGCCGTGAGCCCGTTCCCCTCGTTTCCGATCAGGAACGCGCTGCCGCCCTTATAGTCCTCCCGGTCATAGTCGCGCGCGCCCTCAAGATGCGCCGCGAAAAGCCGGATCCCGCGCCGTTTGAGCTCCGTAAGCGTCCCGCCGAAATCGTCCGCATAGAAGAACGGCACACGAAAGACCGATCCCATCGTCGAGCGGATCACCTTCGGATTGTAGATATCCACGGTGCCGCGGTTCATGACGACGCCGGTCACGCCGGCGCCCTCGGCGGCCCGCAGGATCGTTCCGAGGTTCCCGGGGTCCTGAATATTTTCGAGGATCATTAAAAGCGCCGGACGGGTCCCACGATCGCCCAGAACGTCGTCGGGTGCATAAGTATACTGTCTTGCCAGCGCCAGCACGCCCTGCGGGGTTCTTGTATCCGACATCGCCGAAAAGACCGCGTCGGAGACCGCCTCGCAGGGGACTCCCGCGGGGATCCCGGCGATCCCTTCGCAATGCTCCGGATCCGCGCCGCACGCAGCGAGCCGGCTCTCGGAAACATAGATCCTTACCGCCCGCTCTGCAGGCAGCTCCGCGACCATCCGCACGCCCTCGACGACGAACAGCCCCGCCTTATCGCGCGCCCTCGGCTTTTTTATCAGCTCCGCGACCTCTTTTATCTTTTCGTTCTTCGCGCTGGTTATCATTCGTTCCGCTCCGCGGGCGCAAGCGCCTCAAGCTCATCCATCCAGACCCTTCTGTCCGCGTCGGAGGGCATCCGCAGATCCCCGCGCGGCGACACCGCCACCGAACCGACCTTCGGGCCGTCCGGCAGGCAGGAGCGCTTGAACTGCTGCGAGAAGAATCTCCGGTAGAAGGTGCAGAGCCACTTGCAGATCACCGCATCCGGATACTGTCCCGCAAACGCGAGCTTCGCCATCCGGTAGATCTTCGCAGGCCGGTAGCCGAAACGGAGCACATAGTAGAGGAAGAAATCATGCAGCTCGTAGGGGCCGACCAGATCCTCCGTCTTCTGGGAGATCTTTCCCTCCTCCGGCGGAAGAAGCTCCGGACTCACCGGCGTATCGAGAACATCGTAAAGCGTTTTCGCCAGATCCGGATCGCCGCAGGTATCGGCGTAATAGCGCACCAGGTGCCGCACCAGCGTCTTCGGCACCGAGGCGTTCACGCCGTACATCGACATGTGGTCGCCGTTGTAGGTGGCCCAGCCGAGCGCCAGCTCCGACATGTCGCCGGTCCCGACCACGAGGCCATCGATCTGGTTCGCCAGATCCATCAGGACCTGCGTCCGCTCCCTGGCCTGGGAATTCTCGTAAGTCACGTCGCGGTCGTTACTATCATGCCCAATATCTTTAAAATGAACCGTCACCGCCTCGCGAATATTGACTTCGCGGAGCTCGGCCCCCAGTTTTTCGGTCAGCGTGCAGGCGTTATGGTAGGTGCGGTCGGTGGTCCCGAAGCAGGGCATCGTCACGGAAAGGATGTTTTTCCGCGGCAGTCCCAGCATATCGAACGCGCGCGCCGTGACAAGAAGCGCCAGCGTCGAATCGAGGCCGCCGGAAATGCCGACCACCGCGCGTTTTCCGCCCGTGTGGGCCAGACGCTTCTTGAGGCCGAGCGCCTGGATCGTAAGGATCTCCTCGCAGCGGGACGAGCGCTCCCTCTCGTCCGAGGGCACGAACGGCGCCGGATCGATCGGGCGTTTCAGCTCAATGTCCTCTTTTTTCAGCTCAAAATCGATCACGTCGTAGCGCTCGCCGGGATCCTTTATCACACAGGTCGTCATGCGGCGGCGCTCGTTGCGCAGGCGCTCCAGATCCATGTCCGCGAAGATGATCCCGTTCTCAAACCGTTTCGACATCGCAAGGACCGTACCGTTCTCGACGATCATGTCGTGGCCGCCGAAGACAAGATCCTGAGTCGATTCGCCCTCCCCGGCGTTCGCGTAGATGTAGCCGCAGACCAGACGCGCCGACTGTCCGGCGATCAGTTCGTTGCGGTAAAGGTTCTTTCCGGTCGTCTCGTCGCTCGCCGAGCAGTTTACGATGACGGTCGCCCCGGCCTTGGCGTGAGCGATGCTCGGCGGATCCATGACCCAGACGTCCTCGCAGATCTCCGCCGCCACGGTGAGATCCGGGACCGTCGTACAGTGAAAGAGGATGTTGCTCCCGAAGGGCACGAACCGGCCGCGCCACTCCACCAGCTCCGGCTCCTCGTTCCCGGGCGTAAAGTGCCGCAGCTCGTAAAACTCCGAATAGTTGGGAAGATTGCGCTTGGGGACCAGTCCCAGAAGGTTCCCGCGGCAGACGGCTGCCGCCACGTTGTAGAGCTTTCCGTCCTTCTCCCACGGAAGTCCGACAAAGACCAGCATATCCGTCCCGCGCGTGGAATCGACCAGCTTTTCAAACTCCCGCTTCGCGCTCTCGAGCAGCGTGTCCTGCAAAAACAGATCCCCGCAGGTGTACGCCGTCATGCCGAGTTCCGGAAAAACCATCAGCTTCGCGCCGCGGCGCTTTCCCTCTTCGATCATCTTCTGTGTCTGTTCCCGGTTGAACACCGGGTCCGCGACTTTTACGTCCGGCGTCGCCGCCGCGACGCGGATAAATCCGTCTCTCATAATCTCTTCTCCTTTTGCGTCCGCACGCGGGCCGCAGCTATTCTTTATTCCGTATCACGCCGATCGCTTCCGCGGGCAGCCATTTTGCCTTCCAGATGAACAGGACCTCCATGACCACCGTCCCAAACCAGGTGATCGGGTAGCACATGATGACCGCCTCGTAGCTCGGGAAGAACGGCACCAGCAGGTTAATGTATATCATGCGCAGCACGCACATATTCATAACGGTGGCGAACACCGGCATCATGGTCTTTCCCGCTCCGCGGAGCGAGCCCATGAGCACCTGATGGATCGCGATCATGAAATAGAACGGGATCACGCGCCGCATGGTGAAGGTCCCGTACTCCACCACTTCCGGATCGGTCGAAAAGATCTGCATCAGCTGCGGTACGAAAATATACATCAGGACGCAGACCGTCATCGCATAGATAAGGCAGATCGCCAGATTCTCCACGATCCCCCTCTTCGCGCGGTCATACCGCTTCGCGCCGATGTTCTGGCCGGTGAAGGTGGTCGCCGCCAGGCAGAAGCTCTGCATCGGCAGCTGGGCGAATCCCTCGATCTTGAGGTATGAGCCGAAACCGGCCATCGCCGTCGCCCCGTAGGCGTTGACGTTGGCCTGGACGATCACGTTCGAGAGGGAAATGATCGACATCTGGAATCCGGTCGGAAGGCCCTGGGCGAGGATACGCCTCGCCATCCTTCGCGTCAGACGGATCTTTTTCAGATCCAGGCGGTAAATGTCGTCGCTTGCGGCCAGGGCCCGCATACAGAGCGCCGCCGAGATAAACTGCGAGATCACGGTCGCGATCGCCACGCCCTCGACGCCCATTCCTCCCAGGACCACGAACGCCACGTCAAGGATGATGTTTGTGATCGACGAGGCCGCCAGGTAATAGAGCGGACGTCTGGAATCCCCGACCGCGCGCAGGATGCCCGACGTCATATTATAGGTCAGATTGAACAGCGAACCCGAAAAGAAGATCCGGAAATAGATCACGGAATTCACCATGACCTCCTCCGGCGTGCCCATCAGCCGCAGAATGAACGGAGAAAAGAAAATTCCGACCAGGCCGAGAATGATCCCGCCGATCGCGCTTAGCGCCACCGAGGTATGGACCGCCAGCTGCATCTTCTCCTTCTCTTTCGCGCCGTAAAACTGGGAGATGACGACTCCCGCGCCGGTCGCGATCCCCATGAACATGCCGATCACGAGATTGATGAGGGAATTGCTCGAACTGACGGCCGCCAGCGCTTCGCTCCCGATAAAGCGGCCGACGACGATCGAGTCCACCGTATTGTAAAGCTGCTGCAGCAGGTTCCCGGCCAGAAGCGGGACCGCAAAAGCAATCAGCTGTTTCCAGATCACGCCCTCCGTCATCATGACGGAGGTCTTTTTCGGTTGTGTTTGCAAAACGATTCCTCCTCTGCATCCGATTATACACTGATTCGTCGAAAAAGGGAAGTATGAAGAGGCCACTTTTCGGGCAGAATAGCCGTCTGAACAACAATTCGGAACACGAAAGGACGAGGCTATGAAACTATCATCCGATTTTAACGCCAATATCGGACGTTTCCACAGGATCCTTGATGTGGAGGCGAATTTCGATATCGTCTACCACACGCTGACGATCGGCGGCAGGAGCGCCTGCCTCTATTTCATCGACGGTTTTACCAAGGACGAGGTCCTTCTGCGCCTCATGCAGGGCTGGACCGGCATCAAGCCGGAGGACATGCCGGATTCGCCGCACGATTTCTCCAAAAAACACGTCTGCTACGGCGAGACGGGGCTCGAAAGCGACGAGGACCGGATCCTCGTGCAGCTCTTTTCCGGGCTCTCCTGCCTGTTCATCGACGGCTACGACAGGTGCGTCACGATCGACTGCCGGACCTACCCGGCGCGCGGCGTCTCCGAGCCTGAAAAGGACAAGGTCCTGCGCGGCTCCCGCGACGGCTTCGTCGAAACGCTGATCTTCAACACCGCCCTGATCCGGCGGCGGATCCGCGACGCCGCCTTTACGGTCGAGATCGCGCAGGCCGGAGAGAGTTCGCACACCGATATTGCGATCTGCTACATGAAGGGACGCGTGGACAAAAACCTCCTGGAAACGGTTCGGGACCGCATCGCGGACCTGCATGTGGACGCGCTGACGATGAATCAGGAAAGTCTCGCGGAATGCCTGTTCCCGCACAAATGGTTCAACCCGTTTCCCAAATTCCGTTTTTCCGAGCGGCCGGACACCGCGGCGGCCTCCATCCTGGAAGGCAATATCGTCATCCTAGTGGACAACTCGCCCGCCTGCATGATCCTGCCCTCGTCGGTCTTCGATATCATCGAGGAGGCGGACGACTACTATTTCCCTCCGGTCACCGGGACTTACCTGCGGCTCTCGCGCATGATGGTCTCGCTGCTCACGCTGTTTCTGACGCCGGTCTGGCTTCTGCTCCTGCAGAACCCCGGATGGATCCCGGACCGTCTCTCTTTCATCGTCCTGGCGGACGAGGCGCATGTGCC
The DNA here is from genome assembly GCA_947623185.1 of uncultured Lachnospiraceae bacterium. GTDB lineage: Bacteria > Bacillota > Clostridia > Lachnospirales > Lachnospiraceae > CANQGL01. The sequence goes on from CANQGL010000005.1 coordinate 16,731, forward strand.
GGTCATTTTCCAGCTTTTGATCCTCGAATTCGCGATCGACGGGCTGCGGCTGGCCGCCGTCAACACGCCCAGTATGCTGACGACCCCGCTCAGCGTGATCGCCGGCATCGTCCTCGGGGAATATTCGGTGCAGTCCGGCTGGTTCAATCCGGAGACCATGCTCTATATGGCCTTCGTCACCGTCGCCAACTACTCGCAGGCGAGCTTCGAGATGGGGTACGCGCTGAAATTCATGCGCATCATCCTGCTGGTCCTGACCTCACTCTTAAACGCGTGGGGGTTCATCCTCGGAACGCTGATCGCGGTCTGCTCCGTCGTATTCAACCGCACGATCGCCGGAAAGAGCTATATCTATCCGCTGATCCCCTTCTCCTGGTCGGAATGCCGCAAGCGGTTCCTAAGGGGAAGACTGCCGCACACGGAAAAAGGCCGGAACGCATAAGCGCGTTCCGACCCCTTTTTTCTGTTCTTCGATCCCGTTTACACGATGCGGTTCCCGTCGATGAACACCGCCTCCGGCTGCGAGATCCCGTCGAGCGGATCGCCGGAATAGATCAGGATGTCCGCATCCTTTCCGGCTTCCAGCGTTCCCACGCGGTCCTCGATCCCCAGGTGCTTCGCCGGGTTGACCGTGATGGCCTTTAACGCCTCGTAGCGGTCCATTCCCGCCCGGACGGCGAGCGCCGCGCAGAGCGGAAGGTACTGCTGCGGGATCACCGGCGCGTCGGTGATGATGGAGACCCGGCATCCCGCCTTTGCGAGAACGCCCGGCGTTTCAAAGGACTTCTCCTTGATCTCGAACTTGGTCGCGTGGCCGAGGCTCGGTCCCACCGCGCAGGGCAGGTCCTCCTTCGCCAGCTCGTCCGCGATCAGATGTCCCTCCGTGACGTGCTCGAGCGTCAGCCTGACGCCGAACTCCTTCGCGATGCGGATCGCCGTAAAGATATCGTTGGTCTGGTGCGCATGGGCCTTGAGCGGGATCTCCCCGTTTAAGACCGGGATCAGCGCCTCGGACTTCATATCGGGCTTCGGCATCTTCGACGGATCGCCGTCCGCCGCCAGCTTCCTGGCCTGATAATCCCGCGCTTTCATGAGCGCCTCGCGCAGTTTGGACGCGGTCGACATTCTGGCGGAATTGCCCTTGTCCTTGTAGCAGCGTTTCGGGTTCTCGCCGAACGCGCACTTCATGGCGACCGGGTTCTTCACGATCATGTCGTCCACGCAGCGTCCGTACGTCTTCGCGGCAAAGAACGTGCCGCCCAGGACATCCGCGCTGCCGGGGCCGGTGCCCACGCAGGTCACGCCGCCTTCGGCCGCCATATGAACGGCGGGATCGAGCGGGTTGAAGCCGTCGATGCCCCGTAGCTGCGGGGAGACGATATCGTTCATCTCGTTGTAGTCCTCGCCCTCAAAGCCGATGCCGTAGCCGGATCCGCCCAGATGGCTGTGCGCGTCGATAAAGCCCGGATAAACGTCCTTTCCGGCCGCGTCGACCACCTCAGCGCCCGCGGGGGCCGCAAGGCCCTTTCCGATCTTTTCGATCTTCCCGTCCTTTACGAGGATGTCCGCCTCATACGGTCTCTCGTCCACCATATCGTGGATCCGTCCGTTTTTGATCAGAAGCATACCGTTTTCCTCTCCTTAAAAGCTCAGACTACTTTCTTGCCGTTGATATAGACCGCTTCCGGAACGGAGATCCCGTCGAGCGGATCGCCGGAGTAGATCTGGATATCGGCGTCTTTTCCGACTTCCAGCGAACCGACGCGGTCCGCGACGCCCAGATGCTTCGCCGGGTTGATGGTGATGGCTTTCAGAGCCGCGTAGCGGTCCATTCCGGCCCGGATCGCCATTGCGGCGCAGAGCGGAAGGTACTGCTGCGGGATGACCGGAGCGTCGGTGATGATGGAGACCTGGCATCCTGCCTTTGCAAGGATCCCCGGGGTCTTCCAGGACTTGTTCTGCAGCTCGAACTTGGTCGCGTGGCCGAGGCTCGGACCTACCGCGCACGGCAGGTTCTCCTTCGCCAGCTCGTCGACGATCAGGTGTCCCTCGGTGACGTGCTCAAGCGTCATCTTCACGCCGAATTCCTTCGCGATGCGGATCGCGGTGAGGATGTCGTTGGCCTGATGCGCATGGGCCTTGAGCGGGATCTCGCCGTTTAAGACCGGGATCAGCGCCTCAAGCTTCATATCGAACGCCGGTTTCTTGAGCGGATCGTCGCCGGCGGCTTCCTTTCTGGCCTTGTAGTCCTGCGCTTTGAAAAGCATCTCGCGCAGCTTGGACGCGGTCGACATACGGGCAAAATTGTTCTTGTCCTTGTAGCAGCGCTTCGGGTTCTCGCCGAACGCGCACTTCATGGCGATCGGATCCTTTACGATCATGTCGTCGACGCGCTTTCCGGTCGTCTTGACCGCGATGAAGGTCCCGCCCAGCACGTTGGCGCTGCCGGGGCCGGTGCCTACGCAGGTCACGCCGCCCTCCGCGGCCATATGGACCGTCGGATCAAGCGGGTTGAAGCTGTCGATGCCGCGCAGCTGCGGGGAGACGATGTCGTTCATCTCGTTATAGTCCTGGCCCTCAAAGCCGATCCCGTAGCCGTCCAGTCCCAGATGGCTGTGCGCGTCCACGAAGCCCGGATAAACGTCCTTTCCGGCCGCGTCGACCACTTCCGCGTCGGCGGGAGCCGTAAGGCCCTTTCCGATCTTTTCGATCTTTCCGTCTTTTACGAGGATGTCCGCCTCGTACGGTTTTTCGTCCACCATATCGTGGATCCGTCCGTTTTTGATCAGTAACATAGCGTCCTCCTTTTAAAATGCCCGCCGCAGTCCGCGGCGGGCTGTTGTTTCTGCCTTATTTTCTGTACTTTAATGTCACGGTCCCGTCCTCGTTGTAGACGACGGTCTCCTGATTCATGCTGAGGCTGTCGATCGCCTTTAAGTACTCTTCCTTGGAAGCAAAGAGCGGCTTCGCCTCGGCCAGTACCTTCTTCGCCAGCTCCGCGTTGCCGGAAAGCAGCCTGTCGGCCGTGATGACAAGGCATTCCGCCGGCTGCATGCAGGCCAGTTTCATGTCGTCGATGTAGTAATCGCTGCCGTGCCCGGTCCCGATCGAGCCCGAGGTGTGCGGATGGACCGCCGGCATGATCGAGGAGACATCGCCCATATCGGTGCTGCCGGTCCCCCACTTTCCGTCCAGATCGACGCTGTCCGGTCCGGCGATGGAACGCATCACATCGGCGACGATGTCGGTGAGCGTCGGATCGTTGTTGAGCGGGAAATATCCCGGATAATCGTCGATCTCCACGTTGCAGCCGATCGCCGCTGCCGAAGCGGCCAGAGCCAGGTTGATCTTCTGGTTGTATTTGTAAATGCTGTCGTAGGTCGCGCCGCGGACATAGGTCTCCACCTTCGCGGCCTCCGGGATCGCGTTGACCGCCAGTCCGGCCTCGGTGATGATCGGATGGAAACGGATGTGCTCGTCGTCCACGAAGGTCTCGCGCAGGGCGTTGACCGCGTTCAGTCCGCACATCGCCGCATAGAGCGCGTTCTTTCCTTCCTCCGGAGAACCGCCGGCGTGCGAGGACACGCCCTTGAAGGTGATGTTCTTGGTCACGCAGCCGTTGCATCCCTTGTTGATCTCGAGCGCCTTGCCCTCGTCGAGCTTGCCGGAATGGATCATCATCGCCATGTCGACGCCGTCAAAATAGCCGCGGTAGATAAACTCGACCTTACCGCCGTAATATTTGATGATCCCCTGCTCCTTCAAGCCTTTGCGGTAGCCGAGTTCGATCAGTTCCTCGGCCGGCACCGACATCAGGCGGATGCTTCCGCACATGCCGTCGAGCGCGCCCGGTTCCTTTAAGGCCGCCGCCACGCCGAGCAGGATCGCGCACTGGGCGTTGTGGCCGCAGGCGTGGACCGCGCAGGTCTCGGGATCCGCGTCCGGATGGTTCTTGACGATCAGGGAATCCAGCTCGCCGAGGATCGCGATCTTCGGGCCGGGCCGTCCGGTATCCAGATCCGTATAGAAGCCCGGGATGTTGCCGGCCTTGACCAGCTTGTAGCCGAGTTTTTCGAATTTATCGGCCAGGTACTCCGAGGTCTTCCACTCGCGGTATCCGGTCTCCGGATGCTTCCAGATATGGTCAGCCGTCTCTTTGATCAGACCTTCCTGCTTCTGCACAAGTTCCATTAACTGCTGTAATCTCTCCAACGTTGTTTCCTCCTTTATTTCAGGTATTTCTCAAACCATTTCATCAGTTCGTCGAGACGCGTCATGCGGTTTTGGGGCTTTCCGCTCCTGGACAGTTCGTGATTCTCGCCGTGGAACAGGATCATGCGCGTATCCGTCCCCAGCCGTTTGACGGCGGAGAACATCTGGATCGCGTCGCCCATGTAGCAGCGGTAATCCTCGTCGGACTGCAGAAACAGGATCGGCGTCCTGGCGCTGTTCATGCCGGACAGCGGCGACATCGACCATACCTTGTCGAAGTCCTCCCACGGATACGCGCCCATCTGCAGTTTGTTCGCATAGTAGCCGATGTCCGTGTACAGGCACTTCGTCAGGTAGTTCGAGATCGAACGCTGCGAAACGGCCGCCGCGAAACGGTTCGTGTGGCCAACCAGCCAGTTGCACATAAAGCCGCCGTAGGAACCGCCGCAGATCCCGATCCGCGTCCCGTCGATGTCCGGGAACCGTTTCAGGGTCTCGTCGCAGAGCTCCATCAGATCGGCGACGTCGTTCTTTCCGAACGATTCCGTAATGTCGGCGTATTCCTCGCCGCGTCCGTCCGATCCGCGCGGGTTTCCGTAGAACACAAAGTATCCGGCCGAGGCGAGGCACTGGAATTCATGGAAGAATACCGTGCCGTCCACGCCCTTGGGACCGCCGTGGATCTCGAAGACCGCCGGATATTTCGTCCCCGGAACGTAGTCCGCGGGCTTCATCACATAGCCTTCCATCTCATAGCCGTTCTTTCCCGCGTAGCGGAAGCTCTCCGGCTCGGAGATCTCGTGCGTCTCCAGATATTCGTCGTTGTGCGCGGTCAGTTTCCGCTCCTCGCCCGTCGCGGGATCGAGCAGGTAGAGCTCCGAAAGATGCGTCCCGCGCATCGCGTTCAGCACGATCACGGGCTTATCCGCGCCCTGCGGATATTTGATGTCGAAACCGGCGACCGCGCCTGCCAGCGCCGTCTTTTTCACCGGAAGACCGGCCGATCCGCTGCAGTCGAGCGTCATCAGATGGCTGTCGCCCCATGCGGTCTGGACCATATAGAGGAGCCCGTCGCCCTCGCAGTATGCGAGCACGCGGTTCGCCCCGTATTTCGCGTCGCTCCCGACCCCGTTTCCGATGTCGGCGTCGCAGAACGGCAGTTCTTTCGTCTCGCCCGTCCCAAGATCATGGACATAAAAGCGCGGGTTCCGTCCCATGCGTCCGAAAGGCGTCGCGGTGTAGAAGATTCGGTCGTTTCCCATAAAGCAGACGTGACCGGTCTGCCTGTCCGCACCGTCCGTGATCCGCTTCGTCTGTCCGTTTTCGATCCGGTAGCAGTATAACGCATCCGGGACCGGTTTTATGCTGTCGTAGCAGGGGCCGCAGAATGCGACCGCGCCGCCGTCGGCCGAAACGTCGAAAGCCGTCACGTCGAGGAATTCCGGCGTGATGCATTTAAGCTCTCCGCTCTCTTTCGAGAACAGATACAGCGCCTCGCGTTTCCGGCTGCGGAACCCTTTTCCGTTGAACCAGAACGGAAGCTCTTCGTATACCTCGTAATCAACGCCGCGGACCGCCGTTATTTCTTCCTCGCCGTCCTTCGTCTTTAACGCTTCCTGCTCCTTAAAGTCGTCCGCCGTCGCCTGTAAGAGCCACAGGCCGTCCTTTACGCGGACCGCTTTTCCGGTCTTTTCCGGGACCGTCATATAAAGCTGCGCCTCGCCTCCGCAGACCGGGATCGCAAAATACGTCGTCTCCGACGCCTGTTTCGCGGCTTCCGGCCGCTCGGCCTTAAAGAGCACCGTCGAATCATCGAGCCAGACCGGATTCTTCGCGTTTCCGCGCTCGGCGAGCAGCCGGTTCTCACCGGTCTTAAGGTCGGCCAGCCAAACGCTGCTCGCGTAGCCGTTCTTTTCCTGATCGGCGCGGTTCACCGCGTAAACGGCCTTCGTCCCGTCCGGAGAAAGGGAAACCTCCGAGACGAACCGGAACCGGTACAGGTCTTCGCGCACGACCGGCAGTTTTTTCGTCGCTTCCATCTCAGCACGCCTCCTTTCCGGCCGCCGCCGGCTTCAGATGCCGGTCGTACCAATCCAGGATCTCACGCATCCTACGGATGCGGTTCCTCGGTTTTCCGCTGCGGGAAAGCTCGTGGGTCTCACCGTGGAAGATGCACATGCGCGTCTCGACCCCCAGGATCTTAAGCGCCGCGAACATCTCCATCCCCTCCGCGATGGGGCAGCGGTAATCGTTGTCGGAATGGATGAACAGAGTCGGCGTCTTGCAGTTTTTAATGTATTTCATCGGCGAATGCTGCCAGAGCTTGTGTACGTCCTCAAAGCCCGACACCGCCTGCTGGTCCTTCGTGAAGGTATGGCCGATGTCCGACATGAACTCGAACGAGATCCAGTTCGCGATCGATCGCTGGGACACCGCGGCCGCAAAGCGGTCCGTATGGCCGATGATCCAGTTCGTCATGTAGCCGCCGTAGGAGCCGCCGCCGACGCCCACCCGGTCCTTGTCGATGTCGGGATAAGCCTTAAGCACCGCGTCGGTGAAGTCCATCAGGTCCTCGTAGTCGATCGTGCCGTACTTGCCGTTGATGTCGCCGAATTCGGTCCCGAAGCCGTCCGATCCGTGCGGGTTCGTGTAGAACACAAAGTAACCCGCCGACGCCCAGACCTGCATCTCATGGTGCAGCGCTGTGCCGAAAACGGTCCTCGGGCCGCCGTGGATATGCAGGATCGCCGGATATTTCGTTCCCTTTTGATAGCCCGCGGGCTTTAAGACCCAGCCGGTAAGGCCGCTTCCGTCGCGGCTCGTGAGCCGGATCTCCTCGGGTACCGAAACATCCCAGTAACCGGTCGGATTGAGTTCCGTGATCCGCTCGCCGTCCAGGTAAAGCTCGGCCGGGCGGTTCTCGTAGAGGCCGCAGACCACGGTATGGCCGTTCGCCACATCGAAGCTGTCGCAGGAGCCCTCTTTTGAGAAGACCTCGCGGATCTCTCCGTTTTTATCGACCGTACAGAGTACGGTGTTATAGCCTCTGGTGCTGACAAAGAAGCAGATCCCGTCGCCGGCCTTTACCGTGCGGCCGCCGCCGAGACGCGCGTCGCTTCCGACGCTGCCGCTTCCGCTGCTGTAATCGTACGGAGCGAGAAGCTTAAGCGTCCCGTCCGCCAGATCCATTGTATAAAAATCAAGATATTTTCCGTTTCCGTGTGGGTTCTCCCCGCAGGTGGCGACAAGCGCCTCACCGTCCTCCCAGAGGGCGATCATGCCGACGCGGCGCACATCCTTATTCAACAGGCAGCGGTTCTCTCCGGTCGCAAGATCGTAAAGGCAGATCCCCTCGTAGAGACCGCGGACGTCGCGCCACGGATACGACGTGTAGAGCACCTTCCCGCCGCGCACCGAGATCTGGCCGACCTCGTCCGTCTCGCAGGAGATCCTCTCAAAACTTTCGGCCGCTCCGTCATAGAGGTACAATCCTCTGCGACTCCCGTTCGTAAATCCTTTTCCGTTTCCCCAGAAGGGGACCTCGTCGATCAGCTCGTAGGCCGGATCCTTCGCCTCCGCATCGGGCAGCATGGCGGTCCCGGCGACCAGATAGCGATCGTTCCCGACGGCGATCAGTTTGTCGGCTTTGACCGGAACTTCAAACTTTTTCACCGCCTCGCCGCCGTTCGGCGATATCTCATAGTAGCAGGTCCCTTCCGTCTTTTCTCCGCGTTTTCCGGGAAACAGGAGCGTTCCCCGCTCCGTCCATGTATAGCTCTTTGCGTCCCCCGCGGACGTCAGCCTGCGCGTCGTTTTGTCCGCGCAGTCATAGAGCCAGAGATCGCCTTTATAGTCGTTGTCCTTTAAGTCCGCTTCCTGCACCACGAACGCGATCTGTCTCCCGTCCGGGGAAAATCCCGGATCGCTGACAAATTTAAATCTGCAAAAGCTTTCAACGGTTATTGTTTCCACTGTTAATCCTCCGTTTAAATGCAACGAAAATCCGGCCGGAGCTGCCTTATAGAGCTCCGGCCAGACTATGATTTTTATTCACACAAAAAGCATGATACGAAATGTCCCGGGCTGATCTCCTTAAGCTCAGGCTCTTCGCCGCGGCAGCGGTCAGTCGCATGCGGGCAGCGGTTTGCAAACCGGCATGCAGCCGGCGGCTCGATCGGCGATGTGATCTCGCCCTTCAGCAGGATACGTTCCCTGCGGTCGTCGAGCGACGGGATCGGGATAGCCGACAGCAAAGCCTGCGTATAGGGATGCGTCGGATGGGCGAACAGCTCGTCCGAGGACGCCTTCTCGATCAGTTTGCCGAGGTACATAACGGCGATGTCATCCGAGAAGTGGTAAACGACCGACAGGTCATGCGTGATGAACATGTAGGTCAGCCCCAGATTTCTCTGCAGCTCCTTCATCAGGTTCAGGATCTGCGCCTGGATCGAAACGTCCAGAGCGGAGACCGGCTCGTCGCAGACGATGAACTTCGGATTCAGCGCCAGCGCGCGGGCAATACCGATCCTCTGGCGGCGGCCGCCGTCCAGCTCGTGCGGGTATGTGTTGATCAGACGGGCCGCAAGACCGACTGTTTCCATCAGTTCAAGGACACGCTCGGTCTGTTTCTTCGGGTCCGTGATGATCTTGTTGATCTTTAACGGGTCCGCGATGGCCTGGCCGACCGTTTTACGCGGGTTCAGGCTGGAAAACGGATCCTGGAAGATGATCTGCATCTCCGCACGTTTTTTGCGCATCTGCTCTTTGGTGAGCTTTGCAACGTCCTCGCCCTCAAAGAGCACCTCGCCGGCGGTCGGCTCGAGCAGACGCAGGATCGCGCGGCCGGTCGTGGATTTTCCGCATCCGGACTCGCCTACGACGCCGAGCGTCTTACCTCTGTCGATGGTAAAGGTGACATCATCAACTGCGTGCAGCATTCCTCTGGGAGTCTTAAAATATTTTTTCAGATTCCTTACATCAAGCAACGGCTGTGTGCTCATCGTATGTTCACCTTCCCTTCGTTGATATTGTCTTTATTATACAGGTGACATTCGACATAATGCGTGTCGGTCCGGTAGACCCTCTGCGGCTTCTCGGTCTTGCAGATCTCCATCGCGTAATCGCAGCGCGGGCAGAACGCGCAGCCCTTCGGCAGGTTGCTCGGATCGGGCATCAGGCCCTTGATGGGCTTTAATTCCGCCTCACGGTTGCCGATATGCGGCAGGGAGTTGAACAGGCCTTCCGTGTAGGGATGACGGGTGTTCTTGAAGATATCCTCAAGCGTTCCGTGCTCAATGACGCGGCCGGCGTAGATGACCGAGACCTTGTCGCAGATCTCGGCAACGATACCGAGGTCGTGCGTGATCATAAGCATCGAGGTGTTGTACTTTTCACGGAGCCCTCTCATCATCTCAAGCACCTGCGCCTGGATCGTAACGTCGAGAGCCGTCGTCGGCTCGTCGGCGATCAGAAGCGCCGGGTTGCAGGCCAGCGCCATCGCGATAACGACACGCTGTTTCATACCGCCGGAGAACTGGTGCGGATACTCGCTTCCGCGGTTTCCGGGAATGCCGACCAGCTCAAGCATTTCGCGGGCACGCTGCAGATGTTCCTGATGGGTCCCTTTTTCATGCAGCTTGATGACCTCGGCGATCTGATCCTCGACCGTCATGACCGGGTCGAGGGAGGTCATCGGGTCCTGGAAGATCATCGCGACCTTCTTGCCGCGGACCGCATGGAGCTCCTTATCGGACATCTTAAGAACGTCTTCGCCATCCAGCTTGATGGAACCGTCGACGATGACTCCCGGCGGATCCGGGATCAGACGGAGCAGGGCCAGTCCGGTCGTCGTCTTGCCCGCTCCGGTCTCTCCGACCAGGCCGAGCGTCTTTCCGGGCTCGATCTCAAGGTCGAGGCCGTTCAGCGCATGTACGGTGCCGTAATCGGTTCGGAATTCAACGACAAGATTCTTGATCTCGGCCGTAAGGGTTTTCTCATTCTTTTTCACGTCTTCACTCATCTTCGTACCTCCTTAGCGCAGTCTCGGATCAAGCGCATCTCTTAAGCCGTCGCCCAGCAGGTTGAGGGCCAGGATGGTGATCATGATCGCAAGTCCCGGGAACATGCACATGTAGCTGTAGTCGCGGATGTAGGCACGCGCGGAGGACAGCATGGCGCCCCACTCGGGCTGCGGAGCCGGGATACCCAGGCCAATGAAGGAAAGTCCTGCGATGGACAGGATGATGGTGGCAACTTCCAGCGTGGTCTGGACGATGATCGGTGCCAGGGAGTTCGGAAGCACGTCATGGAAGATGATCGACGCGTCCTTCGCTCCGATCGCACGGGCCGCTTCGACATACTCCGCATCCCTGACCGTTATTACCGCACCGCGGACAACACGGGAGAAACGTGGGATCGTCGCTATCGCCTCGGCGATGACCAGATTTCGGATCGAGTTTCCGAGCGAAGCCACGATACAGATCGCAAGCAGCGTTCCGGGGATCGCAAGGAAGATATCCATGATACGCATGATGATCATATCGACCTTACCGCCGAAGTAAGCGGCGGACGAACCGAAGATCAGTCCGAAGACCAGTGCGATGGCAACGGTCGTAACGCCGATCGAGATCGAGGTAAACGTTGCGTACATCGTACGGATAAAGATATCACGGCCCAGTTCGTCGGTACCGAACCAGTGCTGTGCCGACGGCCACTGAAGCGTGCTCGAGTAATCGGCTTTGATGACCTGCGTATCGTAATCGAAAATAACAGGAGAAAGGATACCGATCAATACCAGGATAACGACGATCGCGAGACCGATGAGCGCCGTTTTGTTACGGCACAGCCGGGTCCAGACATCGGCAAGCTGACTTTTTTTCTTGACAGGAGCATTTTCCTGTACGTCTTTTTTTGTACTCATCATTCTCCTCCTTCCTATTTGTACTGCGCTTTGATACGCGGATCAATGAAGCCGTATATCACGTCTACGGCCAGATTGACAAGGGCGAACGTGATCGCGAATACGATGATACAGCCCATAACGGAGGGAATATCACGCCCCTGGATCGACTGTACCATGTACCGCCCGATCCCGGGCCATGCGAATACGGATTCGGTAAGGACCGCGCCGCCGAGCATGGAACCGATCTGCAGGCCGATGATGGTCGTAGTCGGGATCAGAGCGTTGCGCAGCGCGTGTTGGGTGATAACTTCGCGCTCCGGAAGGCCCTTTGCACGCACGGTGCGGATATAATCCTGACGGATCGTCTCCAGCATGGAGCTTCGCGTTGTTCTCGCGATAGCGGCCATATGCTGGAAGCCCAGGGCAATGGCAGGCAAGGCCAGACTCTTGATCCCCTGGTCGGCGCCCGAGACCGGGAACCAGCCCAATTTAACGGAGAAGAACAGGATCAGCAGCAGACCCAGCCAGAATACAGGTATTGAGATACCTAGCAATGATATGAACATGCTGATGCCGTCGAACAGTGTGTTTTGTTTGATCGCCGCGATCACACCGAGCGGAAGCGCCAGAAGAACGGAAATGATCGTCGCAGCCACCGCAAGGAGCGCGGTATCCGGCATACGGGCTCCGATCTCCTCTCCGACCGGATCACCGGTCTTATAGGAAGTGCCGAGATCTCCGTGCAACAGGCCGACCATGTAACGTCCGTAACGGACAAAGAAGGGATCGTCCAGTCCCATCTGTTCTCTCAGAGCTATGATATCCTCCGGACGTGCCTGCTCGCCCAGGATCGTCTTGGCGGGGTCGCCGGGAGCGAGATCCAGAATGAAGAACACCAGCAGGGTGACTCCGAGCAGGACCGGGATCAGTGCGATGAGACGTTTGATGATAAATTTAATCATGCCTTACATCCCTCTCCTTTCTTTTAATTATATGAAAGCAGGGACCAGCCCTTTGTCAGGGCAGATCCCTGCTCCTTTTGTGCATGACAGTCCGTTAAGCATTATCTACGGACGCCGTACGGTATTTCTTTATAAGTCTTATACAGGAACTTAGTTCCAGCTGAACTGCTCGTAGTAGGTCGTTCCGCCTGCGTTGCAGTTGAAGCCCTTCAGAGCGGAGTTGTAAGCACGGGTGTTGTTTCTCATGTACAGCGGCACCTGCGGGCAGTTCTCGTTGATCATCTTGTTGAACTCCGTAACGAGCTTCTCGTTCTCGGCCGGATCAACAGTAGCCTGGATCTTGTCGATCAGTTCATCGATCTCCGGGATGTTGGTACGGGTCTTGTTGGAAGCGTTGATGGAGTTGGAGTGGTAAACGCCCTTCGCGTACGCAAGCAGGGAATCGGAGGTGTATCCACCGATGGCCGCCTCATAGTCGCCGGTCTGGGTAACGTCAAGGTATGTAGCAAGGTCAAGGGTCTCAAGCGTGACGTCGATGCCGAGATTGTCCTTTAAGCAGCTCTGGATAACCTGGCCGGCACGGAGCTTGGTATCATCGGAGCAGATTATAGCAAATCCGCAATCCGCCGGATTAAGACCGGACTCCTCAAGATACTTCTTAGCCTGCTCGGGATCGTAGGTCGGAGCGCCCTCGGAAGTCGTGCCCGGGAAGCAGTCCGGAACCATGCAGTCAACTACGCTGGCTTCGCCGTTCATAGCGACCTGGACGATAGCAGCCTTGTCGATCGCGGAAGCGATGGCCTTACGGAAGTTGATGTTGTTGAACGGAGCGATCTCGTTGTTGATCATCATGAAGTTGTGGGAGGTTCCCGCCGAAGAGAATACGGTGATGTCAGGATTGTCCTGCATTCTCGCAACGTCGGTGGTCTCTACTTCAACGATCAGGTCAGCCTCGCCGGCCTCAAGAGCCATGGTACGGGAGGATCCTTCCGGAATGATCTTCCAGATAACTTTCTTGATCGGGGGCTCGCCGCCGAAGTAATCTTCGAAAGCTTCGAGCTCAATGCTCTCGCCCTTGTTCCAGGCAACCATCTTGTAGGGGCCGGTTCCGATCGGTTCTTTGTTGAAGTCATGTCCGCTCTCGATCAGGTCAGCCGGAAGGATGCAGTTGCCGTGATGGCAAAGGTCCATCAGAAGGCCGGACTGCGGTCCGTCGGTCGTGATCTTTACGGTATAATCGTCAACGATGTCGATCGTACCGGTGGACTGACCGTACTGAGCAACCTGCGGTGAATTCTTGCAGAGCTCGAGGGACGCCTTAACGTCCTTGGCGGTCATTTCCTCGCCGTTGTGGAACTTGACGCCCTTCTTTAAGTGGAAGAGCCACTCGGTGTCGCTGACGATCTCGTAGTCCTCTACCAGATCCGGAACCGGGGAAAGGTTCTCATCCGACTTGAAAAGGCCGCTGTAGGTCATTTTGTTCAGATAATCGCCGGCTACCGCGTTATGGTCAACGGAGGTAACACTGGGCGTTTCGTTTGCAGTCGCAAGGATCAGGGTATCCTTTCCGGCGGTTTCACTGGAACCGCTCTGTTCTGCTGCCGCAGCCGTAGTGGAAGCGGTGTTTCCGCCTGCCGCTGCGGTGGTGCTGGAACTGGAGCTCGATCCGCCGCCGCAGCCTGCCATCAGGCCAACCGCGAGAGACATCGCCAGTACCGGAGCCAAAACGCGCGAAAATCTTTTCATAGTACATCTCTCCTCTTATTTTATTTGCATGGTCAAAGACCAGATGCAGCGTACTAAAGTGAAAAATATAATGGATATAACATGTAAATTATAGCAGAGCAATGTGCTAAAGTCAAGTAATAATTGCTCGTTTCCGGTGAAATTGTCAGTTTTCGCCGTGACGTTATTCGTCAATACTGTAATTAGGCGCTTCTTTCGTGATATGAATGTCATGCGGATGGCTCTCGCGCAGCGCCGCCGCCGAGATCTTCACGAAATGGCTGTTGTCCTGCAGTTCCTTAATATTATGCGCTCCGCAGTAGCCCATCCCGGCCCGCAGGCCGCCGAGCATCTGGAACACGGTGTCCTCCACGAAGCCTCTGTACGCGACGCGCCCCTCCACGCCTTCCGGCACGAGTTTCTTCGCGTCGTTCTGGAAGTAGCGGTCTTTGCTTCCGTTCTCCATCGCTGAGATGGATCCCATGCCGCGGTAGACCTTGTACTTTCTTCCCTGATAGAGCTCGAACTCTCCCGGGCTCTCGTCGCAGCCCGCGAACAGGCTGCCCATCATGCAGACGTTCCCGCCGGCCGCCAGCGCTTTCGTCACGTCACCGGAATACTTGATGCCGCCGTCGGCGATGATCGGGATGCCGTATTCCTTCGCGACCTCATAGCAGTCCATGACCGCGGTGATCTGCGGAACGCCGATGCCCGCGACCACACGGGTCGTACAGATGGAGCCCGGTCCGATACCGACCTTGACGGCGTCGACACCGGCCTCGATCAGGCTGCGCGTCGCCTCGCCGGTCGCCACGTTTCCGGCGATGATCTGGACGTCCGGGAAACTCTCGCGGATCATCTTCACGCAGCGGATCACGTTTGCGGAATGTCCGTGCGCCGAGTCGAGGACGATCACATCCACTTTCGCATCCACCAGCGCCCCGACGCGCTCGAGCACGTTCGCGGTGATGCCGACGGCCGCTCCGCAGAGAAGGCGGCCGTAGTCGTCTTTCGCGGAGTTCGGATACTTGATCTGCTTTTCAATGTCCTTGATCGTGATGAGTCCCTTCAGATTAAAATCGTCATCCACGATCGGGAGTTTCTCGACCCGCGCCTTCGCGAGGATCTTCTTGGCCTCCATGAGGGTGATGCCTTCCTTGGCGGTCACCAGGTTCTCGGAGGTCATGCACTCTTTGATCTTCTTTGTGTAGTCCTCCTCGAATTTCAGATCGCGGTTGGTGATGATGCCGACCAGCTTTCCGTTTTCGGTGATCGGAACTCCGGAAATGCGGAATTTGCCCATCAGCCTGTCCGCATCCTCCAGCGTATTTTCGGGCGACAGATAGAACGGGTCCGTGATGACGCCGTTCTCGGAGCGTTTTACCTTGTCCACCTCCTCGGCCTGGGCCTTGATCGACATGTTCTTATGAATGATGCCGATGCCTCCCTGCCGCGCCATGGCGATCGCCATGCGGTGTTCGGTCACGGTGTCCATTCCCGCGCTCATGAACGGGATGTTGAGACGGATCTTTTTTGTCAGGTGGGTCGATACGTCCACCTGGTTGGGAATTACTTCCGAATATGCCGGTACCAGCAGCACATCGTCAAACGTTATACCTTCTCCGATAATCTTTCCCATTGGGAATTCCCTCTCCTTCCTGTGTTGTGAATGTTTATATGCAGTGGTGTTGCTTACAGGGTTATTTTGTAGAGTATACCAGTTTTAGGGGCGTTTTGCAACAGGATCTTGTATTTTTTATCCGCCGCGTCCGCAAACGGTCCCGCTGTGTTTTCATCCGGCCGCGTCCGCAAACAGTTCCGGCGAAAAGCATGCCGCCGCCACCGTCACCCCGTCCCCGGAGCGCTTCGGTATCAGGATCCGGCCCGTCCCGGCCACCTCAAGGCAGGCGGCTACGGCGGCCCGTTCGCAGACGTTCCCCACTCCCGTCGTCCTGCGCACGAATTCCGATTCCGCAAAGCGTCCCGGCACCTTAAGGAGTTCGTCTCCCGTATACGTCAGAAACGGGACGCCAAGCTCCGCCGAGAGCTCGCAGATTCCCGTTTCCCCATGCTTTAAGTCGATGCTCGCCAGCGCGCAGACGCTGCGGGGATCGACATGATTCTTTTCCAGTATATCGTTGATCCGTTCTTTCAGCCTGGCGGCCGGCGTGCCTCTCCGGCAGCCGATCCCCACCGTCACGCAGCGCGGGATCAGTTTGAGGACGCGCCCCGCGCCCGCACGCCGCTTTTTGGCGACCGTGATCCAGAGGTTCGTTCTGCAGATCGTATCGGGGTGAAGTTCCGGCGGCACGGTCCCGTCGAGCGGGAAGTCGCAGAACAGTCCGACCGGTTCTCCCGCCAGGATATCTGCGGAGACGGCTTTCGCAAGCTTTCTGTCGTCGATCGCAAGGCCGTGCGCCCGCGCGAAAACGTCGACCGCAAATTTCCCGTTCACATCCGTGGCCGTCGTGACGACCGGCTGGGCGTGCAGGCGTCCGGCCAGAAAGACACCCAGTTCGTTCGCCCCACCGGCGTGCCCGGAAAGCAGCGGGATCACGAATCCCGCTCCCTCGTCGATCGCGAGAACGGCCGGATCCGTAAATTTGTCCTTAAGATGCGGCGCCACCGCGCGCACCGCGATCCCGCAGGCCCCGATAAAGATCAGCGCGTCGTCCGCGGGGAACCGTTCCCCGGCCCATGACGAAAGGCCGCCCTCCCGGACCGGTGCGAAACTCACCGAGCGGTCCGCGGAAGCGGCCTGAAGCGCATATTTGCCCATCACGAACGGCTGCGCCGTATGGCCCGCCGCCGTGAGGATCCGCACAAGTGTCTTTTCCGTCTGAAATCCGCGTTCCGTAAAACAGATCAAAGAGATTCGCATATGATTCCTCCTGCATCCATTATAATGGATCGCGGGCGATCTTTCAATGTTTATTTTCCTCCTTCGGATATTCCCGTTTCCTCTCTCCTGCGTCTGGCGATCAGGCCGCCGATCCGCCCGCTTTCCTTTGCGGTCAGACAGCGCCAGCCCCCGGCGATCACTTTGTCCGCCAGCCCCAGTTCCGTGGCGATCTCAAATTTCAGCCGCTCCTCCGGTTTGATGTTGTCCGGATCGAACGGCTCGTCCTTTTTCCGTTTCGGCATACGGTTCCTCCTTTCCTTCCGCAGGAAAAGTATACCCCAATTATTGCCATTTATACAGATTCGGCAAAAAACTGCCGGATTTTACAAAAAGCCGCACGGATTTACCAAAAACAGCTTCATTTTACAGAAAATCCCTTAAAAAATACCCATTTCCGTGATATGCTATTAAAGTGAAACTTTATCTAAGGAGATCTGTCATGAACATTGCGATCATTGATGATAATCAGGAGGACCGTTCCCTTCTTCTCGGATATTTTGACGAATATTTCAAGCAGTTCCCGATCTATAAGACCATTCAGGTGTTTGATTCCGGCGAATCATTTATGAGATCATGGAAAAAGGGCGCGTTCGATTTTATCTTTATCGATATTGTTCTCGGAGACAGCAACGGCGTTGAGATCGCCGGGCGCATCCGCCAGGACGATCCCGACTGTCTGATCATCTTCAGCAGCGTAAGCAGCGAGTACGGCGTGCAGAGCTACCGGGTCCGCGCGTTCGACTATCTCCTCAAGCCCTACTCCTATGCGCAGTTTAAGGCGACCCTCGATCTGTGCCACAAAGAATTCCAGAAACACGGGAAATTCATCGAAGTAAAGGAAAGCAGGACCTATGTCAAGATCCTGCTGGACGATATCATCTTTACCGATTATTTTAATCACTATATTCAGATCCATACCCGGCAGCGCGTGGTCAAATCGTATCTGCGCTTTGAGGCGTTCGCTCCAATGCTGCTCGCTTACCCGCAGTTCCTCTGCTGCTACCGCAACTGTATCATCAATATGGATAAAGTGAGCAGCGTCGAGAAATTCGACTTCGTCATGAACACCAGGGAACATGTCCCGATCACCCGCGCGGAACGCAGGGCGATCTATCAGCAGTATGCCGATTATCAGTTTAACAAACTGAGTGGAGGTGTCTGATTGGATTATACGAGTCAGGACTATGTCCTTACGAGCGGCATCTGCGAGATCATGCCGGTCGTGATCCCGCTTCTCTATTTCCTCTTTAAGAACCGGAAGCGCTCCGTGCCGGTGATGCTGGCAGGCATCGCGCTTTATTTTGCTGCGTCCATTCCGATCGCGTGGCTGTTCACGCCGTTCTGGTCGCACGATATGATGAGCAGGTATATTTTCTCCCTCTCTTATCTGGTGCTCGGATCGCTGCTCTTCCCCGTCTTTATCGACGAGCGGTATGAGGTATGCCTGTTCGTGGCGCTCCTCATGCGCAACTACACCGATCTCTGCCGCCTGTTCGCGGGCATTCTTTATTATTATATGTTCCGGCACGCTCCGGAGCATTTGTTCGCCGAGCCGGGCGTGATCCTTCTGGTCGCGGCGGTCAGCCTCATCACGGCTCCGATGTTCATCAAATACCTGAATATCACGCGGGACTACGGCCTGCGTACCCGCGATCTTCATTTCTGGCGCTACCTGTGGCTGGTGCCGCTCATGTTCTATGCGATGTTCCGGCTCGCGGTCTACCCGGATTTTCTTTATATCTCCTCGTCGAAAAGCGGGACGCAGCTTCTCTTCCCGATCGCCTATATGATCAGCCTGTTCTTAAACTATGTCATCCTCCTGCAGATGATGAACGCGCTGACGGGGCGTGAGGACGCATACAAGCAGCTGCGCACCACGGAGGCGGTCATAAGCATCCAGAGAAGCGCCAACCAGACGCTGATCCGCAACATGGAAGAGATCGCGAAACTCCGCCATGATCTCAGGCACCATATCATCGCGATCGACGCGCTCGCAAAGCAGGGCGACGCCGGACGGATCGAGGAATACATCGCGCCGTTAATGGAATTTCCGGTCATGTCGGATCCGCTCGTCTTCTGCCCCAGCCCGACCGTCAACGCGATCATCAGCTACTATCACGATCAGGCGAAGGAAGCCGGCGCGGCTTTTAACTGCCGGGTCGACCTGCCCGGCACGTTCGACATGCCGGAGCTTGATCTCTGCAGCATTCTCGGCAATCTTCTGCAGAACGCAGTGGAAGCCTGTCAGAGACAGACTTCCGGCGAGCGCTCGATCCGGGTCGTGATCGGCATGTCGGGCGATTCGATGATCCTGATCCGGGTCGAAAATACCTATGATCATGAAATACGGCAGAAAGACGGCGATTTCATCTCCTCCAAGACCTTTGGACCCGGGATCGGCACCTCGTCGGTGCGCCATCTGACCGAAGAATATCATGGCGTCTGCAAGTTCACATGGGAGAACGGAATTTTTGCCGCCAACGTCCTTCTGAATCCGGCTCTCAATACGGCCGGGGACGACAGGGCATGATGATCGCCGCCAGCAGATAGAGCAATAACCCGGTCCCGCTGCAGGCGAACAGCGCCCAGACCAGACGCACGATCGTCGAGTCGATATTAAAGTATTCCGCCAGTCCTCCGCAGACCCCGCAGAGCATTTTGTCGGTGTCGGAGCGATACAGTTTCTTTGGTTCCATCCTTTTTTCCTCCTTATAGTCTCCCGTTTCCGGGCAATAAATCAGTTTTTGGTTTTTATACCGGTTTATGCCGGTGCCGGTTTGTGCCGGCATGGCGGTCCGCTCTACCGGACAACGGTGATGCTGCCGTTTTCCGCCTCAAGCTCCATGACGCAGTCGGTCTCCGCGCCCTCAGGCGGGCCGAAACCGGTCCTTCCCGCTCCGGCCTCCGTGCCGTCCGGCAGAAGGATCCGGCCGTTCTCGCATTTTGCGGTACACCGGATCCGGTCGTCCCCGACCTCGGCCGGGACCGTGATCATGATCTCACCGCTCTCGCATTCCGCTGAGAGGAACCGGGGGAGACTTCCGGTATAGCGCAGCTCGACCAACCCGCCTTCGCAGTCCAGTTCCGCCGTCCCTTCTCCTTCCGGCTGCTCGGCGTAAACGTTTCCGCTTCCGCCTTCGGCCTTATATTCGGCCGAAACAGCGTTTATTCCGTATATTAAAATATTTCCATTATCGGCTTCCGCTTCAAATTCACTGAATACCCAGCCAGCCGGGACCGTGACGTTCCATTCCTCGCCCGCCGCCGCGCGGAGCGTGACTTTGGACGTCTCCCCGTAGGGGCCGCTGTTCCTCTCCGACACGACGTGCTCCACATGTTCCATGTTTCCGCTTACGCTGACGATCTCCATCGCGGTCACATCCTCGGATACCGTGACCGCCACGTTCCCGCCCTTGGCCTTGACCTTAAACTCGCTTACGTCCGCAAACGTCCTGAGATCCGGATCCGGCTGCGGACTTTCCGGCAGCAATTCTTCCGGCAGCGGCTCTTCCTGCGGTTGTCCATCCGGCATCTGTCCCGCTGACATTTGGCCCTCCGGCGATCGTCCCTCCGGCATTTGGCCCTCCGGCTGCAGTCTTTCGGCCGCCTGATCTGGGGCCTGGACCAGGGCGTCCTCCGGCCGTACGACGTTTTCCCCGGATACGGGGTATGCGTCTCCGCCGTCCCATGCGATCCCATAGTCCAGAAACTCAAAGCGCCTGGCGAAATACTTTGCGATCTGCACCGGATCCGCGCCCATCGCGAAGGTGGCCGCCGTGAAACAGGTGCCGGTCAGGATAAAGACGACGCCGCAGACGACTCCCGCTTTGAACAGTTTTTTCATGGCCGGCCCGCCTCCTTTCTCTTTGCCGTCCGGGACCCGATCAGTCTGCGGGCCAGTTTAACGACGACTTTTACGAGCAGGACCGCCATCCAGAAAACAAGTCCGGTGAGCACGGCTCCGAGCACGCCGCATCCGAGGCTGATCAGCGCCAGACCGATCAGGAACATCCCGTTCAGCGGCGAACCGAGCAGAAAGACCACGCCGAACGCTCCCAGAGCCGCCGCGATGATAAACGCCAGCACCGTGAGCCCGACCGTCACCAGGATCGCCGTGATGACTACGGCTCCCACGAAGGAAACAATACCGGCAACGATGCCTGCGGCACCCAGGACAAAGGGGCTCGCAACGCATACGAGCACAACGATAAGGACGGCTTTCGCAAACCGGACGAATCCCGAACCGCGCTTTCCGGGCGCGCCGCCGGTCTGTCCGCTGCCGGCGGGACCGGAATTGCTTGCACCGGGACCGGCACTGCCGCCCGGATCGGCCTGGAAATAGGCTCCGTCTCCGTGTGTTTCTCCCGAACCTTCCTGATCCTGCACCCGGTCCGGCAGATCCAGCCTGTTTGCCACCTCGAAATTCGGGTCGCGGAACCGCTCATCCGTAAATCCGTTATCGGTAAAGGACCCGCCGTCTTTCAGGTTGCCGGACAGATCGGCGCGGATCAGAGCGGCCGCGCGCTCCGGGCTCCCGAGCCTTGCAATGACGTCTTCTTCGTCTTCTTCGCCCGCTTCCTCGATGCAGTCGCGGTAGTAAGCGAGGGCCTCCTCGCGGTCGGCGTCCGGGATACCCTGCAGCAGGTATTCCAGCCGCTCAAGAAATTCCTGTTTTTTCATATCCCGGCCTCCTTGAAAATTCTGGTAATGTTCGCGGAGTAAACGCTCCACTCGCTTCGGTATAAGTTTAACTGTACTCTTCCCTTTTCCGTGATCTTATAGTATCTGCGGTTCCGTCCGTCGATCGCCCGGTCATAGGCGGAAAGGCATTCTTCCTGCAGAAGTCGCCGCAGTACCGGATAAAGCGTGGACTCCGAAATGTCGATCGCTTTCCGCACATCCTGCGTGATCCGATAGCCGTAACTCCCCTCCGCCGCCTTTGAGACGGCGGCCAGTACGATCGCGTCCAGCAGAGCCGCGCCGGTATTAAACACCATATTCGCACGCCCCCTGTTCCATATATTTTTTCCTGAACAACATTATATATCGTATAATATTATATGTCAAGCATACAACAGGGGAATTTTGTACGGAGAGGGATGAAAGCGGACAGAACCGAATTTCCCGGTTCAGGCAGGCGGGAATCTTCGATGGAAAGCACGGTTATTTTCCGGGCGGAGGGACAGGCTCGCCGGCGGAAAGCACAGTTATTTTCCGGGCGGCGGGGCAGGCTCGCCACGGTCCTGCGCAAACAGGCAGAGCCCCGCCTGCGCAGGGATCTGCCCGTGACCGTTTTGTTCTGTTACCGTTTTGTTCTGTTATGGATGTTTCTCCGCTCCCAGGCGGGTGCGGAAAAGCCCGTTGTCAATGGAGCGCTCCGCTTTCATCGGGAGTAAAGGTGCGCGGTTTCGTGATCATCCTGCCGCTCTCCTCGAGATAATAGGTTTTGCCGTCCACCGTAATGAACCCGGTCTGCATCAGTCCGGTAACGGGATCCAGATAATACCAGTCTCCGTTGTCGAGAAGCCAGCCCTTCATTAACTCGCCCTGTTCGTAATAGTACCACTCGGTCCCGACCTGTTCCCAGCCGTTGCGGACAGCCGTATCCTCCGGAACATCATCCTGGAAGATCACGATCTTTTCGGCCGCGGAACGACCGGAGGCGTTCGCTTTCCCGTCCGTCCAGAGCAGGATGTGCGTTCCCGGCTTCAGATCCGGGACTCCCACGATGTTGCGTGTCAGATACGGAAGCAGCGTGGTCCCCGCACTGATATCATACTGTTTCCCGAAAACATCGGTCAGAATATATCCGTTTGCGCCGTTCTGCTCGCATTTATCGACCGTCGTGCAGACCGGAAACGCCGCGTCCGCCGGAATACCGGCCAGAATCAGCACGCCTCTCGTCTGGGGCGGCAGGCTCATCGTCATCGCGGGGCTCACATAAACGCGGACCGCTTCGCCCTCCGTAAGATCAGAGAGCGGGATCGGGTAGCCGTTTACCGCGTCGAGGATCCTGGTCGTCTCCGAGATCGTTACGATCATGTCCTCACGGCTTTCGTTTTCCTCGTTTCGGACGCTGCCGATCATCAGCCTACCGTCCTCCGCCGAGATCACGGTCCCGTCAAACTGGACCGGCTCCAGACCGGTTGCCGCCGATTTGACCGTACTGCTTCCGAAACTCGTCATTCCCATCGAAACGGCCATCACGGCCGCGCATAAGAATCCAGTCGTCTTTGCCCATTTTTTCATTAATATATTGATCCTCTCTTTCTCCTTGTTGATCCGGCCTTGCGGCCGGTGCCGTGACCCGTATCCCTGTGCCGTCCGTTCTCGCCGGAGATCAGGCCGCACAGGCGAAACGATCGCTACGTCATAAGGATAGCACAGAATTCTTGATTTTTCCTCCGGTTTTTGCTTACGAATCTCTTACAAAACTGCGGCGGCTTTCGGGCTTTCGGGCTTTCCCAGGTTGACGAGGCAAAGGCGTTACAAAAGATCTCTCGTTTTTCCCGCAAGGTACAGCGGGATATTGGTGATCAGTCCGTCTTTTCGATACCCGCGTTTTGAAAAGCGGATCGCGTGCTGCGGCTGATTATCGAATACATATTTCTTGAAGGACGGCGCGGATTTATTTTCGCCGCCTTTCGCTTCGATTGGAATGATTTCGGTTCCGTACTGCAAAACAAAGTCAAGCTCGCTGTTTTTGTCGGAGTAGTAGCGGGGTTCCACGTCAAACTGCCCGCGAAGCTGCTGCAGGACATAGTTTTCGGTTAACTGTCCCTTAAATTGATAATCGCTTTTCAAAAGGATCGCGCTGTTATCGATTCCCGCCATGTGCTTAAGAAGACCCGTGTCAAAGACGAAGAGCTTGAAAGCGTCAAGTTTATCAAACGCGGACAGCGGATGCTCTGTTTTGGAAACATTGTAGACACGATTCAGCATTCCGGCAGAAACAAGCCACTCTATAGCTTCTTCAAAGTCACGCGCTCTGCCGCCCGATCTGACCGCGCCGTACATGAACTTCTCATTCGGCTTGGCAAGCTGCAAGACGATACTGCGAAAGACCATCAAAATCCGTCCGCTGTTCACGCTTCCGCTGTGCTTTGAAAAGTCGTTTTCATAAATCTCGACAAGCTCCCGTTGAATCTGTGAAACCCTCACCGGGTCGCGGTACCCGACCCAGGAGGCAACGCATTCCGGCATTCCGCCGATAATCAGATAGGTGCTATACGCTTCGAGCAGCCGGTTATGGAAGATTTCTTCGATTGTCTGCTCCTTCACGATACTTTCGTAATAGGCGTACAGCGGCGGATCGACGGCAGCAAGGAACTCGTCAAAAGACATCGGATAGAGGTCAAGCAGATTTACCATCCCCACGGGATAGGATTTCGGCTTTGCCAAAAGCGTTCCGAGAAGACTTCCCGCGGCGATAATGTGATACTCGTTCGCCTTCTCCCTGAAGTATTTCAGGGAATTCAGCGCTTCGGGACACTCCTGGATCTCGTCGAAGACAATGAGCGTTTCACCCGGCAGGATCTTCTCTCCGCCAATTATGGATAAAAGCTCTATAATACGCTGCGGGTTCTTGTTCACATCAAATATGGATTTCAGTTCGTCTTCCTCGTCGAAGTTGAAGTAGACAAAACTGTTATAACAGGTTTTCCCGAACTCCTTCATAAGCCAGGTCTTCCCGACCTGACGCGCTCCCCGCACGACAAGCGGCTTACGTTCCTTGTCTGCTTTCCATTTTATCAGGTCCGCGATGGCATTTCGTTTCATCAAATCCACTCCCCGTATTCATGCTGAATATAGTATTGCACATTTTTCCGGATTTTACAAGCGTCATTCTGCACATTTTTCCGAGAATTTCGGCGTAACAAAACACATTTTTCTAAAAAGGTTTGCCGCCCAGCACCTCATCCAGCACTTCCGCCAGCGGTTCCATCGCGTTTTTCGCTTCGTCGTAGGTATTCGTCTGCGCGCCGACTTCGATCAGCGCCGAGCGCGCCCGCACATGCTGGTTGTAGCGGAGCCCTTTAAGATAAATGGGGCGTGTAAAGCCGGGATAGCGCCCGCGAGGATTATTACCGGCGGACAGGATGGAAAGACCAGCAAATTGTACAATTGACTTACGAAAACCAACAGCTTGCCTCTGAGGTCTCTCATCTGCGGCAGCTTTTGAGATCCAATGGCATTTCCGACATACAAAAGATGTAATACCGGTATTCTCTGCCGACTTGTATCAAATCGCCGGAAGATTACCGACATATAAAAAGCAGCTGCTATATCCGTGATCTTGACTCCGGAGCAGCTGCTTTTAATATTTGATCCCTGGTCTATCTTAGAAAAGCCTGATACCATTTTGTCCGAAACCCAGCCATGACCATCTCTTCTGTGGCGATCTGATACGGCTGCTTTGGATAACGCTTTTGCCACTCCTTCTGCAGCATTTCGTTGAACCGTTCTGAAACAGGCAACTCCATTTTGAATACTGCCGGGGTAAGATATGTCACGATCACCATTTTATAAGTATCTAACTGAAGAGCCCTAGAATTCAGTCTCCGGTACTTCTTTTGAGAAAGATCCGTTTCGATCGCATCAAGAACAGCGCTGCAGGCGACCTGCAGCGCTTCTTCGGTCCGAGACGGGTCTTGATCGCAAAGATCCTGCAGCAGTCTGAATGTCTCGGTATTTTCTTCGATATAGGTTTTCAATGAATTTTGATAACGGTCTCTTTGAAACTGTTCCATGTTACGGTTTATTACCGTTTGCGGGATCATTTTTATCACAGCATCGAGGCTTTCTTTTCCCATACCCCGTCCATTCTCCTTCTGCTACCCGTCTTATTGTCTGTGCTTTTTCCATACAAGGAAAAGCAGCACAAGATCGGCAACAAGCAATACAGTCCCGGCCACACCCAGAAGGAGCTTGTGGCTTCCTTCTACTTCGCCTGTAAGGATCCCTCTAAATATCTCCTGCACGATCCAAAATATATACGCAGAAACCAGTATGATCAGCGCTGAAGGAGATATCAGCTTTTTTCTGTCTTCTGAACTCTCCTCGTTATTATCCAGCTCCAAACTGTCTTTGCTATAGTTTTCTTCCATTTGTCAGTTTCCTAATGAATGATCATTATACATGCAGTTCATAAATCATGCTTTTGTCAGGCGCCTGCAAATACATGGTCGGATGTCCCGGCAGCCGTTCTGTATCATGCAACCTTTTATAGCCTTCTTTTTCAAGTTTCTTTACTTGCTCCATCATTTCCGGTATCGAATCGAAAACGTATGCAAGGTGATGTAATCCCGGCCCATGTTCTTTCAATGCTTCCTGCAGATAGGATCCCTCACCGTCATAGGGTGAAAGTATCTCAAAATCCATAGGGCCGAAATTTGCCACCGCAGTCTTGATATGAAACTGTTTCCCAATAGAAACTGTTTCCTGCGGGAAAAAATAATCAAAGTATTCCCATTTCAGTTCTCCCAGCATCATATTAATGTATTTCACTGCCTCCTCGCAGTTTTCAGCCAGCAGGCCGATATGGTTCAATTTCATCATTTTCTTTTACCTTCCCTCCGTTTTATTTCGTTTTTGACCGCTTTACCTGATCCATGTAAACCGCAACAAGAATGATGATCCCCTTCACAACAAGCTGCCAATAATAATTGATCTGTAAAAGATTCATACCATTACTCATCACACCCATGATCAGGATACCGATCAAAGAGCCTGAGAGCGTTCCAACTCCGCCTGTAAAACTGACGCCTCCAAGTACCGCGGAAGCGATCGCCTCGCCTTCAAAGCCAACTCCCGTTGTCGGTTGTCCGGAATATACGCGCGAAGCAGTCAGTACACCTGCTATCGAAGCGAGGAATCCGCTGATCGTAAAAACGATCATTCGGATATTTTTGACATCTATACCTGAATAAATTGCCGTACTGCTGTTTCCTCCGACAGCATACATATGGCGTCCGAATACCGTGCGTCTCAATAGTGTATTAATAATGAGGAACGCTACCAGAAGGACCAATGTTGAATATGGGATCCAGTTCAAGATCGTCGCATTTGCCAGGTTGAAGAATTTTCTGTCCACATCATTCTCAACTATGACCGCTCCGCCGTTTGTCAGAACATAGGCAATACCTCTCAGTACATTCTGCATTGCCAGGGTAACGATATACGCCGGCATTTCCGTCCGGGAAAATATAAATCCGTTTGTAGCCCCGATAATGATCCCCACGATCAAGGTCAGCAAAACGGAGACTTCCAGTGAAAGGCCCAAATTTTGATACATGCACACTTCAACTGTTGCCAGTGCGACATGTGACCCAACTGAAAGATCTGGGAATCCTGTTATCAGGCAGCATGTCAAGCCGAAAGATAGCAGGCAGTTGCAAGTGATCTGTTTTAATAAATTAACAAGGTTCAGGCGAGTGGCAAATGTATTGGTAAAAACGCAGAGCACAACGACCATTACGATCAATGCAATGAACGCGCCGCCCACTCCATTAAACAAATTCTTGATCTTATTATTCTTTCTACCCATGACTACTCCCTCTCTCCTGTAGCATAAAACATAATTTCTTTTTGCAGATCATCTGTACCGTATCGTGCCAGCTCCTCTTCTTCGAAAATCTTGCTCAGTTTCCCTTCGTGCATGACCGCGATCCTTGAACTGATATTGATAAGTTCGGGAAGTTCGGAACTTACCATGATGATGGATATTCCTTCACTTGTAAGTTTTGACATCAACTGATATATTTCTGACTTTGCACCAACATCGACGCCTCGGGTAGGCTCGTCCATGATCAGGACTTTGGGATTTGATGCAAGCCATTTTGCAATAACGACTTTTTGTTGATTGCCGCCGCTTAAGTACTGGCAAAGTTGTTCCATCCCGGTCATCTTGATCGACAACTTGTTTCCATATTCATCGACAATACTCTTTTCCTTGGCTTTGTCATAGTGGATCCCATGTATGAACGAAGATGTTACATTCAATGTCAGATTTCTGGCAATGCTGTGGACAAGGATCAGACCGTTCCTCTTTCTGTCTTCTGAAACAAGCCCAAAACCATTTTGGATCGCTTGTTTCGGGTTTTTATTCACGATTTTCTTCCCATCCAGAAAAAGCTCTCCGCTGTCGATCTCATCCAATCCGAATATAGCTGACATCAGCTCTGTACGTTTTGCTCCGACTAATCCCCCGAATCCCAGGATCTCTCCTTTTCGGAGCTGAAAACTGATATGATCAAGGACCGGGTTCGTAAGGTCTTTTACTTCGAAAACGACTTCATCAGTACCGTGCGGCTTCTCACTTCCATAAAACTGAGTAACATTTCTTCCCACCATCATAGCTATGATCTCTTCCGATCCAAGTCCTTGGGTAGGAACACCATCAGCAATGATCCGCCCATCCCGCAGGACAGTAAGCGAATCCGTGATCTCCTGAATTTCATTCAGACGGTGAGAAATAAAAATAACTGCTACATTCTTTTCTTTCAGGCGTCTCATCTGCCGGAACAAAAAGCGAACTTCCTTTTCCGATAGCGCGGCTGTCGGTTCATCCAGAACAAGCACTTTTGCATCTTGCATCAGCGCCTTGGCGATCTCGACCATTTGTTGTTGCGCAACACTTAAAGTTCCAACGAGGGTATCCACATCCAGATTCAAATTCAAGCTTTCAAGTGAAGCTTTGGCGGATTCTCGCATGGATGCATCATCAACAAAATATTTCCCTTTTGTCTTCTCAAGACCCAGAAACATATTCTGAGCTATCGTCAAATTCCCTGAAAGAGCAATTTCCTGATGTACAAAAGAGATCTTAGCATCGCGGGCATCTTTCGGAAGCGAAAAATGCTTTTCCACGCCGTCAACAAAGATCTGCCCTGAATCTTTCGAATAAATGCCGTTTAGGATCCTCATCATTGTTGACTTCCCGGCACCGTTTTCTCCCAGAAGCCCCCTTATTTCCCCGGCTTTTACTTTGAAATTCACATCATGTAGGACCTTTGCTCCATAAAAGGACTTGTTGATATTCCTCATTTCAACGATATATTCTGCACCCATGCGAGTCTCCTCTCACTTTCTGTTAGACCCTCTGATATTACAGTTATTTGAACGACGGTGATCAGTCATAGTAAACTGGATCACAGATATACTCGTCGCCTGCAAACCTCATCTCTCCCGGGATGATCGTCTTCTCGGTAGAAACAGTACCATTCTCGAAATAATCATAGATAGCCCTCATTACTGCTGCACCCATATCCACCGGATTCTGGTCATATGCCGCATAATCCCAGCCCTCGTTCAACCAGGAATACACTGTATCACGGGTCCCTCCGGCAACATGAGTCAAAATCGTCGATTTAATATTATTTGCCTTAAAGAAATTGACCGCAGCATTGGCAATTTTATCATTGGAAGTAAACAGTCCAGTCGTCTCCGGATGCGCTAAGAGCATATTTTCGATAACAGTCTGCGCTGTAGTTGCATCAAACTTCTCGGTCGCATTGTAAATATTGTCGATGCCGGGGTATTCTGCGATCGCGTCGCAGAAACCAGCAAGACGTCTCTGAGAATTGACGGTCGAAGTGATAACATAAGACTGCACGACTCCTTCTCCGTTCATTTTCTCTGCCATTGCTTTACCACACTGATATCCCGCATCATAGTCGTCTGATACGAACTGTCCGATACTGTAGTCTGGGAAATAGTTTGTCGGGCAGTCCATCTCAATAACGGGGATCCCCGCGTCCTTTGCTGTTGAAAGTGCCGGAAGTATTCCATCCGGATCTGCAGCTACAACTACGATCAGGTCGCAGCCCATGGAAACAAAGTCTTCGATCTGTTTGATCTGAGTTGAAAGATCCCACTCATGATAAGTGACATATAACTCAACATCGTCTTTACGCTCGTTTTCAAGTCCCATTCGAAGGAACGCATAATAGGACTGATCGATCGACCCCATATTCACGCCTACAAGATACTTCGCTTCAGACTCGTCGGAAGCTGCTTCGGTCGTTTCAGATGCCGCAGTAGTTGCCGCTTCAGTTACTGCCTCCGTTGCCGCTTCTGTCGCCGCAGCAGTGGTTCCGGCATTCCCGGAAGATTGTGAGCACGCCGTGAGCGAAACGATCATTGCCGTTGCTAAACCTAACGCCAATACTCTTTTCATCATAATTCCCTCTCTCCTTTTTTAATTATTATTTTTCGCTGTTTACAAAAACCTCATGTTTTCTTAGAACAGCGGTTCGACCCCTTCATAAACATTGTTTCTCTTAAAGTCTTCCATATCAAACGGGCATGATCTGACATGTGCACCTCCATCCAGCAGGAGGTTCAACCCGGTAACAAATTTTGACTCATCCGACGCCAGGAACAGGCTTGCATAAGCCACGTCATCAGCAGTACATAGCTGATGCAGAGGATTACCGGATTTGCGCAGCTCGTGAAACTCTTCGCCAAGCAGTCTCAGTGTTTCCTGAGTAGCTGCTGAATATGGAAGGATCGAATTGCATCGTACTCCATATAATCCCAGTTCATTGGCGACCGCATAAGTAAGGGATAGCACTGCCCCTTTAGAAACTCCGTATGCTGATCCTCCGTAACTGCCCTGCAATGCTGCTATAGAGGAGATATTTACGATCTTTCCTCTTGTCTTCACAAGCTCTGGAGCAGCATGATGGATACAAAGCCATGGACCGCGAACATTTACATACAGAAACGGCATCATTTCGTCGACCTGCATATGGGCAATATCTTTTTTCACGCCCTGTTTCCCTGCATTGTTCACAAGTATATCCAGCTTCCCATATTTCTTGACCGTTTCAGCCACCATGTTCTTTGTGCTTTCATCATCTGTAACGTCTACCTTCACAAAAATCGCATCGCCGCCGGCTTCTTTAACTTTTTCAACAGTTTCCTTCCCGCTCTTTTCATCAAAGTCAGCTACTACGATCTTAGCTCCCTTCTGCGAAAAGACTTCCGACATCCGGCGGCCAAATCCTCCGCCTGCGCCAGTGATAATTGCGACTTTGTCTTTCAGTCTGCTCATCATATGACCTCCTCTGATTCAATAAGTTTTCACAACCGGATCGCTTTAAACGCTTCTACCTGCTCGCGGATCGCTTTCTCCACCGGAAGCCTTTCCGCGCTGGAAGCTCCGTAAAATCCTGCGATCCCTTTTGTATGGGTAAGCACATAGGCAGCGTCTTCCGGAGTGGCGATCGGACCGCCGTGACAGATCACCATCGTATCGGGATCGACAGCCTTCACAGCGTCATGGATATTCTGTACCCGTTCGCACGCTTCGTCGATCGTCATGATGCCTTCCCTTGCCACGCCGACCATACCGCCGACCGTTCCCCGGCAATGCGCGACCACGATATCTGCGCCCGCTTTCGTCATCTTCTCCGCTTCCTCTACGGTATACGCATAAGGTGTCGTGAACAGGTCCATCTCGTGAGCAATGTGGATCATCTCCACTTCTCTGTCGTATGAGATCCCCACACTCTCAATGTTCTGCCGGTAAACATCCGTATAGGTCCCTACCGTGGGAAAATTCTGGACACCGGAAAAACCCATTTCCTTTACCTCGGAGAGGAATTTCCTCATGTCCCGGAACGGATCGTTCGCAAATACCCCTGCGAGCACAGGAACGTCTTTTACGACCGGAAGAACGACCTTCCCGAGTTCCATCATGATGCTGTTTGCGTCCCCCAGCGGGAAGTTACCGCATACGGATGGCAACCCCTGCATCCGGAACCAGCCGGAGTTATACACGATGATCAGGTCGGAGCCCCCGGCCTCCTCGCTTTTTGCACTCAGCCCGATCCCAGCCCCTGTTCCTATGATCGGTTGTCCTGCGTCGACCTTCTTTTTCAGGCGCTTTATGATCTCTTCTCTCTTCATGCTTCCCTCCCTACGTTTTAATAAATTTTGATCAGCTCCTCGGCGATCCGTTCTGCGAATGCCTCGTCGTTGATATGCAGGTCACATTCGATCCGTCTGATATCCGGACGCAGATTCTTTTTAATGGCTTCAAACAGCCTTTTATCTGCATCATTATCTTCCAAAGGTCCGCCCGGACTATCATACTGTGAGATCCCCTTAAGGGGCAAAAGCACTGTTACCGGCCCGATCGAACGATTGAGCTTTTCCGCCAGGATCTGCCCCGCTTCCTCGCTCTCATCTCCGTTCGTCCGGATCAGCTTCAGATTCGGATTATGCATATAGGACCGATGGTCCCGGTATTTTTCCGGGACAGCGGAAGGCGGCATGAAATTCGCAAGTTCCATGGCACCGGGAACAACGACCTGTGGGATCCCTTTTTTAGGCGCAGCCTCCAAACGGTGCGGTCCTGCCGTACAGTTTCCGCCCATGAGCTCCTGCGTGATCTCTCCGGGCGTGATATCGGCAACGGCTCCGATCTGTCCCTCCTCGATCATATGCTCCATCATCTTTCCGCCCTGGCCGTTCGCATGAAACACGATCGCCTCGTAGCCCTTTGCTTCCAGGATGCCCCGTACGCGATCTACGCAGGGCGTTGTGACTCCGAACATGGACATCGCCACGGTCCGTCTGCCGCTGTCTGATTTATGATCAGTTTTATCCGAAAACAGGACCATGCCGGCCATTGCCGCCGCAGCATTTGCAAGTGAACGCTTTAGGATGTGGTTCAATCCGCTTACATCTACCAGGGAGTTCATAACGACGGTGTCCTTTACACCCTCAAACGGCGGCGTCCTCATATTTGCGATCGTGGAAACGATCATTTTGGGGAACCCTGTCGGGAGCTCACGCATGACCATTGCCGCCAGTAATGTCCCCTGTCCGCCGCCGAACGAGATCGCTCCGTCGATCTTTTTTCCGCGGCACAGCTCGCGGATCAGCCTGGCAGATCCGGTCCCCATGATCTGAAATGCATAAAGCCGGTCATGCTTCCTGATCTCGTCAAGCGACGAACCACCCACTACCGCTACTTCCTCAGCCGTGATCTGGCAGGGATATTCCGGACGCGGGCTGATCCCCGTATCGATCAGAAAAGTTTTTACTCCGCATCGTTCAAGCTGTTCCTTAAGAAAATAATATTCTTCGCCTTTTGTGTCCATCGTCCCGAAAACGGCGACTGTCTTATGCATGCCGGACCTCACTTCCATTATTTCTTTTCTCTCAGGTGCAGCGATTTAAACTCTGTGACCGTCTCGACGATCGCCCGCTCGAGCGGGATCCGTTCAATGCTCGACGCTCCGATAAAACCGTGTACATCGGTGCGGTCAAAGCATTCCTGCACCTCCGTGGGGCCTTCAAACGGCCCTCCATGGCAGGTAAAGATAATATCAGGGTTCTCTCTGACTGCCATTTCGAACATCGCCTGCGTCCTTTCACAGGCTTCGTCCATCGAATAAGTGTCCTCAAACCCGCAGGTGCCGCCCGAAGTGGCCCCTACATGCGCACCGATCACATCCACGCCCGCCTGGATCATTGCTTTTACCTCATCCGGCGTGTAGGCATATGCGACTGTAAAGATGTCCTTTTCGCTACACTTCCGGATCAGTTTGATCTCCTCCGGGTACCCTACGTTCGCCGTATCGATGCGGTGGCGGAAACGACCGTCATACGCCCCCGCTGTCGGAACGTTCGTGATGCCGCTGAATCCGATCCGCATCATCTCATCGATCAGCATATCGATATCACGGTATGGATCCGCCGCGCCTATACCGGCGATCACCGGCGTGTGTTCAACGACCGGAAGGATCTGTCGTCCCAGACTCATTGTGATAGCATTACTGTCCCCATATGCAAGATATCCGATACAGGACGGATGGCCATCCATTCGGAACGGTCCTGTATTATACGCCATGATCAGATCGATCCCGGCTTTATCGGCCATTTTGGCGACCAGACCGATCCCGGCTCCGCCGATGATAATGGGCTCACGTCTTTTTACCTTTTCTTTCAGATCCTCAACGATCTCTTTTCTTGTAAACTGTTTCAAGCCTGTTTCCCTCCTATTACATTTTTGAGGTCATCCTCTTATTAAGCAACAAGCGTGCCAACTACCCGCTTCATTTTAAAAAAAATATGAAGTCAGTAGTTGGCACGCCTGTTTTCCAGTATTTTTTTAATTGTTTTTTCTATTTATTGATTATTTTGATCAAATTGTCATTTTATTCTGATCCTTTGATTTCTTTCATCTTTGAAATGTTTTATTTCACCGTGAAATATTTTGCAAAGATCTCATTCACAGATTCAGCCTTTTCATTTTTCTCCAAAGCGTTGTCGTACTGATCCCAAGTTGTGCGGCGGCTTTTCCCCGATTCCAGTTATTGTCCTGAAGCGCCCTTTGGATCGTGTCTCTTTCCGACTCAGCCCTGTCGATCGTTTCCTCCGGCACATCCCGGTGAGCCGGGATCTCGTCCTCTCCATAGATAAAAAGAACTTCTTCGACCTCTCTCATCGTTATCTCATCCTTATCATGCAGGACCAGGATCCGTTCAACAAAATTTACCAATTCGCGTACATTGCCCGGCCAGTCATATTCGACCAGGAGTTTTTCAGCATCTCTGGTGAATCTGATCCTGTGATTGTGTTTTGCATGGAGCATCGAATAAACAAGTTCAAGAATATCATCCCGCCTCTCGCGCAGCGGCATCACCTGAAGCGGCAGCACGCAAAGCCGGTAATAAAGATCCTGTCTGAACTTGTTTGCCCGGATATATTCGCGGAGATTCCGGTTCGTTGCCGCAATTATTCTGACATCCAGAGGTATGATGCTGCTTCCTCCGATCCGGATAACGGACCGCTCCTGAAGAACGCGGAGCAGACGCGTCTGTACACTTAATGAAGTTTCGCTGATCTCATCGAGGAAGATCGTCCCGGTGTTCGCAAGTTCGAAAAGCCCGGCCTTCCCTTCGCTCCGCGCGCCTGTAAACGCTCCCTTTACATAGCCGAACAGTTCGCTCTCCAGCAGATTTTCAGGCAATGCAGCACAGTTGATCGCAACAAAGGGGGCATTCCTCCTGGGGCTTTGATTGTGGATCCCCTGTGCAAACAGTTCTTTTCCGACGCCGGATTCACCGGTGATGAGGACAGTCGAATCCGTGACCGCATATCGCATCGCCTTGCGTTTCAGTGCCAGAAGTCCGGGATCATGACCGACGATGTCATCCAGTCCCTTTTTAGCCAGGAGCCCCTTTTCCACCGAAACGCTGCGAAGCTTCTTTTCGATATTGTGTATCACATCGATCTGCTGCAGCGTAATAACGACCCCCATCGTTTTTCCGTGTACGACGCTGGGGACCGCACTGATCACAAGACGCTTGTCCGCCAGTGAAATGATCTGGTTCTCGACCTTACGTCCCTCCATGAGCCGGCCCTGTATATTTTCAAGATCAAGATAATTCCCCAGAGGTTCTCCGTTCCAACGGGAAGTCTGGATCCCCAACATTCGGACCGCCACCGGATTTATATTCGTGATCTCCCATTGTGCGTTCACAGCGATAACGCCTTCCGATATACAATTAAAAATGGAATTGATGAATTCAAAACGGCTTTCCTGCTCCTTGAGGAGTCGAAGCTGATATTGAGCTTCCGTAGCTGTGCTGAGGATCGTGCGGTCATCCAGGAGTCCTACATAGAGAGTCTTTAATCCGTATTTCGCAGCGACCTTCATGATCGCGCCGCCACTCACGACCAGATCGACGCCCTCGGATTTCAGCTCCAGGAGGATCTGCGTCGCATAATCAATATAATTTGTAAATCCACAGTCATGCAGATCAACATAACGGATCTCGACCTTTGCCTGTTTTAGGAAATAATCCAATCCCCGTACCTCGGAATACCAGCCGACCAGCGCGGCTTTCTTTGAAAGGCTCTCTATCTGGGGAAACAGGTTGTAAAAATCGATGGCCGTCTGGTTCACATTGACCACTGGTATGGAAATATTATTCTTTATCTCCGGAGCAAAACCGCCCCGGATAATGGCCACCTTCAGGCCGGCTTCTTCGATCAGCCGGTGGATACTGTTATAGATCTCCTCGATCGGTGAATAGTATGCGGAAATATTGATCTTCCGCTCTGCGAAAAACCGATTCAGTTTCTCCACATTCGGCATATAAGTCGTAAACCATATGATCTCCCTCTGCATGTTCGATTTGCCCCCTCATACCCGTTTTCACAAATCAATAACAACAAATCTCTGTCTTTATGATACACGGAATTGTCAACGTTTGCAAGTTTGCGCTTATTTTTTATTGTTTTTTATCATATTGCATCTCAATATTATTGTTTTCTGTGTTTTTGCTCCTGCCGCCCAGCACCTCGTCCAGCACTTCCGCCAGCGGTTCCATCGCGTTTTTCGCTTCGTCGTAGGTATTCGTCTGCGCGCCGACCTCGATCAGCGCCGAGCGCGCCCGCACATGCTGGTTGTAGCGGAGCCCTTTAAGATAAATGGGGCGTGTAAAGCCGGGATAGCGGTCGGCCGCCGCAAGTTTCAGCTGAAAGCTGAATCCGAGGTTGGCTTCCCGGTTCGGATTCGGAAGATATTCGATCGGACCGTCCGGCGTCTGGGAGATCCCGTTGAAAAACATGATCTGGGCAGTCGGTTTTCCGTTGACCTCGGTGATGAGATGCGTTCCGGAAGCCACGCCGTCACGGTGGATGTCGAGCACCACCTCGATCGAGGGATACGTCTGCAGGATCCCGCTGATCCCGTCGAGCGCATAAGTGTACGCCTGGCTCCTATCCAGTTCCCCGTTCTGCAGATCGTAAACGCTTGTATCGTGTATGACGTTGTAGCCCTTCTGTTCAAGCAGTTCCTTCAGATATGTACCGACTCCCACGATCGTCGCACCCGGATTCTCCGGATAGTCGGAAAACTCCTCCTGGGAATGCGTATGGTAGAT
This sequence comes from uncultured Lachnospiraceae bacterium, assembly GCA_947623185.1. Classification (GTDB taxonomy): domain Bacteria; phylum Bacillota; class Clostridia; order Lachnospirales; family Lachnospiraceae; genus CANQGL01. The sequence goes on from CANQGL010000005.1 coordinate 53,340, forward strand.
CAGGATCTGCGGGCGGTCCGGCGTCTTTTCAATGGAAAAGTCCATGGAAAGAAACTTCTCCGCATCCATCAGATCCCGTCCGGCGGTCGTCGTCGGATGGACGGTGTAGAACGTCTTCATCAGGTAATCGTAATCGGCCAGCTTCTCCTTCACCACGCCGGATCCGGAAGGCTTAATGGCAATGGTTTCACCGGCGGCGTTCCCCTCTCCGTCCGTTTCTTCCTTCAGCGGATCCGTGTTCTCTTTCTTCTGTATATTTTCATATTCTGTATTAATACTATTCTCGGATACGTTTCGGTTTTCCTCCTCAAACCGCTCCAGAAACGCCCGATCCGCAGCATTCCCGTATGCCGGATCGCCCGGCGAAAGCGGCTGTCCGAACAGCTCGTTTAGATAAGAAATCGGAAACAGCCCCGGTCTTTTTTCCCGGATAGCCGGGAACCATTCCTTCATCAGATTCCCGGCGGCCGGTACGCCGTAATCGCGAAACAGACCGACTCCCAGACGGATGATCCGCTCTCTCCCCCAGACAGCCGCGAGCACAAGAAGGACCGCCGCGGCTACGGCAGCAAAAAACGGGCGGTACATCCGTATGATCTGTTTATAATAATACCATCGGTATCGCATGTACGCCGCCCGCAATCGTTTTTATCAGTCTATGCGGGACGGGCCTTTTTTTGAACCGTCCCGCCGTGATTTCCGCCGCGCCCCCAAAGGACCTGCCTCATGCCTTTTCTCCGGCGCGGACCGTCTCCCGGAACAGGGCCGCATGGATCGCCTCCGAGATCGTATAGCTCAGATTCTCCACCCGCTCGTCAATGTTGTGCGGCGTCACATACATGGGACCGAACTGCGGTTCCAGCAGCTCGCGGATCAGCTCGTACTGCTCGTCGGGATCCATCGCCTCAATGGAATCGCCGTAACCTGCCGTCGCCTTTTCGCGTTTCAGCGTCCCGATCATGGCGTCCACCGTATCTTTCACGATCGCCGCCGCTCCAACGACGGTCGGCACCCCGATGGCAAACACCGGGACTCCGAACTCCTCCTCGGTCATGCTGCCCCGGTGATTGCCGACTCCGGAGCCGGGATAGATCCCGGTGTCCGAGAGCTGGATCGTGACGCCCAGCCGGTGAACGCTGCGAGCGGCCAGCGCGTCGATCACCAGGACCGCATCCGGATCCGTCTCCGAGACGACCCCTCTGATGATCTCGGCGGTCTCCATGCCGGTCTGCGCCATGACCCCCGGCGTAATGCCGCTTAAGACCGGATACTTCTTTTTCGCGCAGAAATCCTTTCCGTATTCAAGATTCAGATGTCGCGTCATCTGGAGTCGCTCCAGGACCAGCGGACCAAGCGAATCCGGAGTCGCATCCGGGTTTCCGAGACCGACGGTCAGGATCGAGGCGGATCCGGCCATGATCCCGTGCCGCTCGAAGATCCTGCATATCTGCGACGCCAGTTCTTCCGCCACCTCTCTGTGATAGTCCTCATCCCTGTCGGCCAGTTCGGGCGCTTCAAGCGTTAGATACGCACCGACCGGTTTTCTCATTTTTTCGGCGCCCTGCGCATCCTTTATGATGACCTCCGTGATCCGGATCCCGTTTTCTTTCCTCTCCCACTCATGAACTTCGACTCCGGCGATCTCCCCGCCGTCGCCCGGGAAGCTCTCGCGCTCCTCCAGCGCCAGGTCGGTATGCACCGAAAACAGGCTCTCTTCTGATCTTTCCATGTCTTCTCCTTTTCCTGCCGAAACTTTTACCCGTTTCCGTCCTCCCGCAGGCGGGCCGGATACGGTCTTTCTCCTATTTTCCGCAAAAAATCAACGGTTATGTATTGACATCGGCTTGATTTTTCGCTAGAATACATCTGTATGTTTACATTGAACTGTCCGTGTCCAGGCTTTAATGCAAAACAAACAGAGAATATTTTGAATGATATTGGAGGTGTACAGGTTGGCAAATATCAAATCCGCGAAAAAGAGGATCCTGGTTACCGAGACTAAGGCTGCAAGGAACAAAGCGACCAGATCCAGAGTAAAGACTTTCGTAAAGAAGGTTGACGCTGCAATCGCTGCCGGTGACAAGGCTGCTGCACAGGCTGCGCTTCTTGCTGCGACAAGCGAGATCGATAAGGCTGCTTCCAAGGGAGTGTATCATAAGAATACCGCTTCCAGAAAAGTATCCCGTTTGTCCAAGGCCGTCAGCGCGATGGCTTAAGCATAAGACTGGATTACAAAGATATCAAAAAGCGCTATCCTGAGGGTGTGTCGGGACAGCGCCTTTTTTGACTGATACAAGGTCCCTGAAACCATGCGTTCCGGGCTTGCACGGAAAAGCATGGCGTTAGGAACCGAACAAACATCGAAAAGAAGCCATTTTTCGCAGAAAAATGAGCGGATTTGAGATGTTTGAAGGATTTCGGGAGTACGCAGTACGGAGAAATCCGTGTATCAGTCCCCTTCGGAAAGGTTCCTGAAACCATGCATTCCACGCTTGCGTGGAAAAGCATGGCGTTAGGAACCGAACAAACATCGAAAAGAAGCCATTTTTCGCAGAAAAATGAGCGCATTTGAGATTATTGAAAAGGAGAACATCATGATCAAACTGGAGCGCACCAGCGTTATGAATCTGGAAAACGCGATCCGCGGCGCGAGAAATCCTATGAACAGTTGGGCCCGGATGGACAGCGGTTACGATGAAAACGGAAACTATGTGCTCGGCCCCAACGATCTGGACCTCGCCAAACGTCTCCGCCTGGCCGGAAGCGACCACCGGAAATTCGTCCGTCAGATCTTCGTCTCGGTCGACATCACCGCCCCGCTCTACTGGTGGAAGGAGTACGACACCTACAAAGTGGCGACCGTAGCGAATTCGACCAGCACCATGCATAAGATCCACTCGAAGCCGTTCTCGATCAACGACTTCAGCCACGATCACATGACGCCGGTCACGCTGGCCTTCATGCAGGCGGTCGTGGACGAGCTGGAAAAAATCCGCCTCCGCTATCTGGAGAGCGGCAAGTGCAAGGACGACTGGTACGACATGATCCAGCTTCTCCCCTCCAGCTACAATCAGATGCGGACCTGCACGATGAACTATGAGACGCTCATCAACATCTACCACGCCAGAAAAGCGCATAAACTCGACGAGTGGCACACCTTCTGCGACTGGATCCGGACGCTGCCGTACGCCAAGGAACTGATCGTCTGCGAGTGAGGTAATTATGGCTTTTGATTTTAAGAAGGAATATAAAGAATATTATATGCCTAAGAACAAGCCTGAAATCGTGAACATACCGAAGGCAAATTATATCGCGGTCAGAGGAAAAGGCGACCCAAACGAAACCGGCGGTGCGTATCAGCAGGCGATCAGTGTTTTATATGCCGTTGCGTACACTCTGAAAATGAGTTATAAAACAGATCACAAAATAGAGGGCTTTTTCGAATATGTCGTACCGCCTCTCGAGGGTTTTTGGTGGCAGGATAATACTGAAGGCGTAGATTATACGGATAAGTCCTCATTTAATTGGATCTCTGTAATTCGTTTGCCAGATTTCGTCACAAAAAAGGATTTTGAATGGGCAGTCGAAACAGCAACCAAAAAGAAAAAGCTGGATTGTTCACCGGCGGAATTTATGACCGTCGATGAGGGGCTGTGTGTTCAAATAATGCACATGGGGCCTTTTGATGACGAGCCCGCCACAGTTGCTTTAATGGATCGATATTTGGCTGAAAACGGATATGCTAATGATATGACGGCTGCGAGATCGCACCACGAAATCTATCTGTCGGATGCAAGAAAGGTCGCCCCTGAAAAATGGAAAACCGTCATCCGACATCCAATTAAAAAGCTATGAATAAATTCTCGTTTGCCAAAATACGCAGAGAGTAACGATTCGAGTTTTATGGAGGGGCTTATGTATCGGAAAGCAACCGTGAGCGACTGCGAAAAAGTTTATGATCTGATCTGCGATATGGAGAATAAAAGACTTCATTTTGACAAATTCTCCGACATCTTCCATGAGCAAATAAACGATAACCGTTATTATTGTCTTATCTGCGAGCAGGAACATGCCGTAGTGGGAGTTTTAAACTTAAGGTTTGAACAGCAGCTGCATCACGCCGAATGCATTGCCGAAATCATGGAGTTTGCGGTCGATCCGTCCTTCCGTCATCAGGGGATCGGAAAACGAATGCTCGAAAATGCATGTCAAATTGCGAAAAAACATGGTTGCATTCAAATTGAGGCGGCTTGCAATCAGCTGCGTTCGGACACACACAGATTCTACCTAAGAGAGGGCATGCATAACTATCATTTCAAATTTTCAAAATCATTGATACAAAAAGATACCGCGGAAAATGCGATCGGAAAGTAACTTCCCGCTTGTAGATTTGTCCGCGGTTTTTGCTGTTCGGTTTTTTTGCGGTCATCCTCTCCCGCCCGTCAGGGCAGAGTGAACGCGCGGGGCAGCCCTGCGGAGCGCCGTTCCCGCCGCCGTACCGATCAGGATGAAGAGCAGCGGCAGTCCGAAATACAACGCCATATGCACAAGATCCGAATCGGTCAATTCCAATACACGCTGAAAGATCATGTGCTGGAGCGGTTCGTGGCTCGCATAAATAAAAAACGTACAGGATGAGAGTTTCCCGAGCACGCGGCTGTCCGCGATCCGTCCGGCCGCTGCGTCATACAAGATAAAGACCGACGCGAATCCCAGCGCGCAAACGATCTTGTACGCAGGCAGCAATGCCTCCTGAGGGATCCCGGTCATTTTGTCGGAGGCGCTCAACATCGTATATACGACGCATGCGGCGATCCATGCCGCGGGTATCACATACGTCAAAACATTCTTTTCAGCCGGGCCTTCTCTGCCGGGAAAGTTTATATCGTTTACCGCCAGATGCGCGCCAAGCATAAAAAACAGGATCCCGTCGCAGTTCGGCAGACCGGGAACGGAATAATCGAACACCCACGGAATCGCCGCAAGTATCACAGAAAGCCCTTTCAGATTCTTTACGAGCAGGTACACGATGGGCGACAGGACCGCCAGTTTAAACAGATCTGCGATATACCAGAACTGAAACGGGAGCGGCGTCGTAAAAAGCACCGCAGGTCCGTCGCTTCGAAGCAGTCCGATCTTTTCGTCGATGACCGGGAACGAAACGGCGCAGTAGTCTGCGATGAGGATACCCGCGGCGCTCCACGCGAACACCCATATGCAATACGGCACCATCAGCGTCACAAGTCTCTTTTTCAGCTTTTTCGCATAAACGCCGATGTCGAACCGGCGCACTCCCGCAAAAAACAGAAAACCCGAAATAAAGAAATACATCGGATTTGCAAACCGCGTCAGTGCGTTGCTGATGAAAAACTGCACGATGGGATAGATTTTTATCCCCTCATAAAGCGCTGTCGTCGGCTGCAGATAGGTGTCATGATAATTGTACGCGTGAATGAATACGACGCATACGATCGCAAAAAATGACAGCATCCGTATCTTTCGGCTGAAATAAGAAGGTATCTTTTCTCTTGTGTTCACTGTTCCGATCCTCCGAACCGGTCACATTTCGATCTCCTTCTGCAGTGAAAGCGAGTAAATGACCGTCTGTTTCACGTTCTTTCCCGTGATCTGCGACAGGGCGCGCGAATAGTAGACCATCTGCAGGCGGTAACGGTCGAGCAGGATCTTTTCCCCGCCCTCCGGGACCCGGTCCGTCTTATAGTCCACAAGCACGATCCCGTCGTCCTCCTCAAACCACGCGTCGATGATCCCCTGGATCAGGACCGGTTCATCCGAATCGGCTTCGTCCATCTCGCGGGCAGGGATCCCCATCACGAACTGTCGCTCTTTGTAGAGCTTCCCGTTTTCATCCGCGCGGCGCATACGCGCTGCCAGCGGCGAGCGGAAAAACCGCACCAGGATCCCGACATGGATCAGGTCGAGCGCCTCGTCAGGCATAAGCCCCTGTTCGCGGATATCCGCCAGCTGGTCCCGGATCCCGTCCGCCGTGTCCGCGCGCTTAAAGTCAAGCAGCTCCAGAACACGATGGTAGGCGGTCCCGCGGAACGTTCCGCCTGCGTGGACACGCACGGCGGCCGTTTTGTCCGCCTCACCGGCCACGCTTTCCCCGACTGCCTCTCCGGCTCCGGCATCTCCGGTCGCACTTCCCCCGGCGGTCTTTCCGGTCCCGATCGCGCTTCCCCCGGCATTCTCTTTCCCTTCACGCATGAATTTCGGGATCGTCGGCAGAAAATCGCTTTCGCCGTCGTCCACGAACTGTCCCCGCTCCTTCAGTTCCGAGACCGACATCTTGGCGTGAAGCGTGGTATCGGCCTCATACGGGTACGGCTTCATGATGAGTGCGCCGATGTCTCCGGCCGCGGCGTCTCCATCCGTCTCCCGCAGTCTTGCAAGCTCCTGCCGGAGCCGTTCCTTCCCCATCTGGCTTCTGGTTTCGGCCGCCAGGAGATCCACTATCTGCGTCCGCGAGATCCCGATGCTGTTTTTCGTATTTTCGGCCGCCATCAAAAACCAGTCGAGATACGACCCCGCGGCGGAAAGGCAGGTAAACGGCGCCTTCCCGGCCGGAAGTTTCCACTTCTCAAGGCGGTTATCCAGGTTTTTATCCCCCGCCGTGACGATCAGCTTCTCTCTAGCACGCGTCATCGCGACATAAAGGATCCGCAGTTCCTCGCCCATGCTCTCCAGGTTCGCGCGCCTGCTCAAAACGTTCTTCTTGAGCGTCGGGGCCTTTAGCTTCTGTTCCGTGTCAAAAAAGTCGGTCGCGATGCCGAGATCCGCGTCGATCAGGATCTTGCCACGCGAATCCTGCCGGTTGAACAGCTTCCCGGCTCCCGCCAGGAACACGACCGGAAATTCCAGACCTTTGCTCTTGTGGATGCTCATGATCCGGACCGTATCGTCGTTTTCGCCCACGCGCGACGCCTCGCCGAAATCGGTGTTGTATTTTTTCAGCTTTTCGATGTAGCGGATAAAGTCGAACAGGCTCTGGTAGCTGGTCTTTTCGTAGGCGGCCGCCTTTTCGATCAGCATGTCGAGGTTCGCCTGCCTCGTTTTCCCGGCCGGCATGGCCGAAACGTAATCGTAGTAGCCGGTCAGTTCGAAGATCCGGTACAGGAGCCGGTGCACCGTCAGGTATTCGGCCTCGTTTCGGAGCACGGAAAGCAGCTCCCTAAACCGTGACAGCTTCCGCCGGATACGCCCGTCGCGCTCCGCCGCGGCCCCTTTCGCTGCGGACTTCTCCGCCCCGATCCGGCCTTCTGCGTGGCCCTCTGCACCGATCCGGTCTCCCACAGAGCCATCCATCTCCGCCCTGTTTTCCGCGGGATCTTTCTCCGATCCGGCGTCCTCTTTTAAGAACATCTTCACCGCCCCGTAGAGCCCGCCGTCCTGTCCCTTTTCGGGATTTTTCTTAAACGCGGCCATAATGACCGCCAGTTCCTCATCGTCCAACCCGCCGATCGGCGAACGCAGCACGCCAGCCAGCGGGATATCCTGCATCGGATTGTCGATCAGAGACAGCATGTTGAGGACCGTCTCCACCTCGACCGCCGTAAAATATCCGGTCCGCGATTCGGCGAACGCCGGGATCCCCTCGGCGTTCAGAACGCTCACGAATTCCTCGGCCCATCCGCTCATACTGCGAAGAAGGATCACGATCCCGCTCCTCTTTAACGGCTCATAGCGGCCCTCTTTCGCGTTCCACGTCTTAAACCCGTTCACCGGGTCGGTCAGCTCGCGGATCTTCGCCGCGATCAGCCTCGCCTCGGCCTCCTTCGCCGTATAGTCGGCTCTGTCCTCATCCATCTGATCGACGACCGGATCGGACGTATCCAGAAGGAGCAGCTCCGTATTCGCCTGCCCCTCCCGCTCCGTCGCCGGATAATCCGCGCCCGGATAGAGCGCCGCATCCTCCGTATACGGGATGTTTCCGAACTCCCGCGTCATGATCGCGTAAAACAGGTCGTTGATGCCGGAAAGCACCTCCGGGCGGCTGCGGAAGTTTTTGTGGAGTTCGATCTTCTGATGCGTCCCCTCTTCCTTCGTATAGCTCTCGTATTTCTCCATGAACAGCTCCGGCCGCGCGAGGCGGAACCGGTAAATGCTCTGCTTGACGTCGCCGACCATGAAAACGTTCGGCTCCCCGAAACGCTCGCGCGAGATGCAGCGGATCAAAGTCTCCTGCACCAGATTGCTGTCCTGATATTCGTCGACAAGGATCTCGCGGTAGAAACCGGCCAGCTCGTCCGCAGAGGGCCCGGGCGTATGGTCGGGGGAATCCCCGGTCAGGATGCGGAGCGCAAAGTGCTCCAGATCGTTGAAGTCGACGAGGTTCTTCTCCTCCTTCGCCGCCTGGTATCGCGCCGTAAATTCTTCGGCCAGCTCCAGCAGCATGAGCACCGGTTCGCGACTGGCTTCCATGTCGGAAACGATGTGTTCCAGATCCCCCGGCGCGTAGAGCGCCGCCATTTTCTTTACCGCGTCCTTGACCCGGTTGCGGATCGCCGTTACCCGCTCCTTCTTTTCCGGATCGATGTTTTTTGCGCGCGCGGCGGAGAGCCGGTCAAAAATCGGCTCCGAAAGCATCGCGTGGATCTCCTCATAGGTTTTTGCGTTCTCCAGTTCATGCAGCCTTTCAGCCTCTTTAAGAAGCGTCGGGAGATAGCTCTGCGGTCCATCCTCTGCGGACGAGATCGAGATCGCTTCCTCCATCTGTCCGGCAAGCTCCGCCGCCTGCAGTTTCACGTCGCCGGTCAGAAAACGCATCCAGCGGGTCTCCGAAAAATCGTCCGCCGCTCCGTCGAGCTCGCGCCTGCAGGTCTCGATCCACTCCTTGGGCCACGGGTTGCTCTGCGAGAACCGCCAGACCTGAAGAATATAGTCCTCAAGCCCTCCGTCCGCCTTCCCCGAGGCGTAGGTATCGACGAACCGGAAAAACCGTCCGTCGCTTCTCGCGTAATAATCCTCCAGCAGTTCCTTCATCACGTCGGTCTGGATAAGGAGCAGTTCTCCCTCCTCGCCGATCCGAAATCCCGGATCGATCCGGATCTCATTGAAATGTTCGCGCAGGAGCGACAGGCAGAAGCTGTCGATCGTCGTGATCTGCGCATGGTGGATCAACGTAGTCTGCCGTTCCAGATTCGCGTCGCCGGGGTTTTGTTCCAGCCGCTCTTCCAGCGCGTCCCCGATCCGCTCGCGCATCTCCGCCGCGGCTGCGTTCGTAAACGTCATGACCAGAAGGCGGTCGATGTCGACCGGGGACTCGCGGTCCGTCACCATGCGGATGATCCGCTCGACGAGGACGGCGGTTTTTCCGCTTCCCGCGGCAGCCGACACAAGAAGGTTGCGGCCGCGCGAGTCGATCACCTGCTGCTGCTCGGGCGTCCATCTCGTCTCAGCCATTCGCACCGCCTCCCTTCCCGGCTTCTTTCATGGTTTCCTTCCAGTCGTCCCTCTCGCCTTTCTTCCCGGCTTCCTCATCCTGCGCGTTTTCGATCTCCTGCCAGATCTCCTCCGGCTTCATCGGGCGGAAGCGGCGGAATCCGTAGCCGCCCGTTTTCAGATCGAACCCGCATACGCTGTGGTACGGGCAGTAATCGCAGGCCGTCCGGTCCTTCTGACGGTAAGGATCGACCGCCGTGTTCCCGTCCATGATCTCCTGCCCCATTGCCTTCAGTTTTCCGTTTACATAATCTGTCAGATGTGCGAACCGCTCACCGCCCGCGACCGACGACCGCGTCTCCTGGATCAGCCCATCCTTTAACGCGACCGGGATCACGTCCGATTCGCGCTCGATCGTGCGGTCCAGATGGCGGATCACCGGAAGACTGCTGTTGACAAGTCCGTTCATGCGCAGCTTCCTTAACGCCTCCGCCTCCACGGACTCGGGCGACGAGTCCTCCTTCCGCTCGATCACCGGATCGTCGATATGATAATAGAAGATCCCCGCCGGGACAGCCTCCTTGCCGGGATGCCTCTTTTTCTCCATTTTAAGCGCCGCATCCATGTAAACCGGAAGCTGCAGCTGCAGCCCGTGGTACAGAAGCGCCAGATCGAACGAGGTGCTTCCGGACTTGTAGTCCATGATCTTCACATAGATGCGGTCCTCTTCCTCAAGCACGTCGAGCCGGTCGATCCGTCCGCGCAGGTTCAGCGACCCGCCGTTATCCAACGGGATCTGCGTGCTGACGTCGACCTCAAATCCCTCCGGTTCAAAGTCGCCCTTTCGGATCTGATAGATCAGCGCGCGCACCGTGCGGTCCGCGATCCGCTCCACCTTGCGGCTCAGATAATCGTTCCGGGCCGAGCTCTTCATGATCGTGTTCCGGTATTCATCCGCGACCTGTCTCACGCATCCGCCGACCAGCTCCTTCCGCTCCTCCTCGCCGATCGTGCGGAAATCGCGCCCGCTCTCGCGCACCGTGCGGAAAAACAGGTCGATCGTCCGGTGGAACAGGTTGCCCATATCCGAAAGGTCGATCTCGTATTCACGCCGTTTTTTCAGTTCCAGCCCGTGGCTTAAAAAATGCGCATACGCGCAGGACGCGTAGGTCTCCATGCGCGTCACGGTCCCGTGCAGCATCATACCGTACAGTTCTCTGGCAGCCTCCCGTCCGATCCCATGGTCGCGGTAGGAATAGACGCAGGCATCCGCCAGCCGCTCCATTTCTCCGGCCAGGCCGCCGCGCGTGGAAAGCCAGCGGTAAAGTTCCGAAAACCGCGCATTGGAGGAAAGGTTTTCCGGTTCCTGGAGCCACGCGATGACCGCGTGCCGCGCGGCCTGCAGGCTCACCGCGTCCGCCCGCTCCCCTTCCGTTCCGCATACCTCCGCCTGCGGAAAGCGTTTCCGAATGTGTCCGATCAGACTGGATGGCCGCATGGCCTTCCCCGCGCCCGATACCGCGGTCCATGAAAGGAACAGTTTTTCGGACGGTTTCGTCAGCATCAGATACAGATAAAAACGCTGCATGAAGCCCTCCTCGCGGGCGGTCGGCGCAAGTTCCAGCGCGTTTTTCTTTAGAAGCTCCCGCTCCTGCTCGGTCAGGATCCCGCCCTTTGAGGTGTCGGCAGGAACAACGCCTTCATTCACGCCCACAAAGAACAGGGCGCGGATGCCCAAAAGGCGCGTGCGCTTCAGATCTCCGGCGACGACCCGGTCCGCGGCCGCGGGGATCACGCCCACCTGAAGTTCCGAAAAACCGGCCTTGAGGATCTCAATGTATTCACGTTTGGAAATAATCTCATATCCGAGAAGATCTACAAAACGCGAGAAAAGATCGGACACCAGCCCGTAGATCTCCTCATATTCTCTGGCTTCCTTTAACATCCCCGCCGCCTGAAATTCCCGGCTTTTGGCTAGGAGTTTTCTCTCCGCATCAAGTTCCGTGAGCAGTCCGACCAGCGCTTCGGTCACCGTGCGCACGGTCGTCCCCCGCTCCGCGGCCTTTTCCCGAAACGCCGCGAGCGGTCCCATGACCGTTTTCCGGAATCCGTTCAGCTCCGTCAGGTTCAGGGCGCCTCCGCCCTCGAACGTGCGCTCCCACTCCTCGTTCCAGCGGGAAAATCCGCGGATCCCCAGAGCCCGCACATAGGTTTCCAGGCGGTCGATCATCTCCCGGTCCTCCGATACCAGCCCGGTACGCAGGTATTGGAACATGCTCTCGTAGTCGAAACCGCCCTTTAAGATCTCAAGGCTGCTCAGGATCAGGCGTATGAACGGATTTCCCGAGACGTCCTTCTTCTCGTCGATGAACAGGGGGATCCCGCTCTCCTCAAATCGGTGGATGATCTCCCTCGAATATCCGGCCAGATCGCCACAGATCACCGCGATCTCCCGGTAACGCAGCCCGTCGATCCGGACAAGCTGCTCGATCTTATTGACCACAAAGTCGATCTCGTCCGCCGGGTCCTGCGCCTGTACCAGACGGATCGCCCCCGCCGCCCCCGCATACGGCCGGTACGGATAGCGGAACACGGACCGCTCCAGATAGTCCAGCTCCCTGCGATCCCCGAAACGCACGAGCGGGCGCGAGGAGAGCACGATGTCCCGCTCTTTCTTAACGCCGCGCTCCGCCGCCAGCGCCACAAGTTTCGCCGCCATCTTCCGGCTCATGTCGAACAGGTCCGCCTCGCTTCCCGGCCCGTAGAGGTCGACGTTCTCCGATGCGGTGACCGTGACGTAAACGCTGTCGCAAATCGTGAGCAGAAGTCCCAGGAGCCGGTACTGGACCGGCGTAAAACCCGTATATCCGTCGAGGACGACCGTGCTCCCGGAAAGGAGTTTGGATCGTCCGCAGACCTCGCAGAGCTTATCCAGCAGTTCTTCCGTCGTAATGTAATGTTCGGCGATGAAATCCCGGAACGCGCGGTAGATCACGTTCATGTCGCCGAGCTTGCGCGCCAGCATGGAGCCTGCGCCCGGCGTTTTTCCCGTTTCGGGCGCTGCGCCGTTCCCGGACGGGCGTCCTCCCAGAGTGCGCGCCGCCTGCTCGTCCAGCATCTCCGGTGTAACGCCGTACTGGTAAAACTCTGACAGCATGGACTTGACCTCGCCGATAAATCCGGCGCGGTTTAGCTGCGACGCGAACAGTTTCAGTTCCGCCTTCTTTTCCCCGGCCAGCCGCCTTAACACCATGCTCTTCCCCGTATCGTCAAGGATCTCCGGCTGCGGCAGGGACAGTTCCGAAAAAATACGGTACGCCAGACGCTCGAAGCTTACGATGTCGATGTTCATCGTGCCGTGGCGCGGATGAAGGCGCACGATCTCCTTCTGCGCCTGCATGGTCGCCTGTTCCGGCACAATGACGAAAAAGCGGCCGTCCGCGCGGGCGATCGACTGTTCAATGATTTTCCTGTATATGTACTCCGTCTTTCCCGAACCGGAGCCGCCGGTGACAAGCGTCAGTGACATGATCCCTCTCCTTGTGTTCCCGCGGCCGCAGCGGGCCGCTTCTCAAAACCGAGTATACCACAACGGAGCAGCAAAATCCACCGGAATCCTTAGCGATACGATCCAGCCGCTCAAAAACCGCTTCCGGCATCTTCCGCCGTCGCTTGCCGCTGAACTTGTCCGGTGCTCCGATGTAGATTCCATATAAAGTAAAAAAGGCGCATGGACTGTAAATAATACTTACTCCCCATGCACCTTTAGTTACTATTAAATTTTACTTAAAGCAATCTCAATAACTGCACAAGCTCATGCGACTCATCTTCACCTGATGCAGTCTGTCTGGTATCGAACTGTCGGAATCTATTATCCTTATAAAACGATAATAACTTTTCCTCATTATTTGCTTCCAAAAAGACCACCATTCCACCGCCCATATACTGCATATCCTCCACAACGCCCCATGCCAATTCCAGCAGCTCTGCCCCCGTAATACGCTTATAGGCATCATTCGTATAATTTTTCCCAAGCTGGGCAATCAGGAACGCCGACATTGTATAGGATTTTGTTTGTTCGTCAAACTCGCTGATCCTCTTTATTTTCTTTTTTACTGTATTACTGACCGTTTCATCCCGAACCGTCAAAGGTTTCAGCGCTAAAATTCTACACAGCTCTTTTTTAGGAAT
>CANQGL010000006.1 GCA_947623185.1 uncultured Lachnospiraceae bacterium
ACTTCTCCGGAATGGATATCAAGACGAGCTTAAAGACCTGGTCCGTCGGCTCCATCCTTGTTCCGGCGTTCGGTTCGGTCATTCTGATCATCCTGTCAATGTTTATTCATTGACCGATACCGATACTAAAACGGCTGCCGCGCTTAACCGTGCGGCAGCCGTTCTTTTATCATATCGCACGCGAGCTCAAGGTGCGTGCGCAGCACCCGTTCCGCGCCGGCCAGGTCCCGGACGGCCAGAGCCTCGACGATCTGGCTGTGTTCGGTGAGCGATTCGTCGAACCGTTTCTGGCTGCTGAGGGAGAGCACCCGAAACTGCTGGTTCATGGACCGCACCCGCTCGTAGGTGAGCTGGACCAGACTGTTTTCGCTCATCTCCACCAGAAGACGGTGAAGGGTCTCGTCGATTTCGACATAGGTCCCGAGATCCCCGGCGGCGTGCGTTTTTTCGAGCTGCGCCAGAACGTCGAAAAGCTGCTGTATCCTGGCGGAGGTGAGGCGGCTGCCGCAGCGGTGGATCGAGTAGGTCTCCAGCATCAGCCGCATGTCGAAAATCTCGTCGATGTCCCTGTCCGTAAAGGTCTTTGTGAAAACGCCCTTGTTGGGGACCTCGATCAGCAGCCCATCCCCTGCCAGCGTTTTAAGCGCCTCCCGGACCGGACTGCGGCTCACGCCGATCCGCTCCGCAAGCTCCTGCTCCTGAAGCCTTGTACCCGGCGCATATTTTCCGCTGCAGATCTCATCCCGCAGGATCTGATAGACCTGTCCCCGTATCGTCTTTACTTCCATGATGTCCGCCTCCCGTTGCCGTTATTGTCCTGCCGCTGCCGTGCGGACGAAAAAAATCGCGGCGCTCGCGGATGTTTTTCGCCTGTATTCCCTTCGGCATGATACAAATATAATTTAACATGCCTTCGGGCCCGTGTCCAGAGAAAGAGTTTAAAAATGTCCGGCAAAAGGATTAAAAAAGCTCTTGCATATCGTAACGTACCGCGCTATAATAGGTCGTGTAAAAAATAATAAGTTCTTCGGGGCAGGGTGAAAGTCCCTACCGGCGGTGACAGTCCGCGACCTGCGAAAGCAGCTGATTTGGTGAAACTCCAAAACCGACAGTTACAGTCTGGATGAGAGAAGAAATTGTGAGACAGGTGCGTAGGCCCCGGACTGTTTTTCGTGTCCGGGGTTTTTTATTCACCGAGACCCGCAATTCCTCTGTACGTCAAAGCAACATGAAGGACAGGTACAAGGAGGAAAAAACCATGAAACAAAACAAAGTCTTGACCGTCAGAAACGTCGTGCTGATCGCGATGTTCGGAGCGCTGGCCGCCGTGCTGGAATCGTTCCAGATCTCCGTGCCGTTTGCGCCGCCGTTCTACAAGCTGGATTTCGCGGAAACGCCGGTCCTGATCGGGGCGTTCGCCCTGGGCCCGGTCCCGGGCGTCCTGATGGAGCTCGTTAAGAACGTCTTAAAGCTCCTGATCAAGGGGACCACGACGATGTATGTCGGCGACCTCGGAAACTTCATCGGCGGCTGCGCGTTTATCCTGCCGGCGTCGATCCTCTACCAGAGGCACCGCACCCGTAAGACCGCGATGGTCGGTCTCGGATTTTCGATCTTAAGCGGCGTGATCGTGGCGATCTTCGTCAACTGCTTTATGACGATCCCGCTTTACGCGAACCTGATGTTTAACGGGATCGAGAATATCATCGCGATGGGCACCGCCATCAACCCGGCGATCACCAATCTGCCGACATTCGCGCTCTTCGCGATCGTGCCGTTCAATATCCTGAAGCTGGGCATGAATTCGCTGGTGACGGCTCTCGTCTACAAGCGCGTGAGCGTGATCATCCGCGCGGGCGCTCCGACGCCGGCCGTGCAGACAGAGAAAGGCTGAATCGGTTATGGTACGTTACTACAGAGAACTGACAAGACTGGAGATGGAGCAGGTCGATAAGGACGAGACGGTGGTCATGATCCCGATCGGCGCGCTCGAACAGCACGGGAACCAGTGCCCGCTGGGGACCGACGAGATCATCTCCGAAGGAACGGCGAGGCGGATCAAGGAGGCGCTCGATAAGGAGATCCCCGATTACCCGATGCTGATCTTCCCGCCGATCCCGCTCGGCTTAAGCACGGAGCACATCAACTTCTGCGGTTCCGTCACCTTAAAGCCGGACACGTTTTATCATATGCTCTATGACATCTGCAAGGGGCTCCACCATCACGGATTCAAAAAGATCGCGATGTTAAACTGCCACGGCGGAAATTCGCCGATCATCCAGGTCCTGAGCCGTGAGCTAAGGAGCGAATGCGGACTTGCCGTTTTCATCATAAACTGTGGTACGTTCTTCGGGAACAAGGCCGTGCGGGACACGGTCTCCGAGGGAAACGTCTGGGACTTCCACGGGGGAGAGATGGAGACAGCGATGGTCCTTGCCGAACGGCCGGAACTCGTAAAGCTTGAAACATCCGAGGCGGGGATCCCGCGCAAGTTTATGGGCAACAAGACCTTTACGGTATACGGCCCGATCACGATCGGCTGGGTCTCCGAGGAATGGGAGACCGAGGACGGAAAACCGATCGGCATCGGCGGAGATCCGAGCGGGGCGACGGCGGAAAAAGGCGAGCAGATCTACGCGAGCTTTGTGGAATCCATCGTCGCGGGCCTTAAGGAGATCCGCGCCTGGAAGGACTAAACGCTTATATGGATACAAAAATCATCAGGATCGCAGATCCTCTGAATGTAAAAGACAGCGAGCTAACGGAGGCTGCCGGCATCATTAGAGCCGGCGGCCTTGTGGCGTTTCCGACGGAAACCGTCTACGGGCTGGGGGCGAACGCGCTCGATGAGAACGCGGCGAGGAAGATATACGCAGCCAAGGGGCGGCCGTCGGACAACCCGCTGATCGCCCACATCTCCTGTATGGACGAGCTTCCCGCGCTTGTCTCCGCGATCCCCGAGACGGCGGAGAAGCTGGCGGCGGCGTTCTGGCCGGGGCCGCTCACCATGGTCTTTCATAAAAAAGAGATCGTGCCCTACGGGACGACCGGCGGCCTGGACACCGTGGCCGTGCGGATGCCCTCGGATCCGGTGGCGAACCGCCTGATCCGCCTCTCCGGCGTGCCGGTCGCGGCGCCGAGCGCCAACACCTCGGGGCGGCCGAGCCCCACGCAGGCCGCGCATGTGATCGAGGACATGAACGGAAAGATCGATATGATCATCGACGGCGGACCGGTGGGGATCGGGCTGGAATCGACGATCGTCGACGTGTCCGGCGGGATGCCGACCCTGCTGCGGCCGGGCGCGGTCACGCTTGAGATGCTGACGGAACTCCTGGGAGAGGTCGCGGTCGATCCGGCGATCTCGGGACCCGTGAGCGCGGATGTAAAGCCGAAGGCGCCGGGCATGAAGTACCGCCATTATGCGCCGAAGGCACAGATGACGCTGGTCGAGGGGACGGCGGATAAGGCGGCCGCCTGCATCGCGCGCGAGGCGCTCAAGGCCGCGGAGAGCGGAAAACGCGTGGGGATCATCTGCACGGAGGAGACACGCGCACTTTATCCCGATGGGGTTCCCGGGATCGTTCTGCGGGTGATCGGGAGCCGCGGGAACGAGGAGACCGTCGCCCACAACCTGTTCGCGGTTCTGAGGGAATTCGACGATAAGGATGTGGACTGCATCTATTCCGAAAGCTTTTCGGGGGAAAACATCGGCCGGGCGGTCATGAACCGCCTTTTAAAGGCCGCGGGATATCACACGGTGCAGGTATAGGCGATACGGGAGCAGATGCTGCGGCTGCGGTAAGCGCGGCCCGGAGGATCCGGTCCGTGGGGCACGGCCATGCCCCGCATGATACGATTCGGGTGCGGAAAACACGGCCGGGGAAGGAAAAAGGAGAAGAGAGATGTCAGAAAAACGCAGAGACTATATCACCTGGGATGAATATTTTATGGGCGTCGCGAAGCTTTCCGCGATGCGCTCGAAGGATCCGAACACGCAGGTCGGGGCCTGCATCGTGAGCCAGGACAATAAGATCCTCTCGATGGGGTACAACGGGTTCCCGAAGGGATGTTCCGACGATACGTTCCCCTGGGGGAAGATCGATCCGGACCCCTACAACGACAAGTATTTTTATGTGACCCACAGCGAGCTGAACGCGATCCTAAACTACCGCGGCGGCAGCCTCGAGGGCAGCAAGCTGTATGTGACGCTGTTCCCGTGCAACGAGTGCGCGAAGGCGATCATCCAGGCCGGCATCAAGACGCTGGTCTACGAGAGCGACAAATACGCCGACTCCCCCTCGACCAGAGCCTCCAAACGGATGCTGAACGCGGCCGGAGTGCGCTACTATCAGTACAATCCGACCGGGAGAAAGATCGAATATACGGTCTGATACGGGGATCCCGACGGGCAAACGGACGGGATATCCGGGAAAAAAAGAGCATTCATCCGCAAAAAGACGAAAACAACACTTGCAGGATTCGATAAAATATCATAGAATAGGTATAATGTCCGGGGAGGATCTTGATCGGGCAGTAAAACATTATGACAGACAGCGTTGTTTTTACGCATGGAATGATCCCGAAAATGACGGGGAAAAGGGATAGTTTTCCGGAATACAGATAAAATGAGTAAAAGGGGTGAGCTTTTTGCTGAATCTGAATAATAAGAGGACAAGGAAAATTCTCTCGACGATCGTTATCGTGATCGTTGTTCTGGCAATGGTGGTACCGATGGTACTCGGCGCTTTGATGTCGATATTGTAAAGACAGATCAGAGGAGATGACCATGAGGCGGAGGATGTGGATCGCGGGCATAACGGGTTTTGCGGCTGCCGGACTGACAGCCGCTCTGTCGTTTTCTGCCTGCGTTGCAAACGCCCGGGACCGTGCCCGAGACGCCTGCGGATGGCCCGGGAGCGTGACATGATGCGAAAGATCATTCGCGAGCCGAACGGCAGCGGGATCTTTGAGCCCGGACAGGATCTGGTCGTGGCGGGCGCGATCGGAAAGCGGGGCGTCGGGCTGGCTCTGAGAGAACGAAAAGCGGAGCTTTCCGCGCGTTTCTCCGAAGAGTTCCTGCAGACCGTGCGGGAACAGACCGAAGAAAAACTGGATCTGACTCCCGAACTCCTTGCGCGCTGCGGCGCGACGGAGTGGGAGTATGTCGGGGAGGGCGGCGTGCTTGCCGCCCTCTGGATACTGTCAGGGGCTTATATGCGCGGGATCTCATTCTCGCTGACGAAGATACCGGTCAGACAGGAGATGATCGAGGTCTGCGAGCTTTTTGACATGAACCCCTACCGCCTGGACTCCGGGGAATGCGTGCTGGCCGCCGCGGATAACGGCGGCGATCTGGTGAGCGCCCTTTCGGAGCGCGGGATCATGGCCGCGGTCATCGGAAAGGCGGAGAAGGGGATCGCAAGGAAAATAACGGGAAACGGAGGGACCGGCTATCTGGAGCGGCCCCGTTTATATGAAAGGGAGGATCCGAATGAGGGAAAAGATTCTGGCGATCATTGAGAAGAACAGCCGGATCGATCTGGCCGATCTGGCGGCCATGCTCGGCGAGAGCGAGGCCGCGGTCGCGAACGAGATCGCGGATATGGAACAGGAGAACATCATCTGCGGCTACCATACGCTGATCAACTGGGAGAAGACCGGCGACGAAAAAGTGGTCGCGCTGATCGAGGTAAAGGTCACGCCCCAGCGCGACCAGGGCTTTGATTCGCTGGCCGAGCGCATCTATCAGTACAGCGAGGTCGAGTCGGTCTATCTGATGTCCGGCGCGTACGATCTTACGGTGATCCTCGAGGGAAAGACGCTCCGCGAGGTGGCGCAGTTCGTCTCGAACAAGCTGGCTCCGCTGGATTCCGTGCTGAGCACCGCGACGCATTTCGTGCTGAAAAAATATAAGGATCACGGGACGATCATGTGCGACAGACATGAAGACGAAAGGATGCTGATCACCCCATGAGAAATCCGTTATCCGATACGATCGTAAACATCCCGCCGTCCGGGATCCGCAGATTTTTCGACATCGTGAGCGAGATGGACGGCGCGATCTCCCTCGGCGTCGGTGAGCCGGATTTCGACACGCCGTGGCCGATCCGCGACGCGGGGATCGAGTCCCTGAAAAAGGGGCGCACTTTCTATACCTCGAACGCGGGCCTGAAGGACTTAAAGATCGAGATCTGCAAATACATAAACCGCCGGTTCCAGGTCGCCTACGATTTCCGGAACGAGGTCATGGTCACGGTCGGCGGAAGCGAGGCGATCGACATCGCGCTGCGCGCCATGCTTGATCCCGGCGACGAGGTCCTGATCCCGCAGCCCAGCTACGTCTCCTATGTGCCCTGCACGGTGCTGGCGGGCGGCGTCCCGGTCACGATCCAACTCGAGGAAAAGGACCGGTTCCGCCTTACGAAAGAAAAACTGCTTGAAAAGATCACCCCGAAGACCAAGATCCTGATCCTGCCGTTCCCCAACAACCCGACCGGGTCCATTATGGAGAAGGAGGATCTGGAAGCGATCGCGGAGGTGATCCGGGAGCACGATCTGTACGTCATTTCCGACGAGATCTACTGCGAGCTGACTTACAGCGGAAAACACGCGACGATCGCCGCGTGTCCGGGAATGCGCGAGAGGACCGTTCTCATCAACGGATTCTCGAAGTCGTATGCGATGACCGGCTGGAGGTTAGGCTACGCGTGCGCTCCGGAGATCATTCTGAAACAGATGCTTAAGATCCATCAGTTTGCCATCATGTGCGCGCCCACGACGAGCCAGTACGCGGCGATCGAGGCCCTGCGGGAGGGCGACGCGGACGTCGCGCGGATGCGCGAGTCGTACGACCAGAGACGCCGTTTCCTGGTAAAGTCCCTGCGCGACATGGGATTCGACTGCTACGAGCCGCAGGGAGCGTTCTATGTGTTCCCGAGCATCAAACGCTTCGGCATGACCTCCGACGAGTTTGCGCTCCGCCTGCTGGAGGAGGAGAAGGTGGCCGTCGTCCCGGGGACCGCGTTCGGCGACTGCGGCGAGGGATATCTGCGGATCTCCTACGCGTACTCCCTGCGCGACCTGAAACGCGCGCTTGCCAGGATCGAGCGGTTCGTTGCAAGACTGGACGGAAAAGAACAATGATGAATATCGTACTTTATGAGCCGGAGATGCCGGCGAACACCGGAAACATCGGGCGCACCTGCGTGGCGGCGGGCGCGAGGCTGCACCTCATCGAGCCGCTGGGCTTTAAGCTCGGGGAAAAGCACCTGGCGCGGGCGGGCCTGGATTACTGGGACAAACTGGATCTGACGGTCTACTGCGACTATGCGGATTTCCTCGAACGGAACCCGGGCGCGAAGATCTACATGGCGACGACCAAAGCCGAGAGGATCTATACCGACGTGCGGTACGAGCCGGACTGTTTTCTGATGTTCGGCCCGGAGAGCCGCGGGATCCCGGAGGAGATCCTGGTCGAAAACCGGGAGCGCTGCGTGCGGATCCCGATGTGGGGAGAGATCCGTTCCCTGAACCTTTCAAACGCGGCCGCGATCGTGCTCTACGAGGCGCTGCGCCAGAACGGTTTCGACGGTCTGACCCGGCAGGGGAAGCTGCACCGCCTCTCGTGGTGACGGCGCGGCATCCGCAGCGGCCTGCACGGCGAAGTTTCCGCCGCCGCAGGGTTTCTGCCGCCGCGGAAAGATATTGACATTTTCCCGGTTCGATTGTATGATAATAAAGCGCGCGGCTGTGGCGGAACTGGCAGACGCACCAGCCTTAGGAGCTGGCGGGAGACCGTGGGGGTTCAAATCCCTTCAGCCGCATTGCTTTGCCGGTACGAGACTTATCCGTTGCACGACGGATAGGTCTTATTTTCTAATTTGGAGAATATGACTGTATAGCCCTGCCATAACGGATCGGAGGATAAACCATGGGTCTGATCGAACTGTTCATAATCGCCGTCGGGCTGTCGATGGATGCGTTTGCGGTCTCCGTCTGCAAGGGCCTTTCGGTGACGCGCATGAAACTCTCGCACGCGCTGATCTGCGGCGCTTATTTCGGGGGCTTCCAGATGCTTATGCCCGCGATCGGATACCTGCTCGGGAGCCAGTTCGAGAGCGTGATCACCCGTATCGATCACTGGGTCGCGTTCATTCTCCTGTCCGTCATCGGCGCGAACATGATCCGCGAAGCGCGCGGCGGCGAAGAGGAGGAGCTCGACGCCTCCTTTGCCCCGGCGGCCATGCTTCCGCTGGCGGTCGCGACCAGCATAGACGCGCTGGCGGTCGGCGTGACGTTCGCGTTCCTGCGCGTCAACATTTTCTGGGCCGTCGTTTTTATCGGCGTGGTGACCTTTACGCTGTCCGCGGTTGGCGTCCGCATCGGGCATATCTTCGGCCTGCGCTACAAATCGGGAGCTGAGATCGCGGGCGGCGTCATCCTGATCCTGATGGGCGCAAAGATCCTGCTGGAACATCTCGGCCTTCTTCCTTTCTGAAAACCGTTTCTTTTCTTTCCGGAAATCAAAAAACAGTTGACAAATGCCTCCGTTCATTATAATATGAAATAAAGAAATGTTTATATACTTAAAGAAAAATTAGACACCGGACAGGAACGGGGGTGAGTGCTTGACAGAGCGGGAAAGACAGATCATGGATCTTCTCCTTCAGAACCCGATGCTTTCGCAGGAGGAGATCGCGAACAGTCTCGGGATCTCGCGGTCGTCCGTGGGCGTCCATCTGATGAACCTGAGCAAAGAAGGCTATATCCTCGGCCGCGGCTATGTGCTGGCCGAGCTGACGGAAAAGTATGTGGTCGGCATCGGGGCCGCCAACATCGATCTGATGGGCCGAAGCGGCAGGCCGCTGGTGGCGGCGGACTCCAATCCGGGCCAGATCGGCATGAGCGTCGGGGGCGTGACGCACAACATCTGCGAGAACGCGGCCCGGCTCGGGCTTCCGGTCCGGCTAATCACGGCCGTCGGGGACGACATCTACGCGGACAAGATCCGCAAGGAATGCATCGACGCCAACATCGACACTTCAAACTTTCTTGTGGTGCCCGGTTTCGCGTCCTCGACATACCTGTCGATCCACGACAACCGCGGCGAGATGGCGCTGGCGCTCTCGGACATGCGCGTCCTTCAGGAGCTGAGCACCGATTTCCTCAAGACGAAGGACAAGCTGTTACGCAACGCGGGGGCGATCGTGATGGACACGGGCCTGCCGAAGGCGATCCTCGACTATGTATCCCAGACCTACGGGGATACGGTCCCGGTGTTCGTGGATCCGGTAAGCACGACCTATTCGGAAAAGCTTCTGGGGGATCTCAGCCATTACCACACGTTCAAGCCGAACGTGCAGGAGATCGAGGTCCTTTCCGGCCGGAAGGCCGACACGCAGGAGAACATGATCCGGGCGTGCCGCATCCTGCTGGATCGGGGGCTCTCGCGGGTGATCGTGAGCCGCGGGCAGCACGGGAGCATCTACATGGACCAAAACGGCACGCTGCTGCACGCGAAGACGAAGCCGCTCGAACAGTTCGCCAACGCGACCGGCGCGGGCGACGCGTTCATGAGCGGAATGCTTTACGGCACGTTAAAGGGACTGGACACCGAGGATATGCTGCGGTTCGCGACGGCGATGTCCTGGCTGGCGATCCAGCACGAGCGGACGATCAATCCCACGATCACGGAAAAAAGCGTCTGGGATACGGTGGACGCGGTAAAGTTTCAGGTTGAAAAGATAACAATTTAAAAGAAGGAGACTGAAAGCGATGGAAAACAAATATCTGTCCGTTACGGACGAAATCAGACAGGCGTTAAAGGAGAACAAACCGGTCGTGGCGCTGGAATCGACGATCCTTTCCCACGGTATGCCGTTTCCGGAAAATATGGAATTTTCCCATAAGGTCGAGGAGATCATCCGCGCCGAGGGCGCGATCCCGGCGACCACCGCCATCATCGGCGGAAAGCTGAAGGTGGGCCTTACCGGCGAGGAGCTGGACGTCATGTGCAAGGCGGACGGCGTCGGCAAAGTCAGCCGCCGCGACGTGGCGACCTATCTGGCGACGAAGAAAACGGGGGCGACGACGGTCGCCACGACGATGATGCTCGCCGAGATGGCGGGGATCCGCGTGTTTGCCACAGGCGGGATCGGCGGCGTGCACAGAGGCGCGGAGACCACGATGGATATTTCCGCGGATCTGCAGGAGCTTGCGAACACACAGGTTGCGGTCGTCTGCGCCGGAGCGAAATCCCTGCTGGATATCCCGAAAACGCTGGAATATCTTGAGACCATGGGCGTTCCGGTCCTCGGGATGGGGACGGAGGACTTCCCGGCGTTCTACTGCCGCAGGAGCGGATGCAAGGTGGACTGCCGGATCGATACCTACGCGGAGATGGCGGCCGTGCTCAAGACCAAATGGGACCTTGGCCTGAAGGGAGGCGTCGTGATCGCCAATCCGATCCCCGAGGAATACGAGCTCGACTTTGACGAGATGGAAGCGGTCATCAACCGCGCGCTCGAAGCGGCGAAAGAGGCGAATATCCACGGAAAGGATACCACGCCGTTCCTGCTGTCGCACATCAAGGAGTATACGAACGGCGTTTCCTTCGCCTCGAACCTGCAGCTTGCCTACAACAACGCGCGGGTAGCGGCCCGGATCGCCATCGAATATGCAAAAATGAAATAGAAAAGGAGGATGGGTATGAACGAAAGACTTAAAAGAGCGTACGAGAGCGCAAGAAAGCAGGTCAGCTTCAAGCCGGAAGTCGCGCTGATCCTCGGATCCGGCCTCGGGGGCTTCGGCGAGACCGTAAACGTCGTCGAGACGCTGAATTACAGCGATATCGAGGGATTCCCGGTGTCGACGGCTCCGGGCCACAAGGGGCGCTTCCTCTTCGGCTATGTCGGCGACGTCCCGATGATGATCATGCAGGGGAGAGTCCACTATTACGAGGGCTACTCGATGGAAGAAGTCGTCATGCCGATCCGCCTCATGAAGCTGATGGGCGTGAAGCTTTTGTTCTTAACGAACGCGTCCGGCGGCATCAACCTGGATTATAAGGCCGGCGATTTCATGATGCTGACCGACCATATCAGCCTTGTTCCGTCGCCGCTCATCGGACCGAACGACGACGACCTCGGACCGCGCTTCCCGGATATGAGCAACATCTACAAGGAAGAGCTGCGGGCGATCATCCGCCGCGTTGCGAAGGAGGAGAACATCCTTCTGCACGAGGGCGTCTACATCCAGTTCACCGGACCGTCCTACGAGACGCCGGCCGAAGTCCGCATGTCGCGCGTGATGGGCGCGGACGCGGTCGGCATGAGCACGGCGTGCGAGGCGATCGTCGCCAACCATATGGGAATGGACATCTGCGGGATCTCCTGCGTGACGACGATGGCGGCCGGGATCGGAGAACCGCTGACCCATGAGGAAGTCGAGGCGTCCGCCGCCCGGGCGTCGGCAGATTTCGAGCGCCTTGTCAAGAAGTCCCTGACGGCGCTTTACCACGAATATCTGTGCAAAAAATAAGAAACACCGTCATCTTGATCCTGATCGCGGCTGGCTGTTTTTCGGCCAGCCGCTGGCTGTATCATCGGCAGCAGGACCGGTTCCGGGCGGAAGGACGGCAAGGCGCGGCGCGCCGGCAGGCAGAATGAAAGGAATCTATGGCAGGACAGTTTGAGAGAACGGAACTTTTACTCGGAGAGGAAGCGATGAAGACCCTGGCGGCCGCGCGGGTGGCCGTATTCGGGGTCGGGGGCGTCGGCGGCTATGCCGCGGAGGCCCTGGCGCGGTGCGGCGTGGGGACGATCGACCTGATCGATAACGACCGGGTGAGCCTCACGAACCTGAACCGCCAGATCATCGCCACGCATCGGACGGTCGGGCGGGACAAGGTCGACGTCATGCGGGACCGCATCCTGGACATCAATCCGGACGCGGCGGTCAACGTGCACAAGTGCTTTTTCCTGCCGGAAACGGAGGAACGGTTCGATTTTGCGCAGTATTCGTATGTGGTGGACGCGGTCGACACGGTGACGGCCAAGATCGAGCTGATCCTGCGGGCGCAGGCGGCCGGGACTCCCGTGATCAGCAGCATGGGCGCGGGAAACAAGCTGGATCCGACCAAATTCGAGGTCGCGGATATCTACGAGACTTCGGTCTGTCCGCTGGCCCGGATCATGCGGAAGGAACTGAAGAAAAGGAACGTGAAAAGCCTCAAGGTGGTCTACTCGAAGGAGGAACCGCTGCGTCCGCGCACAAAAGCCGCGGATGAGGAGGACGAAAAAGACGGGGATAAGAAAAACTGCGGGCAGAGCCGAAAAAGGGATATTCCGGGATCGGTCGCGTTCGTGCCGCCGGTCGCCGGGCTGATCATCGCGGGCGAGGTCGTAAAGGATCTGACGCGCGGTGCCACGGAAAAAAGAGGAGACAGGTAATTATGAAAAAAACAATGAAAATACTGATCGCGGCCGCGGTCTGCGCGTCCGTGCTTGCCGCGTGCGCGCCGAAACACCCGGTCGCGGGCGAGAACGAACAGACCGCGCAGGAGAGCGCCGTTCAGACGGAGGCCGCGCAGGAGAGCGCCGCCCCGACGCAGACAGCGCCCGAAACGGAGGAAGCCGAAACGGAAGAAACCGAGGCGGCGGACGGCGTGACGGTCCGCGTCGCCGGTCTTAAGGGGCCGACCACGATGGGGCTCGTGCGGCTGATCGACGACGCCAAAAACGGCGAGTCGGAGAACCGGTATGAATTTACCATGGCGACGGCGGCGGACGAGGTGACCGCGATGGTCGCCGCGGGAAAGACCGACATCGCGCTTCTCCCGGCCAATGTGGCGAGCGTGCTTTACAATAAGACGGAAGGCGGCGTCGCCGTCATCGACATCAATACGCTGGGCGTCCTCTATCTGGTGTCGGCGGACACGTCCGTCGCCTCGATCGGGGATCTTTCCGGCCGCACGGTCTGCCTGCCCGGAAAGGGGACCACTCCGGAATATGTGTTCCGGTATCTGATCGCGGAGGCGGGGCTCGGCGAGGACGAGGTGACGTTTCGGTTCTGCTCCGAGGCGGCGGAGGTCGCCTCGATCCTGGCGGAGGATACGGAGGCGATCGGTCTGCTCCCGCAGCCGTTCGTGACCGCGGCGCTGGCCCAGAACGATAAGCTCTCGATCGTCGCGGATCTGACCGAGGAATGGGACAGGGCGCAGAGCGGAGAGAGCGCCGGACGTCTGGTTACCGGGGTCACGATCGTGAACTCGGAATTTCTGGCGGAACACGGGGATCTTGTCGATACCTTCCTGAAAGAGCACCGGGAGTCGATCGCGTTCACGGAGGAAGATCCGGACGCGGCCGCCGAACTGATCGCAAAGCAGGGGATCGTCGCGAAAGCGCCGCTGGCGAAGAAAGCGCTTCCGTACTGCAACATCCGCTACATCGACGGGGAAGAGATGAAGGAAGCGCTAAACGGTTATCTCGGCGTGCTGTTCGGACAGGATCCGCAGTCCGTCGGCGGCGCGCTGCCGGATGACGCGTTTTACTATATTCCGTAGGAGAAAGACTGTCGGGGTGTGATCGGCGATGAAGAACCTTCCGAACCGGATCAAAAAAATACTGATCGTCCTGTTCTGGCTCTGCCTGTGGCAGGCCGTTTCCGTGCTGGTCCGCAACCGGATCCTGCTGGTGGGACCCGCGGAGACGGTGCGCGCGCTCATCCTGCAGGCCGGACAGGCTTCGTTCTGGCGGGCGGTCGCCTTTTCAACGGGGCGGATCTGCCTCGGCTTTCTTCTGGCTTTTGCCGCCGGGATCGCAACGGGCGCGCTTTCGTACCGGTCCCCCGCGGCCGGGGCTTTTCTGTCGCCTCCGATCCAGTTCATGAAATCGGTCCCGGTCGCCTCGTTCGTGATCCTGGCGCTGGTCTGGACCGGCTCGCGGAATCTGTCGGTCCTGATCTCGTTCCTGGTCGCCTTCCCGATGATCCACATGGCGACGGAGACGGGGCTTATGCATACGGACGCAAAGCTGCTGGAGATGGCCCGCGTCTTTAGGGTCCCGGCGTGGAAAACGGCGTTTTATATCCACCGGCCGTCGCTTTATCCCTATCTTCTCGGCGTCTGCCGGTCGGCGCTCGGGATGGCGTTCAAATCCGGCGTCGCGGCGGAGGTCATCGGCGTGCCGGACGGGTCGATCGGGGAGAAGCTCTATATGGCCAAGATCTATCTGAGCACGGCGGAACTGTTCGCGTGGACGTTCACGGTCATCGCGGTCAGCGCGCTGTTCGAGAAGGGATTCCTGGCGCTCCTTCGCGCGGCGTCTGGACCGGCCGCGGAAAAAGCGGAGAAGTGAACGACAGCCCGGCTGCAAAAAACCGGAGTGGTGAGCGTCAGATATGGCCGCAACGCCGAAAAAACGGCGCGGGAAACGCAGGGCGGACAGGAAAGGAGCGGATGTATGCGGATCTGCGGACTGACAAAAAGCTATAACGGGATCCCGGTCTTTCGGGACCTCTCCCTGGATTTTTCCGACGGCGGGACATACTGCCTGACGGCTCCGTCCGGAGCGGGAAAGACCACGCTCTTTCGGATCATACTGGGCCTGGAAGAGCCGGACTCCGGCACGGTATCGGGCCTTGCGGGGAAGCGGCTGACGGCGGTATTTCAGGAGGACAGGCTCCTGGAGGGTTATACCGCGCTCAAAAACCTGCGCTTTGTCTCGGGGAACCGCTTTTCGGACGACGAGCTGAACGGCCTGCTTTTGCGCCTTCTTCCTCCGGACGCCCTTAAAAAGCGCGTCAGCGCGTTTTCCGGCGGGATGCGGCGTCGGGTCGAGATCCTGCGCGCGCTGATCGCCCCGTCCGACGCGATCCTGATGGATGAGCCGTTTTCCGGCCTCGATCCGGAGACGAAACGGGCGGCTGCGGACCTGATCCGGGAGCTCGCAAAGGGCAGGCTTCTGATCGTCGCGACGCACTCGGCGGAGGACGCCGGGCTGCTTGGAGCCGCGACCGTCCGGCTGGATCCCCTGCCCGCTTAAAAAAATCAAGAAGACCCGACAAAAATTGTTAAAAAATAATCAAAAAACATCTTGCCAAACCGACTTCGATATGCCATAATATATGCGCTATTTGAGAAGGTTTGGTTTTTTTATTATGAGGAGGATACAGTCAATATGGTAACGAACGACGAAGCGCTGCTCAAAATCAAGTACGACGTGATACACGAAGTGGCGAAACTTGCGTTTGACGGGGAGCTTGAGGAAAAGAGGCATGAGATCCCTTACAAGCTGATTCCGGGGCCCAAGGCGAAATTCCGTTGCTGCATATACAAAGAACG
This sequence comes from uncultured Lachnospiraceae bacterium, assembly GCA_947623185.1. GTDB lineage: Bacteria > Bacillota > Clostridia > Lachnospirales > Lachnospiraceae > CANQGL01. The sequence goes on from CANQGL010000006.1 coordinate 15,344, forward strand.
AGAGATCATCCGCCAGAGGATCCGTCTGGCCGAGGGGAAATGTCCCAGCCATATCCACAGCGACAACGTCATTCAGGTCATTCCGTCCGCCTGTGAGGAATGTCCGATCACGCGGTTTGTCGTAACGGACAACTGCCAGAAATGTATGGGAAAGGCGTGCCAGAGCGCCTGTAACTTCGGCGCGATCAGCATCGGCCGCGACCGCGCGCACATTGATCCCAGTATTTGCCGCGAGTGCGGAAAATGCGCCCAGTCGTGCCCCTACAACGCGATCGCGGAGCTGATCCGTCCCTGCCGGAGAGTCTGCCCGGTGGACGCGATCAAGATGGACCGCGAGACCGGCATCTGCCAGATCGACGAGAGCAAATGCATCCAGTGCGGCGCCTGCGTGAGGAGCTGCCCGTTCGGCGCGATCACGACCAAGGTCTACGTCGTCCCCGTGATCGAAGAGATCCGGGCCGGGAAAAAGGTCGTCGCGATGATCGCTCCCTCGGTCGAGGGCGAATTCGGACCGGAGATCACGATGGGAAGCTGGAGAACGGCGCTCAAGAAGATCGGCTTTTCGGATATGGTCGAGGTCGGGCTCGGCGGCGACATGACCGCCGCGTACGAGGCGCAGGAGTGGGCGGAAGCCTACAAAGAGGGAAAGAAACTGACGACCTCCTGCTGTCCCGCTTTCGTCAACATGATCAAAAAACATTATCCGACGCTGGCCGGAAACATCTCCACCACGGTATCGCCCATGTGCGCGGTGTCGAGAATGTTAAAGGCGCAGGATCCGGAGACCGTCACCGTCTTCATCGGCCCCTGCATGGCGAAAAAAGCGGAGGCGGCCGACAAGTCGGTCGAGGGCAACGCCGATTATGTCCTTACCTTCGGCGAGGCGCTTGAGATGATCCGCGCGAAGGGCGTGGAGCTCGAACCGGAGCCGTACGAGAACCAGCAGGCGAGCGTGTTCGGAAAGCGGTTCGGAAACGGCGGCGGCGTGACGAACGCGGTCCTTCAGTGCCTGAAGGAGAAGGGCGAGAACACGGACGTCAAGGTGGCGCGCTGCAGCGGGCCGGCCGATGTCAAGAAGGCGCTCCTGCTCATGAAGGTCGGCCGTCTGCCCGAGGATTTCATCGAGGGCATGATGTGCCAGGGCGGCTGCGTCGGCGGCCCCAGCAACCTGAAACAGGAGAGCATCTGGAAGAAAGACCGCGACAGCCTGATCGCGCAGGCGGACGGCCGCGGCGTGTGGGAAAACCTGTCAAATTACGATATGGATTCCTTCTCGATGCATCGGGGAGACTAATGTCGGAAATTGCAAACTTTTCCCTTTAAAAACGTCGAAAAAGCGGAAAACTCGGGATATTGTCGGGGAAAAAAACTCTTACATTTTTTCGCGGAAAATGATATAATATAAACACAGCGTGTGGTTCATGCGAACGTAAGTCCGGTTGTGAACCACACGTTTTTTCTCTTTGTTTGCGGCGGCCGATCCGCGGCTGCCGGCGTCAGTTTCCAGGAGGCGGAACTATGTTTGAGAAAGGAAGTCTGATGATATACGACACAACGGGCGTGTGTCGTGTGGAGGACGTGGGAAGGCCGGAGGGAGTGCCGGTCTCCGACAAGACGAAGATCTACTACAAGCTGGCTCCCGTATTCGGCTCCGGAGTGATCTACATCCCGGTCGACACGAAAGTGTTCATGCGGCCGGTCATTACGAAAAACGAAGCCGAGGACCTGATCCGCAGGATCCCCGAGATCCGGGAGAGCGAGTTCGAGACAAAGAATCAGAAAACGCTCGAGAACTATTATAAGGAATCGATGAGATCACACGCGTGTGAAGATCTGGTACAGCTGATCAAGACGGTACACCTGAAAAAGAGAAATCTGGAAAGGAACGGAAGAAAAGCCGGAAAGACCGATCAGCAGTACATGAAACGCGCGCAGGCATTGCTCCATGAGGAGCTTTCGGTCGCACTCGAGATCCCTGTCGACCAGGTCGAAGAGTACATCACGAACCGGGTAGGAAAAGCAGAATAAAAAAGATCACCGCGGGCGAGAAGATCGCATACCGCGGTGATTTTTTGTTTTACTGTGCGAGCCGGACCGGTTCGCCGTGGGCGATCGTGGCCGCGGCCAGTTTCGGGCCCTCGAGTTCCGCGGCAAGATTCTTGTGGGCGGTCGCCAGCATCAGCTTGATGCGGTTGAGCTGGTTGACCTCGCTGGCGCCGGGATCGTAGTCCACGGCGATGATGTTCGCCGCCGGGTACTCGCGGCGAAGCTCCTTGATCACGCCTTTTCCGACGATGTGGTTCGGAAGGCATCCGAACGGCTGGACGCAGACGATGTTGTTTACGCCGCCCTTGATGAGCTCAAGCATCTCTCCGGTCAGGAACCATCCTTCGCCGGTCTGGTTTCCGATGGAAACGAACTCGTTCGCCATCACGGCCAGCGACTTGATCCGCGCGGGCGGCGTGAAATGCCGGCTCTTTTCGAGCGAGCGGCGGGCGGTCTTGCGCAGGTATTCGAGGATGGAGATCGCCATGTTGCAGAGGTACGCGGTGGAACGGCTGGTCCCCAGGTGTTCCGCCTTGAAGTTGTTGTTGTAGAAGCAGTACAGCAAAAAGTCCATGAGGTCCGGCATGACCGCTTCCACGCCCTCGGACTCCAGCAGGTCGACGATGTGGTTGTTCGCGAGCGGCGAGAACTTGACGAGGATCTCGCCGACGATGCCGACTTTCGGCTTCCGGATATCGAGCCGCGGAAGCGCGTCGAAATCGCGGATGATCCCGCGGATGTTCCTTGCGAAGGTCATCATGTCGGGATTGCGCGCGGAGAGCGACCGGATGCAGACGGCTTTCCATTTTTCGTGCAGGGCGTTCGCCGAGCCGGGCACCTTTTCGTACGGCCTCGTCGCATAGAGGACGCGCATGAACACGTCGCCGTAGACGACGGCCTGCAGCCCTTTCACGAGCAGAGGCGCGGAATAGGTGAAACCGGGGTTGGTCTCCATGCCGTTGGCGTTTAAGGAGATGACCGGGATCTGCGGCATACCGGCCTTTTCGAGCGCGCGCCGGATAAAGCCGATGTAGTTGGATGCGCGGCACCCGCCGCCGGTCTGGCTCATGATGACCGCCGTATGGTCGAGGTCATACTTGCCGGACAGAAGCGCCTCCATGATCTGCCCGATCACGATCAGCGAGGGATAGCACGCGTCGTTATTGACATATTTCAGGCCGGTGTCGACGGCCGATTTGTCGTCGTTCTTTAGGACCACGAGGTTGTAGCCGAAGCTGCGGGCCGCCGGTTCCAGAAGCTCAAAGTGGATCGGCGACATCTGCGGGCAGAGGATCGTGTAATTCCTGCGCATTTCCTTCGTGAACACAACGCGGTTGTAGGCGCTGGAGACGATCTTTCTTGTATAGCGCCGCTCCTCGCGCACGCGGAGGGCGGAGATCAGCGAACGGATCCGGATCCGGGCCGCGCCGAGGTTGTTGACCTCGTCGATCTTGAGCACCGTGTAGATCTTGCCCGAGCGGGTCAGGATATCTCCCACCTGGTCGGTCGTCACGGCGTCCAGGCCGCAACCGAACGAATTCAGCTGGACAAGGTCCAGATTGTCCTGCGTCTTGACAAAGGAGGCCGCCGCGTAGAGGCGGGAATGGTACATCCACTGGTCGGTGACGATCAGCGGCCGCTCGACTTTGCCCAGATGCGAGACGGAATCCTCGGTCAGGACCGCGAAACCGTAGGAGGTGATCATATCCGCGATCCCGTGGTTGATCTCGGGGTCGATGTGGTACGGCCTTCCGGCGAGGACGATCCCGCGCTTTCCGGTCTCCTTCAGATAGGCGAGAACTTCCTCCCCCTTCTTCTGCACGTCGGTGCGGGCCTGCGCAAGCTCCGCCCACGCTTTCGCGGCGGCGGCTTTCGTCTCGCTTTCCGGGATATCAAATTCCTTTTTGAACTCGATCGCGAGCTGACGGGACAGGACCTTCTCGTCGGTGAAGGCCATGAACGGATTCATGAACCGCACGTTGTTCTCGGCGAGCTCTTCCATGTTGTTCTTGATGTTTTCCGCGTACGAAGTGACGATCGGGCAGTTGTAGTGGTTCCCCGCGCCGTCGATCTCCTTTCGCTCATAGGGGATGCAGGGGTAGAAGATGAACTTCACCCCGCGCTTTATGAGCCATGAGACGTGGCCGTGGGCCAGCTTCGCCGGATAGCACTCCGATTCGCTGGGGATCGTTTCGATGCCCAGCTCGTAAACCTGGCGGCTCGACTGCGGGGAGAGGATGACCCTAAAACCGAGCTCCTTAAAGAAGGTCGCCCAGAACGGATAATTCTCGTACATGTTCAGAACGCGCGGGATCCCGACCTCGCCGCGGTGGGCAAGATCGGCGGTCAGCGGCTCGTAGTCGAACAGCCGGTGATATTTGTAATTGAACAGGTTCGGGATATCGCGGCGGGCCTTTTCGATCCCCAGCCCGCGTTCACAGCGGTTCCCGGACACATACTGGCGTCCGCCGTCGAAACGGTTCACGGTCAGGACGCAGTGGTTGACGCAGCCGCGGCAGCGGCTCATGGATGTCGTATAGGTCAGGTGGATGATCCGGTCGAGGGAGAGCATCGTGCTCTGTTTCGGCTCGTGCTGGTAGCGCTCCCTGGCGATCAGGGCCGCGCCGAACGCGCCCATGATGCCGGCGATGTCAGGACGGATCGCCTCGCCGCCGGATATCTTCTCAAAGCTTCTTAAAACGGCGTCGTTGTAGAAGGTGCCGCCCTGGACGACGACGTTCTTTCCGAGGTCGGCCGCCGCCGTGATCTTGATGACCTTAAATAAGGCGTTTCGGATCACCGAGTAAGCCAGACCGGCGGAGATATCGGAAACGGAAGCGCCCTCCTTCTGGGCCTGCTTGACGTTGGAATTCATAAAGACCGTGCAGCGGGTCCCGAGATCGATCGGGTTCTTTGCGAACAGCGCTTCCTTCGCAAAATCCTGCACGCTGTAGTTGAGCGACTTCGCGAACGTCTCGATAAAGGAGCCGCAGCCGGAGGAACAGGCCTCGTTGAGCTGGACGCTGTCCACCGTGCCGTCCTTGATGCGGATGCACTTCATATCCTGGCCGCCGATGTCAAGGATGCAGTCCACGTCGGGATCAAAGAACGCGGCCGCGTAGTAATGGGAGATCGTCTCGACCTCGCCCTCGTCGAGCAGGAACGCGGCCTTGAGGAGAGCTTCGCCGTAGCCGGTCGAGCAGGAGTATACGATCTCGGCGGTATCCGGCAGCAGGGACTTGATCTCTTTGACCGAGGTGATCGCCGTCGCCAGAGGACTTCCGTTGTTGCTTGCGTAAAAGCTGTACAGGAGCGAGCCGTCCTCGCCGATTAGCGCGACCTTCGTCGTGGTGGAGCCGGCGTCGATCCCGAGGAAACATTTTCCTTCATACGAAGCAAGATCGCCGCGACGGACCTTGTAGCGGTCATGCCGGGCGACGAAAGCGTCGTAGGCGGCCTGGTCCTCAAAGAGCGGTTCCATGCGCTTGATCTCGAAATCCATGCGGATCCCGCCGGAGAGGTCGGAGATGAGGCTGTCGAGCGTAACGACCGGCGTATCCTTGGAGTTCATGGCCGCGCCGACCGCCGCGAACAGGTGGGAATGGTCGGGAGCGATGATCTGGTCCCCGCTCAGATTCAGCGTGCGCACGAACGCCGTGCGGAGCTCGGACAGGAAATGCAGGGGTCCGCCCAGGAACGCGACGTTGCCGCGGATCGGTTTGCCGCAGGCAAGTCCGCTGATGGTCTGGTTTACGACGGCCTGAAAGATCGAGGCGGCCAGATCCTCATGGGTGGCTCCCTCGTTGATGAGAGGCTGGATATCCGATTTCGCGAACACGCCGCAGCGGGCCGCGATCGGATAGATGGCCTTGTAGTTTTTCGCGTACTCGTTGAGCCCGGAAGCATCCGTCTGCAGAAGGGAAGCCATCTGGTCGATAAAGGAACCGGTGCCGCCGGCACAGATCCCGTTCATGCGCTGGTCGATCCCGCCGGAGAAGTAGATGATCTTGGCGTCCTCTCCGCCGAGCTCGATCGCCACGTCGGTGCGCGGCGCGTAGTCCTGCAGGGCGGACGCGACCGCGACGACTTCCTGCACAAAGGGAATATGTAAGTGGCCGGAGAGCGTCAGGCCGCCCGAGCCCGTGATGCTGGGCCGGACGGAAAGCCCGCCGAGCGCGTCCCTGCACTTGGTGAGCAGCGCGGTCAGAGTTTCCTGGATGTTGGCGTAGTGGCGTTCGTAGTCCGCGAACAGGATATGATTGTCGTCGTCGATCACGGCGATCTTGACAGTCGTGGAACCGATATCGATTCCGAGACGACAGGACTGATTCATTTGGCCGGGGAATCCCCCTTACCTCCTTTTGTATGTAAAGACGTTCTGTTCTGTTTGTAATATTATGGAACCGGCTGACGAAAGATGAAGACTTTCATTGAAGAACCATTTCCAACAGCAGTATATCACGGCGCGCGGGGAAATGCAAGAAACCGGAACGGGAGGTTGCTGCCAAAAATGGCGAAAATGGTGTAAAAAAAGCGCTAAGATTTTTGCGGGCAAAAAAACGTCAGAAAAATGATGAAAGGAGTTTGACAAAAGAATCGGAAGGGAATTATAATACAATGCGTAGGAGGATTTTGGAAATGAATTTTCTGGATAAAATGGAACGCCGGTTCGGCCGCTATGCGATCCCGAACCTGATGCGGTACATCGTGGTGCTTTATGTGATCGGGATCTTTATCCAGATGACCGCGCCGGAGGTCTATTTTATGTACCTGATGCTGGACGCTCGGGCGCTGCTCCGCGGACAGATCTGGCGCGTGATCACGTTCATGATCTGGCCCCCGACGAACGGGCTTCTGCTGAACGCGCTGATCGTCTACTGCTACTACAATCTCGGAAATGTCCTGGAGAACGTCTGGGGCGCGTTCCGGTTCAACCTGTTTTTCCTGATCGGGATCCTCGGCCATGTGCTGGCCGCGATCGTGATCTATCTGGTCTTCGGGATGGTCTATCCGCTCACGACCGACTACCTGAACTTTTCGCTGTTTTTCGCGATCGCGTTCATGTTCCCGGAGACGAGGTTTTACCTGTTCTTTGCGATCCCGATCAAGGCCAAGTGGCTGGCGCTCTTCGACGGAGCGGTCTACCTCTACGGCCTGATCTTCGGAGGGGCGGCCACGCGCGTGGCGATCGTGCTCTCGTTCGCCAACGTGATGATCTTTTTCCTGCTCTACCGCGGATCAAGATACAACCCGAAGGAGATCCGCCGCAAGCAGAAATTCCGCGCCCAGATGGATCAGGCGGAACGCGCGGCCAAAACGGCGGGACGGCACAGGTGCGCGGTCTGCGGACGGACGGATCAGGATTTCCCGAATCTGACGTTCCGTTTCTGCTCGAAATGCGAAGGAAACTATGAATACTGCGAGGATCATCTTTACACGCACCAGCACGTTACGCTCGGCGGCATGGATCCGCGCCAGGCGGGTCAGGGACGCCCGTCGTAACGGACGGGACCTGACTGCCAAAAGCCATAACAGATGAGGAGACGAAAAACCATGGAGAAGAAACCGTTTGTGACAAAGGAACAGCTCGAGGCGATCGCGAAGGAATATCCGACGCCCTTTTATCTTTACGACGAGAAGGGGATCCGCGAGAATGCGAAGGCGCTTCTGGAGGCGTTTTCATGGAATAAGGGATTCAAAGAATATTTTGCCGTCAAGGCGACCCCGAACCCGTTTATCTTAAAGATCCTCAGGGAGATGGGATGCGGGACCGACTGCTCTTCCCTGACCGAGCTGATGATGTCGCGCGCCTGCGGATTCCGCGGCCACGAGATCATGTTCTCGTCGAACGATACGCCGCCGGAGGAGTTCAAACTGGCGGATGAGCTCGGCGCGATCATCAATCTCGACGATTTTACACACATCGCGTGCCTGGAGGAAGTGCTCGGAAAGATCCCGGAGACGATCTGCTGCCGTTTCAACCCCGGCGGAGTGTTTGAGATCGCGAACGGGATCATGGACAATCCCGGCGACGCCAAGTACGGCATGACCGAGGAACAGATGACCGAGGCGTATAAGATCCTGATGGAAAAGGGCGCGAAGCATTTCGGGATCCATGCGTTCCTCGCGAGCAACACGGTCACGAACGAATACTATCCGATGCTGGCGAAAGTTCTGTTTGAGCTGGCGGTCCGCTTAAAGAAGGCGACCGGCGCGAACATTGAATTCATCAATCTTTCCGGCGGGATCGGGATCCCGTACCGTCCGGAGCAGGAGCCGAACGATATCCGGGTGATCGGCGCGGGCGTAAAGAAGGCTTTTGAGGAGATCCTTGTCCCCGCGGGCCTCGGCGATGTGGCGATCTTCACCGAGCTGGGCCGCTTCATGCTCGGTCCGCACGGCGTTCTGGTAACGCGGGCGATCCACGAGAAGCACATCCACAAGGAGTACATCGGCGTGGACGCGTGCGCGGCGAACCTGATGCGCCCGGCCATCTACGGCGCGTACCATCATATCACGGTCATGGGCAAGGAGAACGCTCCCTGCGACCACAAGTACGACGTGACCGGCTCGCTCTGCGAGAACAACGACAAGTTTGCCATCGACCGCATGCTGCCGAAGATCGACATGGGAGACCTGCTCGTGATCCACGACGCCGGCGCGCACGGCTTCTCGATGGGCTACAATTACAACGGCAGGCTGAGGAGCGCCGAGCTCCTTCTGAAGGAGGACGGAAGCGTCGAAATGATCCGCCGCGCGGAGACGCCGGAGGACTATTTCGCGACGTTTGATTTCTGCCCGATCTTCAGAGATCAATCTTAAGAAACTCTTCATAATTCATTCAAAGATTATTCAAGCATTTCCGGAGGCGGCGTGCTATACTTAGACCATAAGAAACGAAGCACGAACCTTTTTGAAAACGAAATCCTAAAATGACAAATCCCTGTGTTCCTTACACAGGGTTTTTTCATGCGCAGAAAGCGGCGGGCCGTGTCCGTCTCCGGACCGGAGCGGCTTTTGTCTGCGCTTTTTTTCATGCGCAGAAGACGGCGCGCCGCCCTGCCCCCGGGGCGGCTTCTGACCGCGGGTTTTCGCGCGCAGAAAAGCGGCAAGTCGCACCCCGGGGCGATCATGAATATTCTATATAAAAAGCGCGGGGTTGGGTTGTGTGGATCGCGTAAAGAAACAGATTCACTGTAAGGATGCGTACACAATGGGCCTGACCGGGAAAGGCGTCGGCGTAGCGGTCCTGGATACCGGCCTGTTCCCGCATCAGGATTTCGATAACAGGATCATCGGCTTCGCGGATATGGTCGGCCACCGGCCGGGTCCCTACGACGACTGCGGCCACGGAACGCATATCTGCGGGATCATCGGCGGCAGCGGCATGCTCTCCGACGGGCGTTATCAGGGCATGGCGCCCGGGTGCGGCCTGGTCGCGGTGAAGGTGCTGGACCAAAAGGGAAACGGCTACGCGGCCGACGTGCTGGCCGGGATCGAGTGGATCCTGGAGCGAAAGGACGCGCTGGGGATCCGCATCATCAACATCTCGGTCGGCTCCTACGGAAAAAAGGGAATGAGCGAGAATTCGGCGCTGGTAAGAGGCGTGAACCGCGCGTGGGACGCGGGACTGGTCGTGGTGGTGGCCGCCGGAAACAACGGTCCCAGACGGATGACGGTGACGACGCCGGGCATCAGCCGCAAGGTGATCACCGTGGGATGTTCGGACGACGACATGGAGGTCATCGTCGGCGGGAACCGCATGATCGACTACTCGGGCCGGGGCCCGACGGCGGCGTGCATCTGCAAGCCGGATCTGGTCGCGCCGGGCTGCAGCGTGGTGAGCTGCGCGAGCCGTCCGGGCTCCTATGCGATCAAGAGCGGGACGTCGATGAGCACGCCGATCGTCTCCGGCGCGATCGCCCTGCTGCTGGAGAAATATCCGGATCTCACGAACCGGGACGTCAAGCTGAAACTGATGGAGAGCTCGCGGGATATCGGCCTTCCGAAGAATCAGCAGGGCTGGGGACTGCTCGATGTGGAGCGGCTGCTCTTGTAATTAAATTGTTCATATGTTAGAATAAACTAAAACAATTCAGCAAACTGCAGGATCGGACCGGGAAAGGACGTGAAAAACGGAATGTCTGCGCAAAAACTGATCAGGATCGCCTTTCTCGGCGCCATCCTGTACATCTCGAAGGTGATCATGGACTTTGTCCCGAACACCGAACTGATATCGCTGCTTGTGATCGTCTATACGCTCGTTTTCGGGAGAGAGGTCTTTTCGGCCATCCTGGTCTTCAACCTGCTTGAGCTGGTCCAGTGGGGATTCGGCATATGGTGGGTCTCATACCTCTATGTGTGGCCGCTCCTGGCGTTCATCGTCATGGCGCTGCGCGGGCTGATCCGCGACCGGTTCGTGATCTGGGGCGCGGTGGCCGGTCTGTTCGGACTGGCCTTCGGTTCCCTGTTCGCGATAGCGTGGATCCCTGTCGATCCCTCCTACGCGTTTACCTACTGGATCGGCGGGCTCCCGTGGGATGCGATACACTGCGCCACGAATTTCGCCCTGGTGGCTTTTCTCGGAAAACCGCTCTACCGGATCCTGCTTCGGATCCGAAAAGACGGGGACCGGTCATGACGTCCGAAAATTTTACATAGATTTTACATAGTGCAGTCGGCTCCTTTACATGGCCGTGCTACGATGGCATTGCTGTAAAAGGCATCCGTGTAACGGAAAACGTTTTGCACTATGGAGGAATTTATGGATTTTTTCGGATTACTGACAATGCTCGGCGGCCTGGCTCTGTTCCTGTACGGGATGGAGACGATGGGAGACGGCCTGGAAAAGCTTTCGGGCGGCCGCCTGGAAAAAATTCTTGAGAAACTGACGTCGAATCCGCTGAAGGCCGTACTGCTCGGCGCGGGGGTAACGGCGGTGATCCAGTCGTCGTCGGCCACCACGGTCATGGTCGTCGGTTTTGTAAACTCGGGCATCATGAAACTGACGCAGGCGGTCGGGATCATCATGGGGGCGAACGTCGGAACGACGGTCACCTCGTGGATCCTGAGCCTTACGGGGATCGAGAGCGGGAACTTTTTTATCCGCCTGCTCAAGCCGTCCTCGTTCTCGCCGGTCCTTGCCCTGATCGGCGTGGCGTTCCTGATGTTCTCAAAGAAAGAGAAGAAAAAGACCGCGGGAACGATCCTGATCGGCTTTGCCATCCTGATGACCGGCATGGAGACCATGAGCGGCGCGGTAAAGCCTCTGGCCGACGTGCCGGAATTCACCGGCATCCTGACGATGTTCTCGAACCCGCTTCTCGGCATGCTCGCCGGGGCGGTCCTGACCGCGGTGATCCAGAGTTCGTCCGCTTCGGTCGGTATCCTGCAGGCGCTCTGTATGACCGGAGCGGTAAATTACGCGAGCGCGATCCCGATCATCATGGGACAGAATATCGGGACCTGCGTGACCGCCCTGATTTCCGGCATCGGTGCGAACCGGAACGCGCGGCGGGCGGCGCTCGTGCATCTTTACTTCAACCTGATCGGGACGGCGCTTTTTATGGCGGTCTTCTATACCGTGAACGGCTTCCTGCATTTCGGTTTCCTGGACGCCGCCGCGACGGCGACGGGGATCGCGGTGGTGCACAGCACGTTCAATGTGGCCGCGACGGTCGTGCTCCTGCCGTTTTCGGGCGGGCTCGTTAAACTCGCCTGCCTGACGATCCCGGACAGAGCCGCGGAGGAACCGTCCCCGGCCGTTTCGGACGAGTTCAGGCTGCTCGATCCGCGTTTCCTTGAAACGCCCGGTTTCGCCGTCCGCCAGAGCCGTATCATGGCGGTTCGTATGGCAAAACTCGTGCGGGAAAGTTTGGTCACCGCGGCCGGCCTTCTGGGGCAGTACGACGAACAGAAGGCGCAGGAGGTCAGCCGGCTGGAAGCATTGGCGGACCGCTACGAGGACCAGCTGGGCAGCTATATGGTAAAGCTGGCGGCGCGCAGCCTTTCAAAGGACGACAGCCGCACGGTCGCGCTGCTCTTACATTGTATCGGCGACTTTGAGCGGATCTCCGACCATGCGCTGAACATCATGGAGGCGGCGCGGGAGATGCACGAAAAGAACCTCGAATTCTCGAAGCGCGCGAAGAGGGAACTGGATACGTTCCTTGACGCGGTCCGCGAGATCCTGGATCTGGCCGTGGACTCGCTCGCCGAAAACGACGTCGCGAAGGCGGCGCTCGTGGAGCCGCTGGAGGACGTGATCGACGACATCAACCGCATCTCCAAGGCCAATCATATCAGGCGGCTTCAGAAAGGAAAATGCACGATCGAACTCGGATTCGTGCTCTCTGATATTTCCACCAACCTCGAGCGCGTGGCCGACCACTGTTCCAATATCGCGGTCAGCGTGATCGAGGTCGAGCGCGACGGCTACGATGCCCACGGATACCTCGAGAACATGAAGCACGCCGGAGACCCGCGGTACGCGGCCCTGGTCGAGAGCTACCGGCGCAAATACGATATTGCGTCTTAAGGACATAAGAACGGGAGGAACGGACATGGCACTGATCTACGCGGTCGAGGACGACAAAAACATTCTTGAGATCGAGCTGTTCGCGATGAAAAGCAGCGGCCATCAGGCGGAGGGCTTCGGAAACGCCCGGGACTTTTACAGAAGAATGGAAGAGAAACTGCCGGACCTCGTTCTTCTCGACCTCATGCTGCCGGATGAGGACGGACTTGCGGTCGCCGCAAAGCTCAGACGCAGCCCGGAGACGCGCAGGCTCCCGGTCATCATGGTGACCGCGCGGACGGCGGAGATCGACAAGGTGAAGGGACTCGACGCCGGGGCGGACGACTACATCGCGAAGCCGTTCGGCGTCATGGAACTGATCGCGCGGGTGAAGGCGGTCCTGCGGCGCACGGTGGAAGAAGACCGGTTCCTGTCGCTGGGCGACGTGTTCCTCGACGACGAAAAGCACACGGTCTATGTGCGCGACGTGCCGTGCAGCCTGACATTCAAGGAATACGGGCTGTTGAAGCTGCTGCTGCGCAACGCCGGGATCGTGGTGACGCGGGAGATCATCCTGGAGCGCGTCTGGGGGATCGATTTCGAGGGAGAATCGCGCACGCTCGACATGCACATCCGGACTCTGCGCCAGAAACTCGGGGAGGCCGGAAACATGATCCGCACCGTGCGGAACGTGGGATATATGATCGATACAGAGGGGAACGTATGAAACGGAAGATACACATGGAACTCCTGGCGACATCGGCGCTGGCGATCGTGCTGACGCTGCTGTTCGCCATTTTCATTTTTTACGGGCTCCTGCGCGAGCAGGTGATCGGAGACCTGCGGGCGGAGGCGCGGGCGCTGAAAAGCATGCATGTGTTCGACGACGCCGGAAACTTCCGCACGGAATACGGGGACCTGCACCCCGGCAGCGTCCGGATCACCGTGATCGGGAAAAACGGCGCGATCCTGTTCGACAGCAGCGCCGACGCGGGCGGCATGGAAAACCATGCGGACCGCCCCGAGGTGAAAGCGGCATTCGAGACGGGCGAAGGAAGCGGGACGCGCCTTTCGGGGACGCTGTCCGCGAACCTGTTTTACTATGCGGTGCGCCTTGACAACGGAAACGTGCTGCGGATCTCCCGGGAGGCGGCGGGCTTTATGGCGGTGTTCGGAAGGCTGCTTCCGATCGCGGCCGGCGTTTTCCTGTTCCTGTTCGTGATCTGCATTATTCTGTCCGGTTATTTTACAAAGAGCCTGATCCGGCCGATCGAGGAGATGGCGCAGAACATCTCCGGTCCCGGCATCGAACCGGCCTATAAGGAGCTGGCTCCGCTTGCGGCCGAGATCCGCCGCCAGCACGACGACATCCTTAAGAACGCCCGCATGCGGCAGGAGTTCACGGCCAACGTCTCGCACGAGTTAAAGACGCCGCTGACCGCCATTTCGGGCTATGCGGAGCTGATCGAGCGCGGGATGACGGACGAAAAGGATACGCGGCGGTTCGCCGGGGAGATCCATAAGAATGCGGCCCGCCTGCTGACCCTCATAAACGACACGATCCAGCTCTCGCAGCTGGATTCCGGGGAGAACACCGCCGAGTTTACGGACGTGGATCTGTACCGACTCGCCGCGGACTGCGTGGGATCGCTGCAGCTGAACGCGGAGAACATGGACGTGACGATGAAGCTCCTCGGAGAGCCCGCGGTGATCCGGGCGGACCGGCAGCTCATGGAGGAGCTCCTGTACAACCTTTGCGACAACGCGATCCGCTACAACGACCGCGGCGGCTCCGTGACGGTCACGGTCGGAAAAGACGAAGGCGGAAAAGTCTTCCTCGACGTCAAGGACACGGGGATCGGGATCCCGCCCAAACATCAGGACCGCGTGTTCGAGCGCTTTTACCGGGTGGACAAGAGCCGCTCGAAGGCGACGGGCGGGACCGGCCTCGGGCTGGCGATCGTAAAGCACATCGTCGAAAGGCACAACGCGCAGATCGCGCTTGAAAGCGAACCCGGAAAGGGGACCGATATCCGGGTCACATTCCCCTGACCGGAAAGAGAACGCTTGACAACAGGCTGCCTGCGGGGTATCATGACAGTATCCCGCAGGTTTTTCTTTTGACGGAGGTCCCCGGCTCCGGTCAAAGACCTGCAACCAGTTCCTTGTCCCGCAGATCCGCGGGTTTCCCACAAGAAATGGTTGACTTTTCTCTGCGTTTATATTATGATTGTAACAGGAAACAGAACATTTGTTCGCATGGAGGATGAACATGGACAGGAATGATAAACAGAAAGCCCTTGACGCCGCCCTGACGCAGATCGAAAAAGCGTACGGAAAAGGCTCCGTGATGAAGCTCGGAGATACCGGGGCGCATATGAATATCGAGACGGTCCCCACCGGCTCTCTCGGCCTGGACATCGCGCTGGGACTCGGCGGTGTGCCGCGCGGGCGCGTCGTGGAGATCTACGGACCGGAATCCAGCGGTAAGACCACGGTCGCCCTGCATATGGTGGCCGAAGTACAGAAGAGAGGCGGGATCGCCGGATTCATCGACGCGGAGCACGCGCTCGATCCGGTCTACGCCAAAAACATCGGGGTCGATATCGACAACCTCTATATCTCCCAGCCGGACAACGGGGAACAGGCGCTGGAGATCACGGAGACCATGGTGCGCTCCGGCGCGATCGATATCATCATCGTGGACTCGGTGGCGGCTCTGGTCCCCAAGGCCGAGATCGACGGGGACATGGGAGACGCCCATGTCGGCCTGCAGGCGCGTCTGATGTCACAGGCGCTACGCAAGCTGACGGCCGTGATCAGCAAGACCAACTGCATCGTGATCTTTATCAACCAGCTCCGCGAGAAGGTCGGCATCATGTTCGGGAATCCGGAGACGACGACCGGCGGCCGCGCGCTGAAATTTTATTCCTCCGTCCGTCTGGACGTAAGGCGCACGGAGGCCTTGAAGATGAGCGGAGAGGTGGTCGGGAACCATGTCCGCGTAAAAGTTGTAAAGAACAAGATCGCCCCGCCGTTCAAGGAGGCGGAGTTCGACATCATGTTCGGAAAAGGGATCTCCCGCGAGGGCGAGATCCTCGATCTGGCCGTGGATGCGAACATCGTGGAGAAGAGCGGCGCATGGTACGCCTACCAGGGCGCAAAGATCGGACAGGGCCGCGAGAACGCGAAGCTCTATCTGGCCCAGAACCCCGTGATCTGCGAGGAGATCGAGAACAAAGTCCGTGAAAAGCGCGGCCTTGCCGCGCAGCATCTGCTGACCTCCGAAAACGGCGCTCCCAACGCCGGAGCCGAAGAAGAAAAGAAATGAAAGAGTGGAACTGCGGGGAAATGAGTCCCGGAAATATCCCGCTGGATGCGGGCGAAACCGACTGCGGGGAGGCCCTGACGCCCGAGTTTAAAAAAGCCCGGGACAAGGCGCTCTACTATCTCCGGTTCTCCCCGAAAACAGAAGACGAGATACGAAGGAAGCTGGCGGAACAGGGGTTTTCGCCAGCCTCCGTTTCCTATGCGGTCGGTTTCCTGAAACGGTACCGCTATCTTGACGACGAAGACTACGTCCGCCGCTATCTGGAACGGATGGGAAGGAGAAAGAGCGGACGTCAGCTTCGGTACGAACTGCAGCAGAAAGGGATCGACGGGGAGACGATCGACCGGGTCTTTGAGGAGACGCCGGTGGATGAGACCGAAACGATCCTTTCATTGCTGGAAAAGAAACATTATCCCGGCGCGGAGGCCAGCCGCGAGGAACGCACGAAGATCATGGCCTTCCTCTCCCGAAAGGGCTTTTCGGCCGACGCGGTCAGCCGCGCGCTTCGCCGGTACAGCGAAGATCCCTGACCCACGGAACGCGGCCGGAAACAGCCGGGCTTTCGTAAAAGCGCGCGGTCTTGTCCCGCTCCGTATCGTTCCACTTGTCGAAACCGAGCGGGGAAATGTGGGCGCCGAGGCTGCAGTCCGAAAAGACGCATAGCCCGTAGTCCCGCCACGGGCGGGCGAGATAGACGCTGCCGTCGGGAACGCCCTCTTCGGCGGTAAAGCGGCAGCGGTGGAAGTAAAATCCTTCGGTCTGCGCGGGGGAATGGGCGGGAGCGGTCGCATAGCCCGTGCCGCGCTTTTCGTACAGCGAGCGGATCTCGCAGTTTTCAAAGACCGCCTCCCCGCATCCGAAGATAAAGTCGACCGTCCCCTCGATGAGACAGCCGGTAAACCGCTGCGAACAGGGCTTATCGCGCCTTAAATGATCCGGGAGGAAATTTTGGTAGCGCTCGATGAGATCGGCCGGAAGCGGCCCGAGAAACAGCGTGTCCTGCGTGGAGGAGAGCCGGCAGTCCTCCATGACGAAGCGGTCCCCGTATACGGTGAGCGCGACCTCCTGCCCCTTAAGCTCGGGGTTTTGGGCGTCGTTCGCCACAGTGAGGGAGCGCATCGTGATCCCGTCCGCGCAGACGGCGAGCGTCCAGGTGCGGAAGGTATTGTATTCAACGCCATCCTTATCTTTTTTCAGTGCATAATCATCCCAGACGATCCGCGTGCGGTCCGCCCCTTCGCCGATGAAGGTGAGATCCGGAGTGAACACCGCGATTTTGGCGCGGTACTCGCCCGCCGCGAGCCGGATCGTTTCTCCGGGTTTTGCGGAGTCTGTAATTTTCTGAAGATCATCTCCCGGTTTTACAAAAATCATAGGATCCTTCTCCTTTCCGTTACGCCAGATCATCTTATAAAATACCCCCGGAAAAAGCAAGACATCTGCGGGGATAAATCTTTTTTGTGCATAAATTCCTACTATTTGTCCATGTACTCGAAATTGATTATCATATATAATAAAAAATAGCAATAATGCGGGCTGCATATCGTCATATTACACAAAAATCCGGCGACAGGATGGCGGCGCGGAGACAGTGAGGGATCTTATGGGAAAACAACGCACATGGCAGCAGTACCGGAGAATCGACCTGGGGATTCTGGCGGGCGTTCTTGCGGTATTTGAGTTTCTGATCGTGCATGCGGCAGGCTGGTGGTTCCCGGATCAGCTGTACACCGTATCGCTGGCGGCGGCGGTCACGTCCATCGTCTATATGCGCTGGGGCGTTTTTGGCGGTATCCATGCTCTGGAAGCAGGTCTGATCTTCTGCTTCTTCTGCGGGGCCGACGGAAAACAGTATCTGATCTACTGCATCGGAAACCTGTTTTCCCTGCTCGCCGTACCCCTTCTGAAAGCGGTAGGGAAGGAACGGGTGCGGACCGGCTCGCTGGCTCTTGTCTTTCCCCTGCTCGTACTTTTTCTGATGCAGGCCGGAAGAGCGGTGACGGCGTGCGCCCTGGGCGCCGCTCCGCAGAGCGTGATTGGTTTCTTTACGACCGACAGTCTTTCGTATGTATTCACCTTTGTCATCATCTGGATCGCACGCAGGCTGGACGGCGTCTACGAAGATCAGAAACATTACCTGATCCGTATCAATACGGAGCAGGAATAAGATAAGGAGGTATGTTATGAAAGTTAAGGCAGCGGATTTCCTTACATTCGATAAAGTCAGCGGTACATATCGAATGAGTCCGGAACAGGCAGTCCGCGACGATGTGGAAAAGCACTACTGGCTCCACGTCTGCCGGACGATCGCCAAGGACTGGCGGCTGTATGTCATGCTGCTGCCAATGCTGCTGGTGTTCCTGTTCTGGCGCTACTTCCCGATGTATGAACTGCTCGGCTGCTTCAAGGTCTCGGACAATGTCCTGCCCGTCTCACAGCAGCTGTTTTCCGGCTTTTCATACTTCAGGCGGCTGCTCTTCGGCGGGGACGGCCTCTCCACGGATTTCTGGAGAGCGATGAGAAACACCTTTATCCTCAGCTTCTACGGGCTGTGCTTCGGATTCCCGATCCCGATCATACTCGCGCTGTTCTTCAACGAGATCCGGTCCAACATCGCACGAAGCGTCTACCAGGTGCTTACCTATCTGCCGAAGTTCATGTCAACGGTCGTCATGACCTCCCTGGTCACGATGTTGGTCAAGCAGGGATCGCTGACGACCGGAATGGGCATCGTGAGCCAGGCGATGGAGAATCTCGGGCTGATCAGCCATGAGGTGGCCAACGCGGGCCTGCTAAACAACCCGTCCTTCTTCCGCTCGATCTACCAGATCAGCGGTATCTGGGAGAGCGCGGGCTATGACAGCATCGTATTCTTCGCCGCGATCATCGCGATCTCGCCCACCAGCTACGAGGCGGCACAGATCGACGGCGCGGATAAGATGGCACAGATGCGCTACGTCGTGCTTCCCAGCATACTTTCCACCATCGTTATCATGCTTATCACCAGGATCGGTTCCCTGTTGAGCATCGGCTACGAGAAGGTATTGCTTCTTTACAATCCCAATACCTACGTTACCGCCGATGTCGTCTCCACCTTCGCAAACCGGAACGGTATGCAGAGCGGAGCCGGAGCCGGCATAGCGGCCGCAGCGGAAATGATGAACAACGTGATCGGGATGCTGCTGGTGATCGGCGCGAACACGATCGCCAGAAAAGCTTCGAATACTTCGCTGTATTAACGGGAGGGCTGTTTTATGAAAAGAAAACTTGAAAGCTCTGAGCTGATCTTCAAGATCATAAGCTACACACTGCTTACGGTATTTGCCCTCTGCTGTCTCTACCCGTTCGTGTACGCGGTCTCCGCTTCCATCAGCGGAAGGTCCGCGGTCGAATACGGCAGCGTCGTCCTGTTCCCGAAGGATATCCAGTTCGGCGCGTTCGCCCGCATGTTCGGAGACAATATGTTCTGGAACGCGTATTCCAATACGCTGTTCATTACCCTCTACGGAACGCTCTGGGCGATGCTGACGTCCATCCTCGGAGCCTATGCGCTCTCCAAGAAACGTCTCCTGTTCCGCAAGAGCTTTAACTTCTTCCTGGTCTTCACCATGTGGTTCTCGGCCGGTATCGTTCCGCAGTACCTGAATTACCTGGCCACCAAGAAGGTCTTCAACGGAGTCGGGATCACGGACGACAAATGGCTGGTCGTTATCGCAATGGGTATGGCGGCCATGAACATTATCCTCTTAAGAAACGCTTTCGAGGGCGTCCCCTCCGAGGTCGAGGAAGCGGCCATCGTGGACGGGGCGAGCGAGTTCCAGGTCCTGAGCAATGTGTACATACCGATGAGCAAATCAACGATCGCGACGGTCGCGCTGTTCTTCGCGATCTCGAGATGGAACGGATACTTCTGGGCGCGCCAGATGATCTCCAACGCCAACGAGCATCCGCTGCAGGTATTTATCCGTCTGAGACTGGAGGAATTCACCGATGCGGAGGCCATGACCGGCTGGAGCGAGATGTACGCTTCCGACTCGGTCATCTACGCGCTGATCGTCTGCTCGATCGTACCGATCCTGATCATTTACCCCTTTATCCAGAAGTACTTCGCAAAGGGCGTGAATGTAGGCGGCGTTAAGGAATAATGCAATCCATATTTTAAGGAGAGAATATTATGAAAAAGCACAAATCTTTGCTCGCAGTTCTTCTGACGGCTGTGGTAGCGGCTTCTTCGCTTGCCGGCTGCGGCCCGAAGATCCAGGTGCAGTATACTCCGTCCGCGGCCGCGGGCGGCGGCGAGGCGGCTGCGGCTGCTCCGGCCGGCGCGCAGCAGGCTCCGGCGGCGGCCGACCAGGGCGCGGCTCCGGCTGCGGAGGCGGCTGGCGCTCTGACTTACGCTCCCGGCACCACGCTCCGCATGGCGACCGGATATAACAGCACCAAGACCGGTATCTCGTTCGACGCGGAAACCGCGGGAGAGGGCGTTACGCTGGCGGACGGCGTCACCTACCACACCGGCGAACTGAAACCCACCTGGGTAGAGCTTGAAAAAGTCCTCAACGTTACCTTTGAGGACAAATATCAGGGCAACAGCGCCAGCAATGAGTTCGACTACTGGAAAGAACGTCTGGGCGAGGTCGACATGGTAAGCGGTACCGCCCTCAAGTTAAACGAGAACGGCGTGGCCGGAAGCCTTGTGAACATTGCCGACTATCTGAACCAGATGCCAAACTTCAAGGCATATCTGGAAGCCAACCCGATCGTCCGTATGTCCATCATCGGCGATACGGCCACCGGCGCGATCTACTACAGCCCGTACTTCGACGGCGTCGCCGATATCGAGCGTATGCCGCTGATGCGTACCGACTGGGTCGAGAAGCTGTTAAACGGCGAGGGCGAGTTTACCGCCGACGCCAGCAACAATACGGCAGCTCCCGCATATGAGCCGTACATGCCGGTAAGCGGTTCCGTTACCGTCGACGTCGTGAAGGCGGACGGAAGCGGCACCGAGACCGTTACCAAGAATTACGATGCGGCCGGCAACATCGTCGACAAGATGAACGCGGCCGGCTCCATGAGCGGCGTTGACGCGGTCAACATGCTCCGCACCTACATCGACGAAGCGTACGGCGGATATTACGGAACCAACCGCGCCGACCTGTTCATCGCGCAGAACGCCGCCTGGGACGTCGACGAGCTGGTTGCCCTGCTCCGCTGCGTGGTCGCGAACCCGCAGACGCTCAACGGCACCGACTCCGTCCAGGGCCTGTTCTCCCGTGAGGACGACAACAACCAGCGCCGTGTCGACATGTTCCGCTTCGCGGGCGTCCTTTTCGGCGTACGCGGACTTGAGTCCCGTCAGGATTACCTCTATGTCGGAAGCGACGACAAGCTGCATGACGCGCGCCAGGAGACCGCGACCTACGAAGCCCTCGAGCGCATGCACAGCATGGCCGAGGAGGGCCTGATCTCCAAGGCGTTCATGGATACCTCCGCAGAGAAGACCGAGACCTATCTGGAGAACGACCTCGGCTTCATGCACTACGACTACAACCAGACCCAGACGGTCTACAACGAGACGAAACTTGACGACGGCGAGAAGTACATGGCGGTCATGGTCCCCGTGGCCCGCTGGTACGACGGCTCGAACGCGGACGGCGTTTACATGCGCTTCACCGAGTCCTGGCGTTCCGTCAAGACGGACGGCTGGGCGATCTCCAAGGCCGGCGTCGGAAGCGACACGGACAAGCTGAACGCGGCTCTGGCCCTGATCGACTACGCGTACTCCGAGAAAGGCCAGATCTTAATGAGCTACGGCCCGGATGCCTTCATCGCGACGAAGGCGGACGGCAGCTACGAGACCTTCAACTTCAACGGCAAGGAGATGCCGGTCGTCGCGCAGGCGACGCTCGACGAGCTCTGGGACAAGGCAGGCGGCAACTACACCAACTACGCCCGCTACTATCTCGGCTCCACGCTCTCCTTCGTAAAGAGCCAGGCGTTTGAGTACCAGTGCACGCACGAAGTCGGCAAAGAGGGCGCCGGATACATTTCGACGGCCATCGGCCTCGGGACCATCAAGCATCCGGAGCTGAGCGTGACGGAGAACCCGTGGTACACCTCCGTACCGACCGTTCTGCCGACCACGACGGTCGAGAACGATACGATCGCCGGCTACACCGAACTGACGAACAAGTTCGACAGCGCGAAGGGCGGCGAGAACATTCTGGTCAACCAGATCGTTTCCGGCTACACCGACGCCAACATGCAGAGTGCACAGGGCACCGCGGATTATGTAGCAAACAGCTGGAGCGGCAAGCAGTATCTTGCTCTTAAGGAAGACGCATGGCAGCGCGCTCTGTCTTACTATGAGACGGTAAAATAAAGGGTGATATCCTGATACGGAACCGGCGGGGAGCGGGTCTTCTCCCTGCCGGCCCGAAACGGTATTTTCCCGAAAGGAGGTCGTCATGTATAAAAAACAGATGACGGTACAGAAGATCCTGTGTATGGCGGCTATCATTATGAGCGCGGTGGTTTTCTTCTATTCGCTGGGCATCATGACCGATCTTTACGATAGCCTTTACAACACGATGAGGAACCCGAACGATTATTTCCAGACGGATGTTCCCGGATCGATCGTCTACTACAATATGCAGCAGTTCAACCAGTATTTTCTGGTGTACAGCATCGTGCTGATCGTGCTGGCGGCGCTTCTGTTCGTCACCAACACCCACAGCCGCAGGAAATACTACATCAGCAACTATATCGCCACAGGTCTGTTCGCGGCCGCAAGCGTTTATATGACATGGTTCGGTCATACCTATATCGAGATCTTCAGGGCGCAGTTTTTGCAGGTCGATTTCGAGGCGCTTAAGGAGCACGCGGAAATGTGGGGAAGTCTCTATACCGAGTCCACCTTCTGGTTCGACATCCACTACGCGGTGTTCGCTCTGCTGCTCATCGTGAGCGCTCTGCTGATCGCGAACGCGGTGTGGAAGGTCAGCCTGATGAAGGAAGAAGCGAGACTCATTGAAGAAGGAAGGAGGGCTGCCGCATGACAGCGGAAGAACTCACCATCCGCCGGGACAGAATGAGATTCATCAAGAACTCCCTGTCCGCGAACCTCTGCTACATCGGCATCCTGTTCGACGTATTTTACTTCGTCAGCCTTTATAAGTCCGATGTGGGCTCTTACTACTACAATATTATGATCGGCGCTTCCATCGTTTATAATCTGCTGTTCCTTCTGGCGGTGTTCCTTGCCTCGGAGGGCGTCAAGAACTATAAGATGGGCTATTCCTACCTGCTCGCCGCAGTCGGCGTGATGCAGATCGTCCGGATCTTTGTGATCCCGATGCAGGCGCATTCCGCAACGACGCTCGTAAACGGAGTCGAGACCGCGGTCATGAGCGACGGACAGTTCTACAGGATCCTGGTTTTCCTGGTCGTTTCCGCGGCCTGCCTGATCGCATCGGCGGCGGTGAACTACAGCAGGTGCCGGGAACTGACAGCGCATTTAAAGACTCTGGAAAGCCAGAGCGCGTAAGGAGGCAAAGACATGGCAACATTGAGTATTCAGCATATCGATAAGATATACGACAATAACGTCCAGGCGGTCTTTGACTTCAATCTGGATGTAAAGGACGGAGAGCTCATCGTACTGGTCGGGCCCTCCGGATGCGGAAAATCCACGACTCTCCGCATGGTGGCGGGTCTGGAGGATATCTCGGCCGGAAAACTTCTTCTGGACGGCCGCGATATCACGGCCACACCGGCGAAGGACCGCGATATGGCCATGGTCTTCCAGAGTTACGCGCTTTACGGTCATATGACGATTTACGAGAACATGGCGTTTTCCCTGACGCTGCGCAAGGAAAACCCCAACGTGATCCATAAAAAGGTCCTGGCGGCTGCCGAGATCCTCGGCCTTACGAGCCAGTTGAACAAGAAGCCGAGCCAGCTTTCCGGCGGCCAGAGGCAGCGTGTCGCGATGGGACGTTCCATCGTCCGCAACCCGAAGGTCTTCCTCTTTGACGAGCCGTTAAGCAACCTGGACGCAAAGCTGCGCGGATCCACACGGCGTGAGATCCTCCTGCTCCACAAACGGCTCCAGGCGACCATGCTCTACGTCACGCACGACCAGACGGAAGCCCTTACGCTCGCGGACCGCATCGTCTGCATGTCCATGGGCCACGTCCAGCAGGTCGGAACGCCGCTTGAACTTTACGATTCTCCGGCGAACATCTTCGTGGCGAGCTTTATCGGCCTGCCGCCGATGAACTTCTTCGACGTCCGCGTTTCGGCCGGCGAGCTGATCGGCGAGGGCTATAAGATCGCTCTGAGCGCCGAAGAACAGGATCTGCTGAAGGATTATGTCAACAAGGAGATCACGCTCGGCGTAAGGCCGGAGGACATCGCGGTCGGCACGGACGTTCCGGTCAAGGTGACGAACTGCGAGAACCTCGGAATGAACACGCTGGTACACGGAAACGTCGACCTCGGCCAGACGCGCGGCGTAAAGCTTACGGCCAAGTTAAAGGGCTGGTGCGAGTACAAGACCGGGGATGCGGTTTCCTTCTCCTTCAAGCGGAAACATTTCTTCGACAAGGAGACGACTAACGCCATAAGGAAGGGTGTGTGATTATGAAGATAATGAGCTGGCTGAAAGAGGCGTGGCGTAAGTTTCTTGTAACCATCAAGCGCAGACCCCAGTTGATCCCGCTGGCAGTGTTCGTGTACGCGTTCCTCTTTTATTCGCTGAACATGATGTATATTTCCGACACCACGGCCAGGATCCAGGGGCCGGGCATGGGATTCGCCGGTTTTGTGACCATGCTGCTTTCCATGCTGTCCTTTATGTGCTTTTTGAACGCGTTTCCTTACCGGAAAAAGCCGAACATCCCGATGCTGGTCCTGATGTTCGTCATGATCGCGATCATCATCTTTGCGGACAACTACTACGTCAACGCGATCTATGCGGCCGTGTACCGGGAGGAAAACCCGATCATCGTCACGGTGTCCACGATCTACATCGCGTATGCGGAGTGGTATCTGCGCATCCATATCGGGATCCTGATCGTGGCGGTCGTTCTGACCCTGCTGCTTCCGGTCTACTCGAAGCTGCTTCGTAAGATCAAGACGTCCGTCGAGGTCGAAGGCAACGGAGAGATGGATGCGATCGATATTTCCGGAGAAGGCTGACAGGAGCGCTTATGGGAAAAGGGAAGAAGAACAAAAACCCAAAGACGATATCGACAGGCAGACCGATTATTATAAGCTGAAGACCCAGGCGGTCCGCGATCTGGTGGAAGCCGACGAATCCAATTCGCCGGAAGTCTCCGAGGAGGAGCTTGACGCCTACCGCTCGGGGCCCCGGCTCAAAGTGGCCGGCTGGGTGAAGCTTCTGTTTGTCAAGGCCTGGTTCGCAGGAGCCGTCTGTTTCTTCTTTATCTGGGGACTCGGCGGCTATCTGGCGGGCCTGTGGGATCTGCTTTTCGTTACCGGGATGGCGCTTGGGATCGTGACGGATCTGCTCACCAACAACGTGCTGCGGTTCTTTGAAAAGACGCCGGGGGAGAACGACCGTTTCATGATGTTCCCGAAGAACGGATACGGAAGTTTTCTTCTCAATATCCTGTATGCGTATGTGGTCCTGTTTTTCGTTTACAACATTTATAATCTGATCAACCTGGTGGTCATTACGGTCACCGGGGCGAAGGATGTCGTCCCCCTGGGGGTGGAGCCGGTCCTGTTCGGGATCTTCTGCCTCGGGGTCGACATGTTCTTCATAAAGATCAAGCACCTGTTTTTTGAAATGATCCGTGATGTGAAGAAGAAACCGGTTCGGTGAGGGGTGAATGATGAAGATCCTTTATTGCGGCAGCAGTTCGGCCTGCTTTGAACTTGAGAACGCGGAGATCTACTACGCGCCGGGACCCTATTCCGTTTTTGTGGACGGCCGCGAAGCATTCTCGGGAAACACCAACGTATTTTCCCTGTTCGGCCTTAAACCGGATACGGAATACGGCGTGCAGGTCCGTTTTGCCTCGGGCCCTGTGGAAACGCTCCGTTTAAGGACCGGCGCGGAGACCTGCTGCGTGAACGTAAGGGATTTCGGAGCGGCGGGAGACGGCGTGCACGACGACACGGGCGCGATCCAGGCCGCGGTCAATTTCCTGCCAGCGGGCGGACGCCTGCTCTTTCCCGCCGGGACCTACCTGAGCCTGCCGCTTTCGCTGCGCTCCCGCATCACGCTCGAGTTCTGCGAGGGAGCGGTCCTCCTTGGCTCCACGGAACGTACGCGTTACCCGATCATACCCGGAACGGCCCCCGATCCGGCAGCCGGCGGCGAAACGCTGATGGCGGTGTTTGAAGGCTGTGAGGCGGCTTCCTACCAGTCGCTTCTTTCCGCGGCCTACGCGGAGGACATCGCGATCGTCGGCCCCGGCGCAATCGACGGGAACGGGCAGAACGGGGACTGGTGGACGGATTTTGAGACGTTCCCCGCCGCAAGGCCGAGAGTGGTTTTCCTGAATCACTGCCGGAACGTGACGCTCCACGGCGTCACGGTAAAGAACGGACCGGCCTGGCATATCCACCCGCTGTTTTCGGAGAACGTCTCCTTCTTTGACTGCCGGGTCACGGCGCCGAAGGTAAGCCCGAATACGGACGGGATGGATCCGGAGAGCTGCAACGGGGTAAACGTCATCGGCTGCCGGTTCTCGGTGGGCGACGACTGCGTCGCGATCAAGGCCGGAAAGATCGACATGGCGAGAAAGTACCGGACGCCTGCAGACCGCCACACGATCCGCAACTGCCTGATGGAATTCGGGCACGGAGCGGTGACGCTGGGGAGCGAGCTGGCCGCCGGGATCCGCGATCTCTGCGTGACGCAGTGCCTCTTTCGGGAGACGGACCGCGGACTGCGGATCAAGACGCGCCGGGGCAGAGGAAAGGACAGCGTCATCACGGGCGTACTGTTTGAAAAGATCCGCATGGAGCGGGTGCTGACGCCGATCGTCATCAACATGTGGTACAACTGCTGCGATCCGGACCGGTACAGCGAGTATGTATGGTCCCGAAAGAAGCTGCCGGTGGATGACCGGACGCCCCATCTGGGCACTTTTGCGTTCCGCGACATGGAATGTACGGACGCCGAGGTGGCGGCATGCTACATCGACGGCCTGCCGGAGAGCCCGATCGGGGAGATCAGCTTTGAGAATATCCGGATCTCCTTTGCGAAGGACGCAAAACCGGGGATCCCGGCGATGAAGAACTTCGCCGCAGAATGCTGCCGGCTGGGACTATATCTGGACAATGTAAAACGGATCCGCCTGAGCGGCGTTACGGTCGACGGAGCGGCCGGAAAGCGGCTGATCGCGGATCATTATGAGGCTGTGGAAGCGGAAGGATTTGAGGTGGATCCATGAATTACGGAAAAATCGATGAGTTTGTCCTCCGCCTGGTGGAGGGATCCGGACCGGAGTATACCGCGTGGAATATGGAGAAGGTCCGGGAAGGAAAAAAGACGACATGGAATTACATAGACGGCTGCATGATCACGGCTCTTCTGGAGATGGCGCGCATCACGAAAGACAGCCGGTACTCGGATTTCGCGGAGCGTTTTATCGATCACTTTGTGGAGGAGGACGGGACGATCCTCACGTTTGAGCCGGACAAGTACAACCTGGACGACATCAACGAGGGGAGAGTTCTGTTCGAGCTCTATGAGCGGACGGGCAAGGAGAAATACCGTCTGGCTGCGGAAAAGCTCCATGAGCAGCTGAAGCGCCACCCGCGGACGCCGGAGGGCAACTTCTGGCACAAGGCGATCTATCCCAACCAGGTCTGGCTGGACGGGATCTATATGGCGCAGCCGTTCCGGGCGCTCTATGAAAAGCACTTCGGAGACGGCGACTATTCGGATATCGCAAAGCAGATCGGGAATGTATACGAGAAAATGCGCTCGCCCGAAAAGGGGCTCTACTACCACGGCTACGACGCGTCGAAGACCGCGTTCTGGGCGGATCCCGAGACCGGGCTCTCAAAGAATTTCTGGCTCAGATCGCTCGGATGGCTCGCCGTCGCGCTTGCGGATCTTCTGGATATCGTTCCCCGCGGGCCGCAGTGGGAGCAGTTTGAAAAGATGTTCTGTGAGCTCATGGCTTCTGTCTTATCCTTTGCTGATCCCGAGACCGGCCTCTACTGGCAGGTCCCGGATCAGCCGGGACGCGAGGGCAATTATCTGGAGACCAGCGGCAGCGCGATGATGGCTTACGCCATGTTAAAGGGCGCGCGGTTGGGGATCCTGGAAAAAGAATATGCCGCAAAAGGCCGGAAGACCTTCGACGGCATAATCGAAAAATATCTGACGTTTACGGACGGCGGACTCAGTCTGGGAGGCATCTGCCTGGTGGCCGGGCTGGGGCCGGAGAACAACCGCCGGCGGGACGGCTCCTACGAGTACTACATCTCCGAACCGGTGGTGGAAAACGACGCCAAGGGCGTGGCGCCCTTTGTGCTGGCCTACACGGAGGTCAAACGTCTGGAAGAAAAATCTTCATGCTGTCCGAGTTCATAATGCGGGGTTTCTGCGTTTTGGGCGGATAGTCACGGGGCGAAACACCGTATTTCTTCTTGAACAGACGGGAAAAATAGAGCGGTTCGCCAAACCCGCAGAGATTTGCGGTCTCGGATACGCTCCCTTTTCCGCAGTTGACCGTCAGGGCGTTTGCCGCGCTCTCCAGCCGTTTGTTCGTGAGATACTGATGCGGCGTCATTCCGGTGTCCTTCTTGAACAGCTTTTTCAGGTACTCGGAATTGAAGGGCAGGGAGCCCAGATAAGCGCTGAGATCGTAGCTGCAGTCCGGATAATTCTGGAGGATGCTGTTCTCGATCTCGCTGACGATCCGGTTGTGGGGACGCTCCGCCTGGCGCGACGTCAGGAACGCGGCGATCAGCTGGCCGTAGGAGGAGAGCAGAAGCGGCGATTCCTGAGTGGCCTTCGAGTAATAATAGAACGCGGCTGTAAAGGCGTTCAGAAGAAAGCCGTTATGGTCCGCTGCGACGATCAGAGGCTCAGGGTCAGAAAAGGTCGTTTCCGTCAGGTTGATATGAATGTTGGTGAAGCCCTCCTCACTCCTGTTTGAGTGGGGGATAAAAGGCGGGATGATGGCAATGTCGTTGGTCTTATATTCCAGTGTCATGTTGTCAAAGATCAGTCTGCCGCCGCCGCTGGTGCAGAAAATAAGCTCCCAGCTGGTGTGGGTGTGGCGTGAAACGGTCATGGTAAGGGCATGCCTGCCTACATAGATGATCTGGTTCATACCTCATCAGCTCCTTCTGTATCAGATATAAGTATAGTAGCAGATTTTGTCGGTTTTGTCCATATTGAACACGATAATACATGCAATGCTCCGCATTGTGTGATATAATGTTAATAACATGTGTAAGGAGACGAAGAATATGTCGTACCTAACTCTGAAAGACATCAATAAGATCTATCCGAACGGATACCATGCGGTCCACAATTTTAACCTTGAGATCGAAAAAGGCGAATTTATCGTCTTTGTCGGCCCCTCAGGGTGCGGAAAGTCGACGACTTTGCGCATGATCGCCGGTCTGGAGGAGATCTCCAACGGCGAATTCCTCATCAACGGAAAACGCGCGAACGAGATGGGTCCCCGCGAGCGGGAGGTGGCGATGGTCTTCCAAAGCTACGCCCTCTACCCGCAGATGACAGTTTTCGACAATATCGCGTTCGGACTGACGTTACAGGGGGTCGATGAGGAAGTGATCGAGGAAAAGGTCAAGAACACAGCCCGGATCCTCGGACTGACCGATTACCTGGACCGTTACCCGAGAGCGCTCTCCGGCGGCCAGCGCCAGCGTGTCGCGATCGGACGCGCCATCATCCGCAAAGTGGGTGTGTTCCTGATGGACGAGCCGCTGTCCAACCTGGACGCGAAACAGCGTGTCACCATGCGCTCCGAGATCGCCCAGATCCACCGTGAGACAGGCGCCACCACGATCTATGTCACCCACGACCAGACGGAGGCCATGACGCTGGCGGACCGCATCGTGGTCATGAAGGACGGATATGTCCAGCAGATCGGAACGCCGTACGAGCTTTACTTTAAGCCCGAAAACGTATTCGTCGCCGGTTTCATCGGCGAGCCGCCGATGAACTTTGTGCGCGGGACCGTGACGAAGGGGACGCTCACATTCGGGACCAACACGCTCGATCTTTCAAAGAAGCTCGGAGACCGGACCGGACAGTACGAGGGCAAAGAGCTCGTCTTCGGATTCCGTCCGGAGTCCGTTGAGCTCGGAAAGAAGGAGGAGTCCTACCAGATCCGGGCGGACGTCGAGCTGACCGAGATGCTGGGCGACAATACGAACGTATATATCACTACCGGGGATGACAAGGCCATCCTCAAGGTCGACCCCCATGATACGCCGGAGGTCGACGCCGGTATCGACTTTTCGATCCCGTATTCGAACGTCTATCTTTTCGACGGCGAGACGGAAAAAACAATCAAATAAGGAGGCAATATGGATATTCGCTATTCGGCAAACCCAAAGGATGTAAAACGGTATACCACGGAAGAACTGCGCAGGGAGTTCCTCATCACGGACCTCTATCAGCCGGATACCGTAAACGCAACCTACTCGCATGTGGACCGCATGGTCGTGATGGGCATCATGCCGGTGAAGGAGAAGCTGCCGATCGACAAGGGGATCGACGTCTGGGCAAACTTCGGTACCGGATTCTTCCTCGAGAGAAGGGAGGCCGGCGTCTTTAACCTGGGAGGCAGAGGCTTCATCGAGGTCGACGGAGAGAAATACGGACTGGGTTACGAGGACTGTCTTTATATCGCCAGAGGCGCGAAGGAGGTCTTCTTCGGCAGCGACGACGCTGCGGATCCCGCGAGATTTTATCTGGTCTCGGCTCCGGCGCACAAGACATGCAGGACGACGCTGCTCACGTTTGAGAACGCCAACCACAGACCCTGCGGAGAGGATGAAAACGCCAATAAGCGGGTCATCAACCAGTTCATCCACCCGGATGTGCTCGAGACCTGCCAGCTCTCCATGGGGCTCACACAGCTCGCGCCGGGGAGCGTCTGGAACACCATGCCCAGCCATACGCATGAGCGCCGGATGGAGGTCTACACATATTTCGAGATCCCCGAAAATCAGGCGGTCATCCACCTGATGGGCGAGCCGGGCGAGACGCGCCATCTTGTCATGAAGAACTTTGACGCGGTGATCTCGCCGTCGTGGTCGATCCACAGCGGATGCGGGACTTCCAACTACACGTTTATCTGGGCGATGGGCGGCGAGAACCTTGCGTTCGACGATATGGATACGCTGCAGCCCACGGATCTAATATAAAACCAGCAGGAGGTATATGATTTATGAAAATGAGTGATTTCAGGCTTGACGGAAAGGTCGCGCTGGTGACCGGCGCTACTTACGGCATCGGCTTTGCGATCGCCTGCGCGTTCGCGGAGGCCGGAGCAAAGATCGCGTTCAACACCCATTCTCCCGCTCACCTTGAGGAGGGGATCGAGAATTATAAGGCTCAGGGGATCGACGCGCACGGGTATCTCTGCGATGTGACCGATGAGAACCAGGTCGCGGAGATGGTGAAGAAGATCGAGGAGGAGATCGGCACGGTCGACATCCTGGTAAACAACGCGGGTATCATCAAGCGTATCCCGATGGCGGAGATGGACGCGGCGGAATTCCGCAGGGTCGTCGACGTTGACCTGAACGCGCCCTTTATCGTCTCCAAGGCGGTCATCCCGGGAATGATCGAAAAGGGACACGGCAAGATCATAAACATCTGCTCGATGATGAGCGAGCTGGGCAGAGAGACGGTTTCCGCGTATGCGGCGGCCAAGGGCGGCCTCAAGATGCTGACCCGCAACATCTGCTCCGAGTACGGCCAGTACAACATCCAGTGCAACGGCATCGGACCCGGCTACATCGCCACGCCGCAGACCGCTCCGCTTCGGGAGAAGCAGCCGGACGGCAGCCGCCATCCGTTTGACCAGTTTATCGTCGGCAGAACTCCGGCCGCGCGCTGGGGCAGCACCGAGGACCTGACGGGACCGGCGGTATTCCTTGCTTCCGACGCCTCCAACTTTGTAAACGGGCACATCCTGTATGTGGACGGCGGTATCCTTGCCTATATCGGTAAACAGCCGTAATGGAGATCATTGCATTTGAGGCGCTCGGCGCCGCTGTAAGAGGTTATCTTCAGGACGACTATGACACTCTCAGGGCGCACCGGGTGCGCCCTGCCGTTATAATATGCCCGGGCGGCGCGTACCGCTGGCGCTCGCCGCGGGAGAAGGACGCGCCCGCGTTCGAATTCCTCTCCATGGGCTACCAGGTTTTCATCCTGGAGTATTCCTGCGCGGAGAAGGCCGCGGAATTCCGCCCGTTGAGAGAGCTGGCGGAAACGGTCTGTACGCTGCGGAAAAACCATGCCGGATGGCACATTGACCCGGACAAAATCGCGGTCCTCGGCTTTTCCGCGGGAGGGCATCTTGCCGCAAGCCTCGGCGCTCTCTGGAACGATAAGGAACTGGGGCTGCCGCGGGGATCGAGACCGGACGCCCTCATACTCTGTTATCCGGTCGTCAGCACCCGCGAGTTTGCCCACGAGGAATCCGCGCGCTGGGTCTCCGGCGGAGACGAAGCCGTGCGGGAGAAGCTGAATCTGCAGGAGCGGGTGACGCCCGCCTTCCCGCCCTCGTTTCTGTGGCACGGCGGGGAGGATGCGAGCGTGCCGCCGGAGAACAGCCTGATGCTCGCGGCGCAGCTCAGAAGGAACGGGGTCCCGGTCGAGTACCATCTGTTTGAGACGGGCGCGCACGGGATCAGTACCTGCTCGCAGGAGGTGGAGACGCCGGATGAGGTCTGTAAGGCGTGGCTCCCGCTCTGCAAAACGTGGCTGAACCGCCGCTTTTCCTATATACCGTAGCGCAGGATGGCCGTCAGGGATTGACGGAGAGGGGAAAAGCGGTATAATGAATTACTGAGATCCAAGTAAGAATCAGGAGGTGTTCCGTTATGGAAAGACTGAATTATGAAGTCCTGGAAAAATCCGGATATCCGGGATACATACTGAAGGACGCGCCGGAAAAGGTCCTGCAGTTCGGCGAGGGAAATTTTCTGAGAGCGTTCGTAGACTACTGGTTTGACGTCGCGAACGAGAAGGCGGGCTGGAACGGAAAATGCGTTCTCGTCCAGCCGATCCCGGCAGGGCTCGCCGGAATGATCAACGAGCAGGAGGGGCTTTACACGCTCTATCTGCGCGGCAGGGAAAACGGGGAGAAGGTCGACCGCAAGCGCGTCATTTCCTGCGTCTCCCGCGCCCTCAACCCTTATGAGGAGAGCGGCTATGAGGCGATGATGGAGCTGGCCCGCTCCGCCGATCTGGAATACGTCGTCTCCAATACGACCGAGGCCGGGATCGTCTATGATCCGGCGTGCGGACCGGACGACCGCCCGGCGTCATCCTTCCCCGGAAAGCTGACCCAGGTGCTTTTGGAGCGCTACAACGCCGGCGGATCCGGCCTGGTCATCCTTTCCTGCGAACTGATCGACAACAACGGAAAGGAGCTTCTGCGCTGTGTTGATCAGTACATCGACCAGTGGAAGCTGCCGGAGGGATTCCGGAATTATGTAAACAATGACTGCACGTTCTGCTCCACGCTGGTGGACCGCATCGTCCCTGGCCGCATCCGCGATCCGAAGGAGGTCGAACGTCTGGAGGCGGAGAACGGATACAGCGATCCGCTCCTCGACGTGGGCGAGGTCTTCGGCGTCTGGAACATCGAGGGCCCGGCGTGGCTCGAGGAGAAGCTCCCCTTTAAGAAGGCGGGCGTAAACTGCATCGTCGTTCCGGATGTGACCCCGTACAAGAAGCGGAAGGTCCGCATCTTAAACGGCGCGCATACCGGCTTTGTGCTCGGCGCGTACCTGGCGGGCTTCGATATCGTGCGCGACTGCATGCAGAACGATACCGTCCGCGGCTTTATGAACAAGATGCTTTACGAAGAGGTGATCCCCACCCTGCCGCTCGATAAGGACGATCTGACCGCCTTTGCCGCCGCCGTGGAGGACCGCTTCAACAACCCGTTCGTCAACCATGAGCTGATGAGCATTTCCCTGAACTCGACCTCCAAATGGCGCGCGCGGAACCTGCCCAGCCTTGAGGAGTATGTAAAGAAGGAAGGTAAGCTTCCGAAGTGCCTCGTCACCGGCTTTGCCTCGTACCTGGCGTTCTACAGCTGCGATGTGCAGGAACTGAACGAGAAGGGCCTGGTCTGCCGCCGTCCGGCCGGAAACGAATATGTCTGCTCGGATGACCGCGATATCCTGGAGTTTTACTATGAACACAGGAACGACAGCGCGGCCGCGCTTGCGCACGCCGTGATGACGGATGAGTGCATGTGGGGGACCGATCTGACCGCGATCCCGGGCTTTGAGGCCGCCGCTGTCGAGACGCTTGAAAAGATCCGCACGGAGGGCGTCATGAAGGCGTACGCGGACTGTCTGGACTGAGGAAGGAGAACGGACATGCCGGATCTTATCCACATCGACGAAAAAGACAACGTGGCGGTCGCCCTGCGGCCCGTTCCCGCGGGAACGGTCTTTGAGGACACCGCCGCGGCGGAAGATATCCCCCAGGGCCACAAGATGGCCCTGAGGGCGATCCGCAAAGACGACATGATCGTAAAATACGGTCTTCCGATCGGCCATGCAACCGCGGATATCGAACCCGGGCGGTGGGTCCACACCCACAATATGGCGACGAACCTCTCCGGCGAGGTCGAGTACACCTATTCGCCCGAGATCACGGAGCTCAGTCCGCTTAAGCCGCGAACCTTCCTGGGATACCGGCGGAAGGACGGCAGGGCCGCGATCCGCAACGAGATCTGGATCATCCCGACCGTGGGCTGCGTCAACGACGTGGCGAAGGCGCTGGTGCGGGAGAATCAGGACCTTGTCACCGGTACCGTCGAGGGGCTTTATACGTTCCCGCATCCCTTCGGATGTTCCCAGACCGGACACGACCACGCGCAGACGCGCAGGCTCCTGGCGGCTTTGACGCGGCATCCCAACGCGGGAGCCGTGCTGGTCTTAAGTCTTGGCTGCGAAAATCTGACGCACGAACAGTTCCTTGCGGAGCTCGGCGACTATGACCGCGACCGCATCCGCTTCCTGATCTGTCAGGACGTGGAGGACGAGATGGAGGCCGGGCGCGCGCTGCTTAAGGAGTGCGCCGCCTATGCCGCCGGATTCAGCCGGGAGGAGATCCCCGTGAGCGAACTCGCGGTGGGAATGAAGTGCGGCGGTTCGGACGGACTGTCCGGGATCACGGCCAACCCGGTCGTCGGACGGTTCTCGGATCTTCTGTGCGCGATGGGCGGCACGACCGTCCTCACGGAGGTGCCGGAAATGTTCGGCGCGGAAAGCTTTCTGATCAACCGCTGCGCCGATAAGGCCGTCTTTGAAAAGGCGGCCGGTATGCTGAACGGCTTTAAGGACTATTTTATCCGCCACGGCGAGGTGGTGTACGACAATCCGAGCCCGGGCAACAAGCAGGGCGGGATCACCACGCTCGAGGACAAATCCTGCGGATGCGTCCAGAAGGGCGGGACCGCGCCCATAGCGGATGTGATCGGCTACGGTGAATCGCTTGCGAAAAAGGGCCTGAACCTGCTTTACGGCCCCGGAAACGATCTGGTTTCCGCCACGGCGCTGACCGCGGCCGGCGCGCACCTGATCCTGTTCACGACGGGAAGGGGAACGCCGTTCGGAGCGCCCGCGCCGACCATGAAGATCGCCAGCAACACGCCGCTGGCCATTAAGAAGTCCGGCTGGATCGACTTTAACGCCGGGGTGGTGGCGGACGGGGAGCGAAATATCGGCGAGGCCGCCGAAGACCTCCTTGAGCTGGTCTGCGAGATCGCGTCCGGGAAGCGGACAAAGGCGGAGGAAAAGGGATTCCGCGAGATCTCGATCTTTAAGGACGGAGTCGTTCTCTGACAAAGCGCCCGGGGAAACGTCCCGGGACGGAAGTGTTTTTTCAGGAAAGGAAGGGATCGGATATGCAGATCGGGATCCGCCTGCACGATGTCAATACCGGCCTCGGACCGCAGGAACATACGATGGAGAGCCGGGCGGCAAAGGCGCGCGAAGAGGGATTTTCCTGCGTTCACCTGGCGTTTTCCAAGGTGATACAGGGAGTGAATTTCGACGGGAGCGCGCTGAACGAGGGACTTGCGATGCACGCGAAGCGCGTGTTTGCCCAAAACGGGCTTGATGTTGCCGTTTTAGGCTGCTATCTGAATCTGGCGCATCCGGATCCTGAGAAGCTCAGCGGGATCCGGGACCGGTATTTCGGACACATCCGGGTCGCGGCCTTAATGGGCGCGGGCGTGGTGGGGACCGAGACCGGAGCGCCCAACGCGGAGTACAAAACGGATGCGAACACCCACACGGAGGAAGCGCTGGATACGTTTATCCGCGGCCTTTCCCCCGTGGTGGAGTGCGCGGAACACTACGGCGTGACGGTGGCGATCGAGCCGGTATGGAAACATATCGTGTACGACGCGGACCGCGCGCTTTCGGTGCTGAAAGCGGTGGGGAGCCGCAACCTGCGGATCATCCTCGACCCGGTCAACCTTCTGTACGAGGGGAACGCGGACGACCGCGACCGGGTGATCGCGGATGCGATCGAAAAGCTCGGCGATCATGTGGCGGTCGTCCATCTGAAGGATTTTGTCCGCACGGAGAGCGGGTTAAAGAGCGTCGCGGCAGGTACGGGCGAGATGGACTATACCCGCATTCTGCGCTTTATGAAGGAGCGCAAGCCGTACATCCAGGCGACGCTTGAGAACACCGCGAACGAAAACGCCGTTTCTTCACGGATGCTGCTGGAAAAGCTGTACGGGGAACTTTAAAAACCGGCGGACCGCGGCGCGCCGGACGTCTTAAAGGCGCGCGGCTCTCCGCGGCCGGCCGGCCGATCAGAGTGATCAGATATGAGGTGAAGTGAAAATGAAAAAATTCATGGACAGGGAGTTTCTCCTGGAGACGGAAACCGCAAAACATTTGTTCCACGATTATGCGGAACACCAGCCGTTAGTGGATTATCACTGCCATATTTCGCCGCGGGAGATCTACGAGGACCGGCGGTTCAACAACATCGCCGAGGTCTGGCTGGGCGGAAAGAACCCGGACGGGACCTATTTCGGCGATCACTACAAATGGCGCGTGATGCGTTCCAACGGCGTGTCCGAGGATTATGTGACCGGCGATAAGCCGGACATCGAACGCTTTCGGAAATTTGCCGAAGCGCTCGAGCTGGCGATCGGAAATCCCATGTACCACTGGTGCAACATGGAGCTTAAGCAGTTCTTCGGCTACGATAAGCCGCTGACGCCGGAAAACGCCGAGGAGTGCTGGAACTTTGTCAACGACAGGCTGCAGAACGATCCGGATCTGACCGTCCGCGGGATCATCAAAAAGGCCAACGTCGCCTTCATCGGCACCACCGACGATCCCACCGACAGCCTGGAGTGGCATGAAAAGATCGCCGCCGAC
Source organism: uncultured Lachnospiraceae bacterium (assembly GCA_947623185.1). Lineage (GTDB taxonomy): Bacteria > Bacillota > Clostridia > Lachnospirales > Lachnospiraceae > CANQGL01. Next base: position 52,870 of record CANQGL010000006.1, read on the forward strand.
CCGACGATCTCGGTAAAGGTCTGCCCTTCCTTCCGTCCGGACAAGGCGATCAATATCGGAAAGGCCGGCTTTGCCGCCTATATCGGCAAACTGGCGGAGAGCGTCGGGAAGACTTCGCTCGACAGTGTAAAGGACGTATGCGGCGCGCTCACGGAGCGCCTGGAATTCTTTAAGAAGCTTGGATGCCGCGCCAGCGACCACGGTCTGGATTATATCCCGTTTAAGCCGGGTACCGAGGCCGAGGCGGACGCCGCCTTCCGCAAGGTGATGGCCGGAGGGACCGCGACCGCGGAGGAGTGCGAGATCTATCAGACCTTTATCCTCATGCATCTCGGGCGCGAGTACCACCGCCTGAATATCGCCATGCAGCTCCACTACGCCTGCCTGCGCAACGCCAACAGCCGCATGTACGCCAAACTGGGTCCGGATACCGGATACGACATGATCTCCCAGACGACCTGCGGCGACAGCATCGCAAGATTTCTGGACGCCCTGGACGGAGAGGGAAACTGCCCGAAGACGATCCTTTACTCCTTAAATCCCGCCGACAACGAGATGATCGGAACGCTGATCGGCTGCTTCCAGTCGGACGAGACCCCAGGAAAGATCCAGCACGGCTCCGCGTGGTGGTTCAACGATACCAGGAGCGGCATGGAGGCCCAGATGCGTTCGCTGGCCAACCTCGGCCTGCTGGGGAACTTCATCGGCATGCTGACGGACTCCCGCTCGTTCCTCTCCTACGCGCGCCACGATTACTTCCGGCGCATCGTGTGCAACATGATCGGAAACTGGGTGGAGAACGGCGAGTACCCCGACAACGAAGCCGCGCTGAAGCGGATCGTCGAAGGGATCTCCTACAAAAACGCCGCCCGCTATTTTGATCTCTGATTTTTCACCCGATCCGGGGCCTCTCCTTCGCATTCGGCCGCCCGCCGGCGGGGAGGGGCCCCGGAAATGCCATATCGCGAGAAAGGGCTTTCAGCCGGCGCTGCAAACGGCGCTCTGCACCGGTACTGCGAAGAATGCGGACCAGGTGATATCCCAAAAAATTAATTAATTAACCGCCTCACTTTGCTTGACATAATGCATAAAACAGTTTAGAATTATAATGTTGTATGCAATCGTCCGGGCTTTGGGGCGGTTCTTTCGTACAATGAAAACAAGATAAAGGAGGTGCTCTAGTGTCACCAATAAGTGCGGTTCTGGAAGCAGTTATTGTGGCCGCTATTACCTGGGCTTTGGCTGTGACTTACCGGAAAAAAAGCTATGAAAGCAAGATCGGGAGCGCAGAGGAAAAATCCAGAGAAATAATAGATGAAGCATTAAAAGTCGCAGAAACGAAAAAGAAGGAAGCTCTCCTTGAAGCAAAAGAAGAAAATCTCAAGGCGCGCAACGAACTTGAGAAGGAGACCAAGGAACGGAGAGCCGAGATCCAGCGTTACGAGCGCCGCGTTTTGAGCAAAGAGGAAAATCTGGATAAGAAGAGCGAGCAGATGGAGAAGAAGGAAGCCGGGCTCGCGGCCAGAGAGGAAACCTTAAAACGGCGCACCGCCGAAGTGGAAGAGCTCTTCGTCAAGGAGCAGGAGAAACTGGAAATGATCTCCGGACTGACTTCCGAGCAGGCGAAGGAATATCTTCTGAAAACAGTGGAGGATGATGTAAAACACGATACTGCGAAGCTCATCAAGGAACTGGAAAGCAAAGCCAGAGAAGAAGCGGATAAGAAAGCAAAGGACTATGTAGTCACGGCGATCCAGAGATGCGCCGCTGACCATGTGGCGGAGACGACGGTATCCGTCGTACAGCTCCCGAGCGACGAGATGAAAGGACGCATCATCGGCCGCGAGGGCCGCAACATCCGTACGCTCGAGACCATGACGGGCGTGGAACTGATCATCGACGATACCCCGGAGGCAGTCGTCCTTTCGGGATTCGATCCGGTCAGGAGAGAGGTCGCAAGGATCGCTCTGGAACGTCTGATCGTGGACGGCCGTATCCACCCGGCCAGAATAGAAGAAATGGTGGAGAAAGCGCAGAAGGAAGTGGACAACATGATGCGCGAGGAAGGCGAAGCCGCCGTCCTCGAAGTCGGGATCCACAATATCCATCCGGAACTTGTCAAACTGCTTGGCAAGATGAGATTCAGGACCAGCTACGGCCAGAACGCCCTCAAACATTCGATCGAGGTCGCGCACCTGTCCGGGCTGCTGGCTTCCGAAGTCGGCGTGGATGTCAGGATGGCAAAGCGCGCCGGTCTGTTACATGATATCGGAAAAGCTGTCGATCATGAGATGGAAGGATCGCATATCCAGCTTGGTTCCGAACTCTGCAAGAAGTATAAGGAATCTCCGACCGTCATCAACGCGGTGGAATCCCATCACGGCGACGTCGAGCCGACCAGCCTGATCTCCTGCATCGTACAGGCCGCCGATACGATCTCGGCCGCAAGGCCCGGAGCGAGAAGGGAGACGCTGGAAACATACACAAACCGTCTGAAGCAGCTTGAGGACATCACGAATTCGTTCAAGGGCGTCGAGAAGGCCTACGCGATCCAGGCAGGACGCGAGGTCCGCATTATGGTCGTTCCGGAGCAGATCAGCGACGACGATATGATCCTTCTGGCGAGGGATATATCGAAGCGGATCGAGAACGAACTGGAATATCCGGGACAGATCAAGGTCAATGTGATCCGCGAATCGCGAGTGACCGATTACGCGAAGTAAGTTACTCAATCAGGAAAATTGGCGGAGCGCAGTTCTTTCGGACTGCGCTCTGTTTTTAAGGAGGAATCAGAATGGTCAAATTTGGTTTTATCGGTATGGGAAACATGGGATACGCGATCATGAAGGGACTGCTCAAGTCGAACGACGCGAAGGACATCCTGTTTACCGACGCGAACGCGGCCCGCATGGAAGCGGTGACGAAGGAGACCGGAGTCGCCCATGTGGCGACGAACGCGGAGTGCGTGAGATCGGTCAAATATCTGATCTTCGCGGTCAAGCCGCAGGTGATCCCCTATGTGTTTAAGGAGATCAAAGGGCTGGTGACAAAGGATCAGATCGTCATCTCCATCGTCGCCGGATACGCCGTAAAGGATCTGGCCGAAGGGCTTGGCGAGGGCCTGCGGATCGTCCACGCGATGCCGAACACCCCGGCCATGGTCGGTGAGGGCATGACCGGCGTATATTATGAGGACAGTCTGTTTGCGGAGGACGAGAAAGAGGTCATCGAGAACTTCTTCACATCGTTCGGAAAGATGGAGCGCATCGACGAGAAGCTGATGGACGCGGTCGGCTGCGCGAGCGGATGCTCGCCGGCTTACGTCTACATGTTCATCGAGGCTCTGGCGGACGGCTGCGTAAAGCACGGACTTCCGCGCCAGACCGCGTACCGCATGGCCGCGCAGGCGGTCCTGGGCAGCGCGAAGATGGTCCTGGAGACCGGAAAGCATCCGGGCGAGCTCAAGGACATGGTCTGCTCGCCGGGCGGCACGACGATCGAGGGGCTGGCGGCGCTCGAGGAGGGCGGCTTCCGCAGCGCGATCATCAAAGCCTGCGACGCAAACTACGAGAAGAACGCGAAACTGAAATAAGGTGGCTTTGGCATGGAAAAGATTATCAGACTGAACCGGGAGCTGGCGTATACCGGATCGGTGCTTAAGATCTACAGGGATACGGTGGTATCGAACGGCGTGGAGGAGATCTTTGATTTTATCCATCACGACGGCGCGGCGGCGGTCCTGCCGGTGATGGATGACGGGAAGATCCTGATGGTGCGCCAGTACCGGAACGCGCTGGACCGGTTCACTCTGGAGATCCCGGCCGGGAAGCTGGATCGGCCCGACGAACCGATGATCGAGTGCGCGGGCCGCGAGCTCGAGGAGGAGACGGGCTACCGGTCCGAACATATCGAGTATCTGATGACGGTCAATACGACGGTCGCGTTCTGCAACGAGAAGATCGGCGTCTATATCGCCCGCGACCTGATCCCGTCGAAACAGCATCTGGACGCCGACGAGAGCATCGACGTCGAGGCGTGGGAGGTAAAGGACCTGCTGGACCTGATCTATTCCGGGAAAATGACCGACGGAAAAACGGTGGCCGCGATCCTGGCCCACGCGCAGCGGGAAGGTATCCGCTGACGGAAACGGCCGCATCCGGTCCGCCGGGCGGCACCCGATATCCGTCATAGCGGGTCCGGGGCGCTCATATAGTTTAGCAAAGACCTGACGGGTGAGCGCCATGAAATATCGGATAAACAAGAGGGACAGCCTGCGGTTCGGGCTGTCCCTTTTTCTGATCCTCGGAGCCGTTTCGGGCACGCTGTTCTGCAATATGATGGACGCGGACATGCAGCTTGAGCTTATCAGCACGGAGAGCAGCATGGTCTCCGCCTCCGTGCTCCAGAACGCGGATTTTGCGGAGGTGTTCCTGCGGGTCCTTTCCGGCCGGCTCTCACAGCTTTTCGTGTGCTTTCTTTTTGCCATGACCCCGGCCGCGCCTTTTCTGTTCCTCGCCGTATGCGCCTACTTCGGTTTCTCATCCGCCGTTCTGATCTGCGCGTTCACGATGGAGGCGGGCGCGTTCGGGATCCTGCGCTATCTGGTCGTGATAACCCCGCAGTTCGTCTTTTACACGCCGGTACTTTACGCGCTGATCTGGTGGTTCCCGCAGTCGGGGCGGCGCCTCGGCGTACCCGCGGCAGCCGCGCTGACCGTGACCGTCGTTTTGGGCGCGGCGGCGGAAAGCTGGTTCAATCCGTGGCTGGCGGCGATGCTGCTGTAAAAAACTGTCCGTATCGGTAAAGCCCGAAAACGGCCGAAAAAAATTTTTTCAGCCTGCTTTTACAATATCTTGCATGTCGAAAAAGCCGCACGGGCAACATCTTGCGGTTCTTATGTAAATCGCCCTGAAAATGGCTTTCCGGTGGGAAAAATCTGTTTGATTTTATCAAAAAATGGGGATATAATGTATTGAAACGGGGCTTTTTGGGGTAAAAGCACCATTTTTAAACCTACCCCAAGGAGGATGCACCAGGGCGGCAATGAGAGAGGATATCGCGGGATTCATCGGCTATCTGCAGAAGGAAAAGAACGCGTCTGAGAACACATGGGTCTCCTATCGGAGAGACCTGCTCCAGATGGCGGCGTTCCTGGAGGAAGCGGGGATCCATGAGACGGCAAAAGTAACAAAAACAGCGTTAAACTCATACATTCTCCATCTTGAGAAGGAGGGGAAAGCTTCGGCTACGGTATCAAGGATGCTGGCTTCAGCCAAGGCTTTCTTTGGCTATGAGTTTAAAGAGGGGAAGATCAGAAGAGACCCCTCCGAGACGGTCCGCGCGCCGCGCGTTGAGAAGAAAGCGCCGATGATCCTCACGGTCGACGAGGTGAACCGGCTTCTTTCCGCTGCGGGCGGCGACAGCGCGAAGGAAGTGCGCGACCGCGCGATGCTGGAGCTCCTCTACGCCACAGGGATCCGTGTATCGGAGCTGACCGGCCTTAAGCTGACGGACGTCAATATGGCGGCGGGATTCATCACCTGCCGAGACGGACACAAGGAGCGCGACATCCCGTTCGGGCACGTCGCAAAAGAGGCGATGGCGCGTTACCTTGAAAGTTCGAGGGGAGAGCTGTTAAAGGGCGGGGAGTCGGAATGGCTGTTCACGAACTGCAGCGGCGGCTCGATGAGCAGGCAGGGCTTCTGGAAGATCATCAAGTATTACACCAAGCGTGCCGGCATCAAGGCGGATATCACGCCGCATACGCTGCGCCATTCGTTCGCGGCCCATCTTCTGAGCAACGGAGCCGATGTGAGGGTGGTCCAGACGATGCTGGGACATTCGGATCTCTCGACGACGCAGATGTACGCCGCGTATATGGGGACGAACGCGGTCCGCGAAGCCTATCAGGCTCACCCGAGGAGCTGAAAGAAGCAAAACGGAATATACAGAACGGCCGGCCTCCGGATATGCGTATCCGGGGGCTTTTTGCATCCTGCGGCGGGTTCGGCTTGACCGATATGACGGTCTGAAACCGAAGAGGTATGCCTGCCGGACCGGCACCTGTAGATGCCCGGGGGCTTTCCGCGCGTGCGGGATCAAATTGTGCGAAAATTTAAGCAAGTCTTATCATATCACAATGATTCAGAAAACAAAACGGACTCTGGCCAAAACTTTCCAAAATTAACAAAAACACAAAATCGGCTTTATTTAATTAAGGACACGCGGTGAATACGTCCAAAAACTCTTTCGGAACGATTTTCGTACAATCTGACGAAAAGAAATTGTCAGATTATCTGAAAATTTGTGAGTTCTCGATATTTACACCAAAACTCCGTTTGTAGTAGAATAGAGAACAATACGGGTCCTGTGCATCGGGGGAAGGGGGACTCCCGGATGCGGCCGGACCTGTCAGACGAAAGAAAGGAAGAACATCGAATGGAGTTATTTCAGAAAGAACAGCAGACGGTGACGCCGGGCCTCTACGATCCGGTATTCGAGCACGACGCCTGCGGGATCGGCGCCGTCGTAAACATCGACGGCCGGCCTTCGAACAAGACGGTCGACGAGGCGCTGCACATCGTGGAGACGCTGGAGCACCGTGCGGGCAAGGACGCGGCCGGCAAGACCGGAGACGGCGTCGGCATCATCATGCAGATATCCCATAAATTTTTCAAAAAGGCGGCAGCGGCCTGCGGGATCACGCTCGGCGGCCCGCGCGAGTACGGCGTCGGCATGTTTTTCTTCTCGCAGAACGAGCTTGAGCGCAACCGCGCGAAAAAGATGCTTGAGATCCTCGCGAAAAAAGGGGGCGTCAGGGTCCTCGGATGGCGCACGGTCCCGGTCGACGAGACGCAGATCGGCGCCAAGGCGTACGAGAGCATGCCGTATATCGAACAGTGCTTCGTGGAGAAACCGGAAAATGTGGAGAAAGGGCTGGCGTTCGACCGCAAGCTCTACATCATCCGCCGCCTGTTCGAGCAGAGCAACGATTCGACGTACGTTGTCTCGTTAAACAGCCGCACGGTCGTCTACAAGGGCATGTTCCTCGTCAAGGAGCTGCGCCGTTTCTATAAAGACCTTCAGGATACGGACTACGAGTCGGCGATCGCGGTCGTCCACTCGCGTTTCAGCACCAACACGAACCCGAGCTGGATGCGCGCGCACCCGTACCGCTTTATCGTACATAACGGCGAGATCAACACGATCCGGGGCAATACAGACCGGATGATCGCGCGCGAGGAGACGCTGGAGTCGGATGTGTTCAAGTCCGACCTTACCAAGATCCTTCCGATCATCAATCAGGAGGGATCCGACTCGGCCATGCTGGACAACGCGCTGGAATTCCTGACGATGAGCGGCATGGATCTTCCGCTGGCGGTCATGATCACGATCCCGGCCCCGTGGGAGCACGACAAGGCCATGAAGCAGGAGATCAAGGACTTTTACCGCTACTACGCGACGATGATGGAGCCGTGGGACGGCCCGGCGTCGATCCTGTTCACGGACGGCGACGTGCTCGGAGCGGTCCTGGACCGCAACGGCCTGCGCCCGTCGCGCTATTACATCACCTCGGACAATCAGATGATCCTCGCCTCAGAAGTCGGCTCGATCAACATCGATCAGAGAAACGTCGTCCGCAAGGAGCGTCTGCATCCGGGCCGTATGCTGCTTGTGGACACCCGCGAGCGCCGTATCATCAGCGACGACGAGCTCAAGATGAAATACGCCTCCGAGCATCCCTACGGCGAGTGGCTCGACAACAACATGATGGTGCTCGATAAGCTGCCGGTCCCGAACAAGGGCATCCCGGCGATGGACAGGGAGGTGCGCGCGAGACTCTGGAAGACCTACGGCTACACCTATGAGCAGTACCGCACCATGATCCTGCCGATGGCCTTAAACGGCGCGGAGGCGGCCTCCGCGATGGGCGTGGACACCCCGCTCGCGGTCCTCTCACAGGAGCATCAGCCGCTGTTCAACTACTTCAAGCAGCAGTTCGCCCAGGTCACGAACCCGCCGATCGACTCCATCCGCGAGGAGATCGTGACCTCCACGACGGTCTACATGGGTCCGGAGGGGAACCTGTTGAGCCATGTGCCGGAAAACTGCCATATCATCAAGGTCGACAACCCGATCTTAAGCGGTACGGATCTCTTAAAGATCAAGCACCTGAAGGCCGACGGCTTCCATGTGGTGACGGTGCCGATCACCTACTATAAGAATACCTCCCTCGAGAAGGCGCTCGACCGCCTGTTCCTCGAGGTCGACCGCGCCTACCGCAACGGATACAACGTGTTTATCCTCTCCGACCGCGATATCGACGAGAACCATGTGCCGATCCCGTCTCTGCTCGCGGTGGCGGCGTTAAACTCCCACCTTGTGCGCACGAAAAAGCGGACGCAGGTGGCGATGATCCTGGAATCCGGCGAGCCGCGCGAGGTCCATCACTTCGCGACGCTTCTCGGCTACGGCGTGACCGCGGTCTGCCCGTACCTGGCGCACGAATCGATCCGCTACCTGATCGAGACCGGGATGCTGGATAAGGATTACTATGCGGCCGTCCACGACTACAACCAGGCCGTTCTCCACGGGATCGTAAAGATCGCCTCCAAGATGGGCATCTCCACGATCCAGTCCTACCGCGGCTCCCAGATCTTCGAGGCGATCGGCCTCGGAGAGAGCGTGATCAGGAAGTACTTCCCGCACACCATGAGCCGTGTGGGCGGCGTGGAGCTTGAGGATCTGGCGAACGATGTGAACGTTCTGCACTCCGCGGCCTTCGACCCGCTCGGACTGGACGTCGATCTGACGCTGGAGAGCGTCGGAAGCCACAAATCGCGCGCCGGTAAGGAAAAACACCTCTACACGCCGGAGACGATCCATCTGCTCCAGCAGGCGGCGTGGACGGGAAATTATGAGACATACAAGCAGTATTCGGCGGCGCTGCACAGGGAAGACGTGACCGTCAACCTGCGAAGCCTCCTCGACTTTAAATTCGCGGAGGATGGAGGCGTCCCGATCGACGAGGTCGAGAGCGTGGACTCCATCGTCACCCGCTTCAAGACCGGGGCCATGTCCTTCGGCGCGATCTCCCAGGAGGCGCACGAGTGCATGGCGATCGCGATGAACCGCCTGCACGGAAAATCGAACTGCGGCGAGGGCGGCGAGGACGTCTCACGCTTTACGCCCGGTCCCGACGGACTGGATCGCAACTCCGCGATCAAGCAGGTGGCCTCCGCCCGCTTCGGCGTGACCTCCCGCTACCTGGTGAGCGCGAAGGACATCCAGATCAAGATGGCCCAGGGCGCGAAGCCCGGCGAGGGCGGACAGCTTCCGGGAAAGAAGGTCTATCCGTGGGTCGCAAAGACCAGAAACTCCACCACGGGCGTCGGCCTGATCTCCCCGCCGCCGCACCATGACATCTATTCGATCGAGGATCTGGCGCAGCTGATCTACGATCTGAAGAACTCCAACACGCGGGCCAGCATCTCCGTCAAGCTCTGCTCCGAGGCGGGCGTCGGCACGGTCGCGTCCGGCGTCGCGAAGGCCGGGGCGCAGACGATCCTGATCTGCGGATACGAGGGCGGGACCGGCTCCGCGCCGAGAAACTCCATCTACAACGCCGGAATGCCGTGGGAACTCGGGATCGCCGAGACCCACCAGACGCTGATCATGAACGGCCTGCGCGACCGCGTCGTCCTCGAGACGGACGGCAAGCTGATGAGCGGCCGCGACGTGGCAGTCGCCTGTATGCTGGGCGCGGAGGAATTCGGCTTCGCGACGGCTCCGCTCGTGACGATGGGCTGCACGATGATGCGCGTCTGCAACCTCGACACCTGCCCGGCCGGGATCGCGACGCAGAACCCGGAGCTCAGAAAGCGCTTTAAGGGAAAACCGGAATACGTCATGAACTTCATGCGCTTCGTGGCGCAGGAGCTGCGCGAATATATGGCAAAGCTTGGGATCCGCACGGTCGACGAGCTGGTCGGCCGCACCGATCTGCTGTTTAAAAAGACGGACATCAAAAACCGCCGCGCGGCGAAGGTCGATCTCTCCCGCATCCTCGACAACCCGTACGCGGGCATGAAGCTTGCCGGATACCACGCGAAGGACCTCTACGACTTCGAGCTTGAGAAGACGATCGACGAGCGCGTGTTCTTAAAGAAGCTGGGATCCGCGGTGGTGAGCGGGCAGAAAAAGAGCCTCGAGGTCGACGTCACGAACATCGACCGCACGCTGGGGACGATCCTCGGTTCGGAGATCACCCGCAATCACCCCGAAGGGCTGCCGGAGGACACCATCTCCGTCAAGTGCAACGGCAGCGGCGGCCAGAGCTTCGGCGCGTTTATTCCCGCCGGGCTGACGCTGGAGCTCGAGGGCGACAGCAACGACTACTTCGGAAAAGGCCTCTCCGGCGGCAAGCTGATCGTGTATCCGCCGAAGACGGCGCATTTTGATCCCGAGGACAACATCGTGATCGGAAACGTGGCGCTCTACGGGGCCACTGGCGGCAAGGCGTTCATCAACGGCGTCGCCGGCGAGCGGTTCTGCGTGCGCAACTCCGGGGCGAAGGCGGTCGTGGAGGGCGTCGGCGACCACGGATGCGAGTACATGACCGGCGGGCGCGTGGTGATCCTTGGCCCGGTCGGAAAGAACTTTGCGGCCGGGATGAGCGGCGGCATCGCCTATATCCTTGAC
>CANQGL010000007.1 GCA_947623185.1 uncultured Lachnospiraceae bacterium
CGGCTGACCTAAGAAGTGCCTGTTTTCGGGTCATTTTGGTGCCTCCTTTCATTTCCTCGACAAGTATATACGGGTGGGACCGCGTAAGTGGAAAACTTCACGTTCTGCGTGATATCAAAATTGTCAATGGCTTTGATGAGGCCGATACAGCCGATCTGAAAAAGATCATCCACGTTTTCGCTGCTTCCGGAAAAACGCTGGATCACGCTCAGGACCAGTCGCAGGTTCCCTTTGATGTACTCTTCTCTGGCCTGCTTGTCACCGGCCAGGATACGCTTGAACAGTTCCTCTTTTTCTTCTGTGGAAAGCAGCGGCAGTTTTGATGTGTTGACACCGCAGATCTCAACCTTATATGCAGGCATAACCCTTACCTCCGCAATCTTTCTCTTGATAAAAGAATGATGTACGGATTCCGGAGGTTTTATTCAGCGGGAGGCTTGAGAAAAATTTCCTGCCGATTTTGCCGCCGCTGTTGAAAACAAAGAAAGAATGATGTAAATTATATTTAATTGGAGCGGCCGGAATATGTCTTTGCCATTTGCATATTCCACACAAATTCCAAATGATCGCCACAATGATTCCTCATTCATGGTTTATCCTGTAATCACTGGCGGAAGTCAGAATCATGAAAGGTGGTATAAGCCATGAAGAAAAAAACGATCATTTCATTTGCCCTTGCAGCGGCGCTTATTCTGTCAGCCGGAGGCGTGACGGCGTTTGCCGCCGAATCAGGCGCGAAGAGTTATACGGCCGGACAGGAAACGGATGCGGCGAATACATCCGAGGCCGAAGACGAGAGCGGGTACAGCTACCTGAAAGGCCGGCAGCGCAGCGTAAGCCGCAACGAGCTTTATGCGCAGGCCGAACAGCTCCCGGAAGAAGAGCGTGACGCTTTCCTTGCAGAGCACGGCATCGCAGACACCCCGTATTCCGAGGAAGCGGCCGCGGCGTACAGTTATGTCAGCGGTCAGAAGAGAGGCGCGGCGTACCGGCAGGACGACGATACGGACGGCAACCAGGACATGTCCGGGTACAGTTATCTGATTGGCCAGAAGCGCGGCGCGAGCTATCAGAAGTAAGGAGATCCGCAAAATGGCAAACCGGTATTTACCTGACCGGTTTGCCTTTTTTAAAATAGAGAACGGGAGAAGATCATGGCATATTTATTGGTCGTTGACGATGAACGGGATATCGTGGAGCTCATCTCGCGGTTCGCGGAACATGAGGGCCATACGGTCGATACGGCGGGCAGCGGCGCGGAGGCGATCAGCCTGTGCCGGAAAAACGACTACGATCTTATGATCCTCGATATCATGATGCCAGATACGGACGGATTTACCGTATGCAAAAAGATCCGTGAGGAAAAAGCCACGCCCGTTATCATGCTGTCCGCGCTGGGCACGGAACAGGACAAGTTGATGGGATTTGAACTCGGCGTCGACGATTATGTGGTAAAGCCGTTTTCGCCCCGCGAGCTGATGGCGCGGGTAAAGGCAGTCCTGTCGAGAAATACGGCGGGGAAACCGAAAAGCGAGATCGTGATACAGGGCGTCCGAATAGACACGCTGGCGCACGAGGTCTTCGTGGACGGGGAGAAGAAGGAGCTGACGGCGAAAGAGTATGAGCTGCTTCTTTACTTCGTGCGGAACAGGGGGATCGCCCTGACAAGAGAGAACATTCTGAGCGCCGTATGGGGCTATGATTATTTTGGAGACGACCGCACCGTGGACTGGCAGATCAAGTTGCTTCGCGGAAAGCTGGGGCAGTACCGGAAATGCATTGTGACGCTGCGGGGAACGGGGTATCGGTTCGATGAAAAAGCGTAGATCGTTTGGTGCGAAACTGTGGCGGTGGTTCGTGCTCTTTTCCGCCGTCATCTTTCTTTCGCTATGGCTCCTGCAGACCGTTTTTCTGCAGAAATTTTATAACGGCATGGCGATCCGCAGCGTGGAAAAGACAGCGGAGGAACTTGCCGGACATTCCGCGGATACGGATTTTTACGACGTGATCGACGAGGCGGCATCGTCAAATTCGCTGCTCGTGTTTGTAACGGATGCGGAGGGAAATATATTATACAGCGCCGATGAATACAAGCGCCTTTACGGAAAAACGGAGCAGAAGGAACACCGGAACGAAAATCCGTATTTTTCATCGGATACGGTCATGAACTGGGAAAAGGGCGCTCTGCGGAATCTGCCGTACAGCTACGAATACCTGATCGAAGAGCTGAAGGCATCCGGCTCGGACAGCGTCGGGTTCGTGACGGATGACAACGCGGCGTATGTGACGGGGATCGTTCTTGACAACGGGAATATTCTCTCTGTCAGTATGCCCCTCGGTACGGTCGGCGGGACGGTCCGGATCCTGCGGCTCCAGCTCGTGTGGGTCTCCGCCCTGTCTCTGGTTTTGGGCTTCGTTCTTGCATGGATCATTTCAAAACGGTTTGAAAGACCTGTCGCGAAAATCACCGATTCCGCAAAACAGATCGCCGCGGGCAATTTTCATCCGGAACTTCCCAAGGGATTCTGCGCAGAGCTGGACGAGCTGTCCGACACGCTCGCAGAAACGGCGCGCAGTCTGGAACGGGCAAAGAATTCCCAGCGGGAATTTCTCGCGAATGTCTCCCACGATCTGCGGACCCCGCTCACGATGATCAAGGGCTACGCGGAGATGGTGAAGGAAATATCCTGGGAGGATGCGCAAAAACGCGAAAGCGATCTGAATATTATCATGCGTGAGGCGGACCGGCTGACCGCGCTCGTCAACGAGATCCTGGAGTTCTCCGCGATGCAGTCGGACGGGACGGCAAAAGAGTACGGCGTCATCGATTTGAGCCGCGCGGTCCGCGATGTGGCCGGACAGTTCCTGCCCTTCTGCGAACAGAACGGTTTCACGATCGAGACTAAGATCGCGGATGGACTTATGGCGGCCGCGGACGAAGCGCAGATCAAGCGGGTCGTCTATAATTTCATCGACAACGCGGTCAATCACACGGACGACAGCAGAAAAGTCCGGGTATCACTGACGGAGGAGAACGGCTTTGCGCGTCTTGAAGTGACGGATTACGGGAAGGGGATCGCGGACGAGGAGATCCCCTATGTATGGGACCGCTATTATACCGCCCGTAACAGGAAAAATAAGGCGGTCGTATCGGGCCTGGGACTGTCGATCGCGAAAGAGATCCTGACTGCCCATAAGGCGAGATTTGGCGTGGACAACAGGAAGAATTGCACATTTTGGTTTGAGCTTCCGCTCTGTTCGGACGCAGTCTCATAAAGCGGCGCTTTTATGTCTGCGGAGGGGAGACGGAGTGGGATCGAAAAGCCGTTTGATTTTTGAAAACGAGATGGGAAGGGGTGCGTATAATGTCTTGTTCACAGGAACCGGATCGGAAAGAAAAGAAGGAAAGCGTTATTGATATCGAACTGGGCGACATTACCGCGCTGGACTGCGATTGCATCGTGAACGCCGCCAACAGAAGCCTGCTCGGCGGAGGCGGCGTGGACGGCGCGATCCACCGAGCCGCGGGCCCGGAGTTGCTGAAAGAATGCAGGACGCTGGGCGGATGCGAAACCGGGGAAGCGAAGATCACACGGGGCTACCGGCTCCCTGCCCAATGGGTCATCCATACGGTCGGTCCGGTCTACTCCGGGAGGGCGAGAGACGCCGAACTACTGGCGAACTGTTACCGCAACTCCCTGGATCTTGCAAAGGCGCACGACATCCACAGCATCGCGTTTCCCGCAATTTCGACCGGCGTGTACGGTTATCCGCTGAAAGACGCCACCGAGATCGCCGTGTCCGAAGTAAAAAAATGGCTGGCCGACAACGGGGATTACTTTATTGAAGTGATATTCTGCTGTTTTGACAAACGGGCGTATGATATTTATCAGGCCTGTATGGCTGGGAACAAAATATAGGGGAGTTATATAATGTACAATACTCAGTTTTATAATATATGGAATTACAATTATATCCAGAAACAAGTCGATGAACAGTACCGAAGGAATCAAATGATTCTTTCATTCGACTGCGCACATAAGCTAAAGGAGTTTTTGGACAGTGTGGATAAAGTGGACCCGCAATATCAAAGTCAGACAGCAGCGGAATGTTGCGCAGTATTGATGGATTATGCAAAACGGCATGGCTGGGTATCGGTATAATACCGTAAAAAAGCTTTGCTAAAATGCTGACACCGTGGTGTCTTGCAAATTATAATATTTAGGAGGAGTCAATGATCCAGCTATTAACAAAAGATATGGAAGTAACCATACTGAAATTGTTTGATGATGCCCAGAATAGCGTTTATATTATAAGCCCATTTTTATCTTATAAGACTGCGCAGATATTATGCGAAGCGAAAAAAAGGCGACCATCGCTTGACTGTAGATTTATAACTAGATTAAATATTGAAGATATGCTTAGAAAAGCAAATGATATCAATGCGATTAAACTTTTGCTCGATAATGGGATAATTGTTTATGCAGTTAAATGGCTTCACAGCAAATTATATTTGTTTGATGAACGTGAATCAATAGTAGGTTCTGCGAATTTTACATTAAGTGGTTTTAGAAAGAACATAGAATTATCTTTTGTTATAGATGAAAGAGACGTCGTGACGAAACTATGTGAATACTTTAAAGCGTTAGCCGAACAATGCATCGCGTCGGAAGAAGGTGTTGTTACATCAGATTTATTTCAGAGGGTATCAGAAAAATATTCAGAAGCCGAAAGACGAAGGAAGAAAGGGCAGTCCAGCCTTTCAACAGCTGTATTTGGCGCAACACTCCAACAAACAGATATGATAAACTGTTCTCCGATAATCAATGGAACGCAGGATATGATAGATGAACTAAACAAAAAAGAGATTGATGTGGTGCAAGACCTGCTTTCCCCAAAGGATATTCCAGAAAAGACAAATGAACATATTATAGGTCAAGCAGATACTATGCCATTAAACAGGGGGAAAGAATGCCTATATAAATTTGAAGGAACTAGATTTGAATCCAACAGTTTTCATGAAATGGTTTCGGTAATGAATGAGGACAAAAAAATATATATATTAAATTTTTCGAAGTGTCCGAAATCGATGTGCACGAAAATGCCAGTATATGTTATAAAGGGTTTTTATGATTCTCAGAAAAGACCTCATCAGGTAATTGTGGGGCGTGGCTACATTAGGGCTTTTAAAGAAATAAAACGAGTAAAAAAAATGTGGCTGGATCAGTATCCATGGATGAAAAAATATAAAAACTATGTGGTTTTGGAAGAATTTGAGTCACTAAACACAAGACTGGAAAATTGCTTATATTTGGAAGAAATCATAAAGCAAATTGGTTCTGAAGTATATGTTGCAACAGATGGAAAGGCACTGAGTAGTCAAGAACTGAACGGGTATCATGCTCGGAGACCGTTTATGTATGGGACAGCCAATGCTGATCAATATATTAGTATGCAGTTTGACACTTTAGTTGAAAAATATACTTCAACAAAGTATCATTCTGATTAAGAGGTCCATAGATTTGACAGGAAATTTGTATGTTTGACTTATATGGATTTGATGAATATTGAGAAGATAATCATCTGGAAGTCAAGAAAGCGACAGAGAATTTTCTTATGTTTCTCTGCGATACATATTCCGCTTTTGCAAATTGCTGTGGCGGTATTAGAACTCTTGGAATAAAGGGATGCTCTGGTATTGATTTTAAACTGAAGTCATATGATTTGGACAAATTAATGCGCCTATGAAGATGGAAATGGACACAAAGATGGCAGAGTTAACATTTAGATAATGACAGGTAAACGAATGCCGGGGGCAATCGTTGTGACGATTGAGAACAAGTAACATATTGTTGGCAATGACGCAATTTTTTAAGTTAATCGCAGAGAGATTAAATGCATTGCCGATAGGCGCAAAAGGATTCTTATCCAATTTATGGAACGACATAAAAATTCGTTTCTTATACAGCGGCCAAAAAAGAGATGATATATGAAATGTGAAAATCCCGTGCAATCTCACCAACAAGATTTCTTTCAATGCCGTCAATGATATCCTCTTGTTTTTAATACGGTTTTCAAATGTCCGTTTTATTGGGCCTAAAGAACATACCGTTCAGGAAATTTTTTACAGAAGAAAAAAATGATTAAAAGTTACAGAGAGGTGATCGAAATGAAAGATACCGCCCCGATCTGCAAAGTTGCACTGATACAGGCGGAGCCTGTGATGTTTGACAAAAAATCATCCCTTGAGAAAGCGATCGGATACATCGATTCCGCCATGAAACAAAAACCGGATCTGATCGTTTTTCCGGAGCTGTTCATTCCCGGCTATCCGATCGGCCTGACATTCGGATTCAGCATGGGCAAGCGGACGGAGGAAGGAAGAGAAGACTGGAAGAGATACTGCGACGCCTCCCTTGTGGCCGGAGACTCGGAATTTCAGGAACTCGCAAAAGCGGCAAAGAAGACCGGGGCCTACATCAGCATGGGCTTTTCCGAGCGGGACGCCGTAAACGGGACGCTTTACAACAGCAATGTCATTTTTGAACCGGACGGCTGCTATAAGGTGCACCGCAAGCTGAAACCGACCGGGACGGAACGGGTCGTCTGGGGAGACGCCGATAGGGACTATTTCCCCATAACGGAGACGCCGTGGGGCCCCGTCGGAAGCCTGATCTGCTGGGAGAGCTATATGCCTCTCGCAAGAGTGGCGCTCTACCAGAAAGGGATCACGATATACATTTCGCCGAACACCAATGACAATCCCGAATGGCAGGCGACCATCCGGCATATCGCGATCGAGGGCAAGTGCTATTTTATCAATGCGGATATGATCGTGAGAAAGTCATCTTATCCCGCCGATCTGAACGAGCGGAAGACGGCTGACGGACAGCCGGAGATCGTGTGCCGGGGCGGAAGCTGCATCATTGATCCTTACGGGCATTATCTGACCGAACCGGTCTGGGACAGAGAAGAGATCATTTATGCGGAGCTCGACATGAGCCTGCCCGCGGCCTGCAAAATGGAGCACGATCCGGTGGGCCATTACGCGAGACCGGATGTGCTGGAACTCATCGTTCACGAGAAATAAATTTCCGCTTCCGGTTTTATGGCCGCGCGGGGAGCCGCTCTTCGCATTTTCCGCAGTCGGAACAGCCGTTGCAGATCGGCCGGCTGCCGCATTCCTCGCAGTTTTTGCGGTAGTGCGGCACATACAGGGCTTCTTTCGGGATCTCCCAGCCAAAATGGTCGGTCAGTTTCCATTCTATGGGCTTTCCCGCAAAGTTCATGCCGGACTTGTACGCCATCCGGCTCTGCAGCCGTTTATCCGGCAGATGATAGCGTCTGCCGTCCTTGATGAAAACGGTCCCCGTCTCGATGAAACAGAAAGAAACGTTGCGGGCGACGCATTCCGCCCGCAGCGATTTTACCCAGTCAAAATTGCACGGCCTCGCGCCGTCGTAGTTTTCGCCCCCGCAGATGACTTGCTCGATCTGGCCGCTGTCCAGATAGTTTCCGATGCTGACCGGTCCGATAAACGGGGCGCACATAATACCTTTATGTTTGAACGGAAGTTCCAGCAGAAGCGGGATGCGCTCGTCGGCCCTGCGCTGATTCTCGCAGGTGACGTTAAAAAAGATGTTTTCCCATCCGTCGTCCCAGCCCGCCGGGAGACAGTCCCGCACGCGCTCCGGCCGTTTGGTGAGAAGGAAAAAACGGACGTCGCTCCGCTCGCGCATGAGTTCCCATGCCTCGTCGCGCCATCCGTCCGCCTCTTTCAGGAAAAAATCCGAGGTCATGCAGACCCGGATCAGCTCGCCGCTTTGGATCTTATATCCGCCTTTTCTGGCCCGCTGGATCGGATAACGAAAGCCGGATGTTTTATAAATATCCGCTCCGCTCCGGTCGCGAACGCGGTCGAGAAAGTACATATAGCAATGCTCGCAGCCCTCGCTGCATTTGATACATCCGTGCCACGGATTCCAGATATCGTGCATCTTTATTCTCCCGCATTTTACAAAATCCATTGAATTATCGGGAAGTCTCGATTATAATTGAAACCGTACGTTTCGGAAGGCGGTTTAACGGCCGCGCTTATCGCCGGTTCAGCCCTCCGCGGCGTTCTGCCGGTACAGGATCATCAGTCCGCGCAGAAGCAGGTCGGGATCGTAGGTGATCTCATGACGGCAGAGGGGCGTGATGAAACGCGCGAGCCCGCCGGTCGAGAGAAGAGTCGCCTTCTCGCCGAGCTCGTCCTCGATGCGGTCGATCAGGCCGTCGATCATGGACGCGCTCCCGTACATGATGCCGTTGCGCATACATTCGATCGTATTTTTTCCGATCACCCGCTTCGGGATATCGAGGTTGATCTTCGGAAGCTGGGCGGTACTGTTGACGAGAGAGTTGAGGGAGATATTCACACCGGGCAGGATCAGCCCGCCGATGTAGCAGCGCGCGCTGTCCACCACGTCGAGCGTTGTGGCCGTCCCCATGTCGATCGTGATGATCGGCGCCTGATAGCGGGCGATCGCGGCCACCGCCGCCACGATGCGGTCGCCGCCGACCGTCTTGGGGTTGTCCATCTTGATGTTGAGACCCGTTTTCATGCCGGAGCCGACCAGAAGCGGCCGTTTTCCGGTGATCTTTTTGACGGCGGACGAGAGCGGCGCGTTGAGCTGCGGCACGACCGAGGAGATGATCGAGCCCTCGATGTCGTTCCGCCTTAAATGGTGGATCTCCAGGATGTTTTTCAGCATGATCGCGTATTCGAGACTTGTCTTGCGGTCATCCGTAGTGATGCGTTCCTCAAAATAGGTTCTTGTATCGTCGATCCCGCCGACAACAATGTTGCTGTTTCCCATATCGATCGCTAAAATCATGAAGAAAACTCCTTCCATATTTGGCATTGGTGTGATAGAATAACAAAATAAGTGTTTACACGGAAACGGTAAAGCCGTATGCGGCGCAGGCTGCGGCATATGTGCGGGGCACATATGGATTTTGAATTCGTTAAGTGTCTGGGTATTACTCGCATTAAGCTCGCGCGCCGCCTTTGGTTTGCGCTTGGCAAGTGCTCGTATTATACCATACTTCCGAATAAAAAACAACGGAGGATTCCGCAATGCTTAGAGGGAAAACCGTACTGTTAGGGATCAGCGGCAGCATTGCCGCCTACAAGATCGCGTACCTTGCGAGCGCCTTAAAAAAACTGAACGCCGACGTACATGTCCTGATGACGAAGAACGCGGTCAATTTCATCAACCCGATCACCTTCGAGACGCTGACCGGGAATAAATGCCTGGTGGACACCTTCGACCGGAACTTCGAGTTTTCCGTCGAGCATGTGTCGCTCGCGAAGAAAGCCGATGTGGTCCTGATCGCCCCGGCGACGGCCAACGTGATCGCAAAGCTGGCGCACGGGCTGGCCGACGATATGCTGACGACCACGGTCCTCGCCTGCACCTGCAAAAAAATCATCAGCCCGGCGATGAACACCCGAATGTTTGAGAATGAGATCACGCAGGACAATCTTGAGATCTGCCGGAAATACGGGATGGAAGTGATCGATCCGGCCGACGGCTACCTGGCCTGCGGCGATACGGGAGCCGGAAAGATGCCGGAGCCGGAAGTCCTGCTTCAGTATATCCTGCGGGAGATCCGCTATAAAAAAGACCTCACCGGGAAAAAGATCCTGGTGACGGCCGGGCCGACGCGCGAAGCGATCGATCCGGTGCGCTACATCACCAACCACTCATCCGGAAAAATGGGATACGCCATCGCGAAGGTCGCGGCCTGGCGCGGGGCTGAGGTGACGCTGGTAACGGGGCCCGCCGAGGCGGAGCCGCCGATGTTTGTGAATCTGGTGCGCGTCGAGAGCGCGCGTGAGATGTTCGAGGCGGTCACTTCGCGGAGCGCCGGCATGGACGCCGTGATCAAGGCTGCCGCCGTCGCGGACTACCGGCCGAAGACCGTCGCCTCCGAAAAGACCAAGAAGAAGGACGGCGATATGGCGATCGAGCTGGTCCGCACCGACGACATCATCAAGTGGCTCGGCGAGCACAAGCCCGAAGGGCAGGTCCTCTGCGGATTTTCGATGGAGACCGAAAACATGCTGGAGAATTCGCGCGCCAAGCTTGTCAAAAAGAACCTCGACATGATCGTGGCGAACAACTTAAAGGTCGAGGGCGCCGGGTTCGGAACGGACACGAATGTAGTCACGATCATTAAAAAAGAGAAAGAGATCCAGCTGGACCGCATGCCGAAGGAAGAAGTGGCGGAGCGGCTCCTGGATGAGATCTTTTTCCGCGGCTGACCCGGGGGGATCGCGCCGCGATAGAGGATGGCCGGAAACGGTCGGTGTCCTATGCTTTGGGGAAAGCAGAATAGGAGGATTTTATGAAGAAGAGAGCAGTATCAGCAGTTCTGGCAGTCGTTCTTGCGGCTTCGCTGATGACCGGCTGCGGCGGATCCGGAAATTCCGCTCCGGAGACCCAGGCGGCAGGAGGTTCGCAGGAAACGGAAGCGCAGGCGGAAACGGAAAAGCCGGACGACGGCGCGGGGACCGCGGCGGAGCAGGGCGGCGATTTTAAGGACGAGATCCATATCGTCATCGATTCCAACCCCTCATCCCTTGATATCGCGGTCACCACAGAGGATGTCGCCGCGAACGTGGCGCAGGGAACGATCTTCGAGCAGCTGGTCGCGATCGACGATCAGTATATGCCGGTTCCGGAGCTTGCCGAGAAGGTCGACATCAGTGACGATACGACCGAATACACCTATCATCTGCGCCAGGGAGTCAAATTCCACAACGGCGAGGAAATGAAGGCCGACGATGTCGTCGCCTCCATGAACCGCTGGATCGAGGCCGCCAGCAACGCGCAGGCGATGGTCGGCGACGCCAGATTTGAAAAAGTGGACGATTATACGGTGAAGATCAAAATGGCCGCTCCGTGCGCGTATCTGAACGAGCTGATCGCCGGTCTCGGAAACCGCGCGGCCATTATGCCGAAATCCGTGATCGACGCGGCGGATCCGGACACCGGACTTGTCAAGGAATACATCGGGACCGGCCCCTACATGCTGGACGAGTGGGAGCAGGATCAGTATATCAAGCTGGTGAAATTCGAGGATTATCAGCCCTACGGAACGGACGGCGATTACTCCGCGTGGGTCGGTTACAAGCACGCCTACACCCCGACGGTCTACTATGATATCGTGGTCGATTCGAGCACGGTCATCGCCGGACTGCAGACCGGCGAGTACGACGCCGCATTTGACATCAATTACGACAACATCGACATGTTCCGCAACGACGAGAACTTCAAAGTCGAGCAGACGCTCGGCGAGGAAGCGATGCTGATTTTTAATAAGAAGGAAGGCATGGCGACCGACGAAAAGATCCGTCAGGCGGTACAGGCGGCGCTCAACTGCGACGACATCATGATGGCGGCGTACAGCAGACCCGAGTTCTACGAGCTCTACGGCAGCTACATGTTCAAGGAGCAGAGCGACTGGTATACCGAGGAAGGCAGCGAATACTTCAACGAGAACGATCCGGAGCGCGCAAAACAGCTCTATGACGAGTCCGAATACAGCGGCGAGACCTTCAAGGTCCTTGTGGCTTCCGACAGCCCCGATTTCTTCAGCATGGCGGTCGTGGTCCAGAACCAGCTTGAGGCTGCCGGTATCCCGTGCGAGCTCCTCACCTACGACTGGTCCACATTCGTCGATATCCGCAACAACGAGCCGGATCAGTACAATGCGTTTATCACCTCCTTCGCACCGAAGGTGATCCCGACGATGAACCTGTACCTTTCCTCCGACTGGGCTGGCTGGTGCACGGACGAGCGCATCCAGGAGGGCCTGGTCTCGATCAACACCGATACGTCGAAGGACAACGCGGTTGCGACCTGGGTCGACCTCCAGAAGTACATGCTTGAGACTTCGGTCCCGGTCGTGAAATTCGGCAGCACGATCCGCTTCATGGTATGCAAGAGCGGTTTTGACGGCCTTGGTTTCTTTGAGCGGCCGCTGGTCGTGAACGCGAGACTGTACGAGTAAGACATGCGGTGCCGCCCTCTTCGGGCGGCACCCATATTGAAATCCGGTGATTTTCATGAAAAAATATATTATCAGGCGCCTTCTGGCGCTGATCCCGACTCTGTTCGTCGTTTCGATCGTGATCTTTTCCATCATCCATATGACTCCGGGCGATCCGGCGGCGATGATCCTCGGCGACAAGGCGTCCGTAGAGGACATCGAAGCGCTGCGTGAAGCGATGGGACTGAACGATCCGCTGCCTGTCCAGTACATCAACTGGGTGACGGGCGTGTTTCACGGCGATCTCGGGCAGTCCGTCTTTATCGACGAACCCATGACGCAGATCTTAAAGGAATATATGGCTCCGACGTTTTCGCTGACGATCTACGCGATGATCATCTCGACGGTCCTCGCGATCCCTCTGGGCGTGATCGCGGCCAAAAAACGCGGATCTTTTACGGATCAGGGGATCTCGTTCCTCTCCATGATCGGGATCTCGATGCCGAGCTTCCTTCTGGGACTGCTCCTGATCCTCGGTTTTGCGGTACAGCTCCGCTGGTTCCCGGTAGGCGGTTATAAGACGATCGCCAAGGACGGCCTGATCGCGCATATCCGCTATCTGACGCTTCCGGCGCTGGCGCTCGGCTTTATGGAGGCGGCGCTGATCATCCGCCTGACGCGGTCTTCGGTCCTGGAAGTTCTGGCCAGCGATTATGTTAAAATGGCGAAAGCGAAGGGCGTTTCGGAGTTTGCCCTGATCATGAAGCACGCGTTCAAGAACGCGCTGATCCCGATCCTCACGGTGCTCGGGCAGACCTTTATGGCCCTGCTCGCCGGGGCGGCGATCGTTGAGAGCGTGTTCAACATCCCGGGGATCGGCCGTCTGACGGTCAATTCCGTGAACCGTCGTGATTACGAGGTCATTCAGGCAGTCGTTCTGATGGTCTCCCTGATCAATGTCGTGATGTGCCTGGCCGTCGACCTTCTTTACGGCCTGGTGGATCCGCGCGTGAGACTGGAGGATTAGCCGATGACAGACCTGAATGAGATCAGAAAAAGACTTTTGAAGGAGCAGAGACAGCTCCTTGTACATAAATTCCTGCACAACCGGCTGGCGGTCACCGGCGGGACCATCACGTTCGTGATGTTGTTCCTCGCCCTCGCGGCTCCGCTTCTTGCGGCGCAGGGACCGCTTGAGATGGTGGTTTCGGACCGCCTTTCCGCGCCCTCGGCGGCGCACATCTTTGGGACCGATACCTACGGGCGCGACGTGTTTTCGCGGATCCTTTACGGGGCGCGCGTTTCGATGACGATAGGCCTGTTCGTAGGGCTGATCACGATGGTCGCCGGTATGTGTCTCGGCCTCCTGGCGAGCTGGTTCAAGACGCTTGACGAGGTGCTCATGCGCATCTGCGACGGTCTGAACGCGATCCCGTCCACGCTGCTCGCGATCGCTTTCATGGCGGCTCTGGGCGCCAGCATCACCAATGTCATTGTCAGCCTTTCCATTGTCTCGATCCCGCGTATGGCGCGGATCGCCCGCTCCGCGGCTCTCGTGGTCAAGGAGCAGACTTATATCGAGGCGATCGCGGCGGCCGGGGCGGGGCCTTTCCACATTATTTTCCGCCATATCGCGCCGAACATCCTCTCGCCGGTCATCGTGCAGGCGTCCTATGTGTTCGCGAACGCGATCATCACCGAGGCGGCGCTTTCCTTCCTCGGAGTCGGCGTGCCTGTCCCGCAGCCGAGCTGGGGGAACATCCTGTATGAGGGAAAAGACGTGATCTACAACGCGTGGTGGATGATCGTTTACCCGGCGGTGTTTACGGCGCTTACGGTATTCGGGCTGAACCTGTTCGGAGACGGTCTGCGCGACCTTCTGGACCCGCATACGAGCTGACGCGAGAGCGGTTAGGAGAATTCGGAATGAGTGAAAAGATCCTTGAGATAGAGAATTTGAGCACGTCGTTTAAGACGGAGCGCGGCGTCATGAAAGCGGTGGACGGCGTTTCGTTTTATGTAAACAAAGGAGAGGTGCTGGGCCTCGTCGGCGAGTCGGGCTGCGGAAAGAGCGTGACTTCGCAATCCATTCTGCGTCTGTATGACGAGAAATACCTGGCGTCCTATGAGGGGGAGATCCGGTTTAACGGAAAGGATCTCCTCGCGCTCCCGGAGCGGGAGATGCGCAGGATCCGCGGACACGAGATCTCCATGATCTTTCAGGATGCGCTGAGTTCGCTGAATCCGGTTTTTACGGTCGGCGATCAGATCACGGAACCGCTCCGGATCCATCAGAAACTTTCAAAGTCCGCGGCGCGGAGCCGGGCGATCGAGATCCTCTCTCTGGTCGGGATCCCGTCGCCGGAAAAACGGATCGATCAGTATCCGCATGAGCTTTCCGGCGGTATGCGCCAGCGCGTGATGATCGCCATAGCTCTCGCGTGCAGGCCGAAACTTCTGATCGCCGACGAACCGACCACGGCTCTCGACGTGACGATCCAGGCGCAGATCATCGATCTGATCATGTCGTTAAACAAAAAGTTCGATATGGGCGTGATCCTCATCACCCATGACCTCGCGGTGGTGGCGGAGACCTGCAGCCGGGTAGCCGTCATGTATCTCGGGCAGATCGTCGAGGAGGCGGATGTCTGCCGGATCTTCGACGCGCCGAGGCATCCGTATACGAGGGGCCTGATCAATTCGATCCCGCGCATGAGCGGAGAGCGGGCAAAACGGCTCTATATGATCCCGGGGACCGTGCCGCTGCTCAACCAGATCCCGGATGGGTGCCGCTTCGCGCCGCGCTGCCCGTATGCGACGGAAAGCTGCAGGACGGCGATGCCGGAGCTTACGGAGACCGGGGAGCCCGGACACCGGGTACGCTGCTTCCGCTACCGGGAGCTGACTGAGGAGGTGAGCGGCGCATGAGCGAAGAGATCCTGAAAGCTGAACATGTAAAGATGTACTTTCCCGTCCGAGGGACGTTCGGAAATATCGTCAATCAGGTAAAAGCCGTCGACGATGTGTCGCTGTCGCTTTATAAGGGCGAGACCTACGGGCTGGTGGGCGAGACCGGTTGCGGGAAAAGCACGCTCGGGCGCGTGCTGATCCGGTTACTTTCCGCCACGGAGGGTACAATTACCTATAAAGGGAAAGACCTGTTAAAGGCCGGCGATTCCGAGATGCGCCATCTGCGCCGCGAACTGCAGATGGTGTTCCAGGATCCCTACACGTCGCTGAATCCCAGGATGCGGGCCGGCGATATCCTGACGGAAGTGCTCAAGATCCAGGGGATCGGAGACCGCGACTCGCGCATGGCGGCCGCCCTGGATGTGCTCGGGAAAGTGGGGCTCCTGCCGGAACATTTTTACCGGTTCCCGCACGAGTTTTCCGGCGGACAGCGCCAGCGGATCGGTCTGGCGCGTGCGCTGATCCTGAATCCCGAGCTGATCATCTGCGACGAGCCGGTGTCGGCTCTGGACGTTTCGGTCCAGTCGCAGATCATCAATCTTCTGCTCGACATGCAGGAGGAACGCGGGCTGACGTACCTGTTCATTTCGCACGACATGAGTGTGATCCGCTATATCGCGGACCGGGTCGGCGTTATGTACCTCGGCCATCTGGTGGAGGAGGGACCGGTCGACGAACTGTTTGCCGCGCCCGCCCATCCGTATACGCAGGTGCTTTTGTCGGCGGTTCCGTCCGACAATCCGCATGAGAAGAAGGAGCGGATCATCCTCGAGGGAGATCTGCCCTCGCCGATCGACCCGCCGGAAGGCTGCGCGTTCTGTACGCGCTGTCCGTACGCGACGGAGATCTGCCGGAAGGAACGGCCGGAACGGTTCCAGATCAACGAAGGCCACAGAGTATATTGTCACTTAATGAAATAATGGGGGTATTTTTTTGGGCAATCTGACAGACGAGATAAAGAGACGCCGGACGTTCGCGATCATTTCGCATCCGGATGCCGGCAAGACGACATTGACGGAGAAGTTCCTGCTTTACGGCGGAGCGATCAACCTCGCGGGGACCGTAAAGGGGCGCAAGGCCACGAAACATGCGGTCTCCGACTGGATGGAGATCGAGAAGGAGAGAGGGATCTCCGTCACGTCCTCCGTGCTGCAGTTTAATTATGAGGGGTATTGCATCAACATTCTTGACACGCCGGGCCATCAGGATTTCTCCGAGGACACCTACCGGACGTTGATGGCGGCGGATTCCGCGGTCATGGTGATCGACGGATCCAAGGGCGTCGAGGCGCAGACGATCAAGCTGTTCAAGGTCTGCGTCATGCGCCATATCCCGATCTTTACCTTTATCAATAAGCTGGACCGCGAGGCGCGCGATCCGTTCGAGCTGATGAGCGAGATCGAGGAAGTCCTCGGCATCCATACCTGCCCGGTCAACTGGCCGATCGGATGCGGCAAGAATTTCAAGGGTGTTTACGACCGCAAGTCGAAGACGATCACGACCTTTACGGCGGCGATGGGCGGCCAGAAGGAAGTCGCGAGCCGCACGTTCGACGTGGAGGGGACCGACGTCGACGCCGAGATCGGGGCGGATTTCCATGCGCAGCTGCGCGACGACATTGAGCTGCTTGACGGGGCCAGCGACGAGTTCGACCAGGAACTGGTGAGCGCGGGTAAGCTCTCGCCGGTATTTTTCGGTTCGGCGCTGACGAACTTCGGCGTCGAGACTTTCCTGGAGCACTTCCTGCAGATGACGACTTCTCCGTTACCGAGAAAGACCACGGACGGGACCGTGGATCCGTTTGATCCGGAGTTTTCCGCGTTCGTGTTCAAGATCCAGGCCAACATGAACAAGGCGCACCGCGACCGCATCGCGTTCATGCGCATCTGCTCCGGGAAATTTGAGGCCGGGATGGAAGTCAACCATGTCCAGGGCGGAAAGAAACTGCGCCTGACGCAGCCGCAGCAGCTCATGGCCGAGAGCCGCAAGATCATCGAGGAGGCGTACGCCGGGGACATCATCGGCGTGTTCGATCCGGGAATTTTCTCGATCGGCGATACGCTTTGCACGTCGAATGAAAAGTTCCGCTTCGAGGGGATCCCCACCTTCGCGCCGGAGCACTTCGCGCGAGTGCGGCAGGTCGATACGATGAAGCGCAAACAGTTCATCAAGGGGATCAACCAGATCGCCCAGGAAGGCGCGATCCAGATCTTTCAGGAATTCAACACGGGTATGGAGGAGATCATCGTCGGCGTGGTCGGCGTGCTGCAGTTTGAAGTCCTCATCTACCGGCTGAAGAACGAATATAACGTGGAAGTGAAGCTCGACCAGCTTCCGTACGAGTATATCCGCTGGGTGGAGAACCCGACGGAGGTCGATGTGTCGAAGATCCAGGGGACCTCCGACATGAAACGGATCCGCGACCTTAAGAACAACCCGCTTCTGCTGTTCATCAACAGCTGGAGCGTCGGCATGGTCGAGGAGAGAAACCCGAAGTTAAAGCTGAGCGAGTTCGGACGCAACTAAGGGCGTTCGGTTTGCGCGCCGCTTTTCGGAATGACGGGCTTGCGGATCATATATTTCAGTGGAGAAAGGAAGAATCATTATCATGAGCAAGATCGATGTTGTGCGCGCGGCCATGGTCGCGGCGATGAAGGCGAAGGAGAAGGAGCGCAAGGATTCGCTCTCCATGCTGCTCTCGGCGCTCAAGAACGCGGAGATCGACAAGCGCGCCCCGCTGACCGAGGACGAGGAGAACGCGGTCGTAAAGAAAGAGATCAAGCAGACAAAGGAGACGATGGATCTGGCTCCGGCGGACCGTACCGATATCATCGAGGAGGCGCGCCGCCGCATGGAGGTCTATCAGGAGTTTGCGCCAGCGGACCTGACGCCCGAGCAGATCGCCGAGACGATCAAGGACGTCCTCGCCCGGCTCGAGATCGCGGAGCCGACGGTCAAGGATAAGGGAAAGATCATGAAAGTCCTGATGCCGCTCGTGAAAGGCAAGGCCGACGGCAAAGTGGTGAATGAAGTGCTGGCGGGGATGCTGAAATAAGGGAAAAGCGGTCATGCCGATTTTAGATGTTATTGATCGGATATTGTGGCCGGAATCGGTACTGCTTTTATTATTACATTTAGCCCGTTTTGAAACCGGAGATCCCGGAATCTGTAAAAAATGGATTCCGGGACTTTTTGTGTTTTCCGGCGAAAGAGTCTCGTTTTGGATATGGTTTCTTTGGATATGGTTTCTATTCCTCAGTCGGCTTTGGACGCGGGGATTCGCGGCAGGGACCCGAGAAGCGGAATTCTTTTTTTATGCAAAGTCGCGGAAAAATTTACAGATCTCATGGAAAAAGATTGACAAAGGCATTCCGGGGGGGGGGTATAATTCGGATGTATTCGGGAGGTCATCCCAAAAAATTTTTTACAGGAGGTCGGGTTTATGAGAAAGAACTGGAAACGATTGCTGATCCCATTGCTTGCGGGCGTTCTGACGTTAGCGGCGGCAGGGACAGCGCTGGCGGAGGAAACGGTAAAGGTAAAGGTGGAGAATACAAAGGGAGGATACATTCTTGCCTCCTACAGGGATGAGGAAGACAACCAGATTTATTTGCCCATTGGAAAAGAGGTCAGTATTCCAAAGGGTACGAGTTTAAATATTTCAGCTCATCCACTCACGCCTAGCGGACGGTATTCCCAAGAAATAAACGGGAAAAAGGGATGGGTTACTGTTAAAGCTAAAGATATTTTAGCAAATACAGAGTCGATAGTTATCGGAGATGCTGGAGACGGTCTAATTTATCCTGCAAACGAAAATGTTACGTTAACGGGTGTATATGAGGGCACATGGAAGCCGAGCAAGACAACTACCGGAAATGATGTCTACTATGAGCTTGTTTTCAAAGGAACAAAAGATTACGATTACGCCATAGAGGCCCCGGGTAAATGGTCAGGGCTCGAACTGGCATTTTTGGATAGTAATAATAAGATTGTAAATTTCAGTCACTTTGGCGATGCTGAACTCGAAGTCTATCAGGCTGACTTTTATGGCGAAGATGAAGAATGGGTGGATGTGACAGATGAATTCAGAATCGAGAAAGGGGTTCTTAAGGGTCCGGAAAGCCTGAAGAGGGGAACATACCAAATTGAATATGTTGCAGTCAATCATGAAGATGAAATTGATAGTTTAACTGGACTGACAATTTGCGTCGGTATGCAAGCAGCTCCTTCTGTTGTTCTTGGCGATTATGAAGTGCCAGGAGACTCCACGAAACATGCTATAGTACGTTCCGGCGAGTATCTCATGATTGAAGACGGCAGCACAATGAAGATGAAGGACTTATTTGCCGCATATGAAAATAATACAGGCGGAAAGATTAGACTGGCAGGATATACACAAAATGGTTGGGGACCGTATAATAGGGATAGCAAGACTTTCGGCACTTATAATGAAAATGATGCGGTATCAAAGTATTTTGATCTTCCATACGCAAATGATTTTTCGCTTTTCCAGAAATACTCAGACTATAAGCCGGAGACGATCAAACCGTTGGATGTTTCGGAGCTTACGATTCCTGTTAAGCAAGGCTGGAACGAACGTGAAGGGAAATGGTATTATTATGATACAGAGTATTCAGATTCCCTGGTGAGAAATGCATGGGTGCCGTCCGACCCGGATGATCCTGATTCTGAAAAAGTATGGGTCGGCGAGGATGGTGCGATGGCGGTCAACGCCGTTGTGAATGATGGAACCGGCAAATACATTGTTGGAAAAGACGGCAAGAAAATAAAAGATATGCCAACGACTATTGGCAGAGTGACGTATACAACCGATTCGGACGGAAAGATAAAAGAGGATGAGATCGAGATCGCGCTTGAGACTCCGAGCAACGCTACAAAAGCCGAGGAAATGGTAGACAGTATCTTGGATTTGGAAGAAAACTTCCCGGAAATTGCTACCGATGATGTTCTGAACAAGGCGGCTGATATGCTGACTGACGCACTTAAGAAAAATGTAAAGGCAGATACTTTAGAGGACGAAGTCGTAGAGAAATTCATTAAACTTTATGAAAAAGCATTTAATGGTGGTAAGAAAATTCAGGTTATCCCAGATGGTGTTGAAATACCTGACGAGAACCGAGCGATCCTCGCTGCAGGGTTGACATCCGCGGACGCCGGAGGAGGAATAACGATCACATTCTCGGCGCAGGCCGAAGAATCGGAGGAGTCCGCCAGTAACGCATATAAGTTTACTGTAAAAATGAATGTAAACGGAGAGGAAAGGAAACCTGTATCGCCTGTTAAACTTACGGTGGAGCTTCCTGCCGAATTCCTTGCTGCATATGATGTGACAAAGTATAATTTCACAATCGACGGGAAGAAAGTCACAGTTGATGAAGACGGGAAGTTCACTTATACATTTGACAAGATGGGTAACTTTACCGTCAAAGCAACGAAAAAATCCACGAGTTCCGGCGGAAGCGGCGGAGGCGGCAGCGCTACGCCGAGCAGCGGAAGCGGAAGAACAAGCACGGCTCCGGCCAAGACGGGCGAATGGAGACTGAACGACATCGGCTGGTGGTATTGCTACAGTGACGGAACATGGCCTGCAAACTGCTGGGCATATCTGCCGTGGGGAGATGAAGATCACTGGTATTTCTTCGATGCAAACGGTTACATGGTTACGGGATGGCATAACTGGAACAACAACCTCTTCTACCTGTATCCGGTTGCGGACGGAAACAGAGGATATATGTTTACCGGGTGGAACCAGATCTCCGGAAAGTGGTTCTATTTTGAAACGGAGAAAGGAAGCAACGAAGGTGCGCTGTATGTGAACCGGACGACACCGGACGGCTACAATGTGGGCGAAGACGGTGCGTGGATCCAGTAATATCAAAGTAAGATCTGACTTAGCGCAGTAAAAAACGCCGCCTGACAGGAATCCCTGCCAGGCGGCGTTTCCCGCGAAAGCACCCCTAATGCTTCTGCGGATCCCCTGTATTATCTTCTTTCACGCAATCAACATACGCCTGCAGGTTTTCGACCCAGTAGAGCTGCTGTTCCCTTGTGCAGGAGCGAAGAAGGAAAAAGATCTGGTTGCGGATCTGCTCTTCAACGCTGCCGTAATGAATGAAATCCTGAAGAAGGTCGTCGATACCCACCTCGAGAATATCCGCGATATGGAGGAGACTTTCGATCCCGACCATCGTCTTTCCGGTCTCGAGCCGGCTGATCCTGCTGACAGAACTGCCGGTCAGTTGTGCCAGCATTTCCTGTGAAAGACCCTTTTTGAGCCGCGCGTTGCGGATCTGTTCACCGATTTTTTGCTTCATTGGTTATTCTCCGTCATCTGCAAACTTTCCACTTTTATCCAGTTTAGCAGAAATCAATCTTTATGTATAACAACCAAATGGCTCAATCGTGTTTACCAAAGGGCTTTTTGGATATCCGATCGCCCGATATACATAATTCCGTCAGTTCCAGTGCTGCGTTCAGGCTTTCTCTCCGAGATCATATGGCGTTACCTGATAGACATAATAATTCAGCCAGTTTGCATATAGGGTACTCGCCACATTTCTCCATACCAGAGGAGGCATGGAGAACGGATCGTTATGCTCGTAGTAATTACAGGGCAGCTTCGGGTTCAGACCTTTGCTGAGATCCCGGTGATATTCGTTGTTGAGCGTCATGCGGTCATACTCCGGATGTCCCTGAAGAAAGACCTGAGTACCGTCCGTTTTCAGAACCAGAAACACGCCTGCCTCGTCCGATTTGGCAAGGATCTTTAACTCCGGGTGTTTCAGGATATCCTCCTCGCGTACCTCCGTATAGCGGGAATGCGGGCAGTTGAAATAGTCGTCGAAGCTCCGCATGAGCGGGACCTTGCGGTCCAGTGTTTTATGTACATAGATGCCGGACAGTTTTTCCGTCCGCAGGTGCTTCGGGATTCCGAAGTGGTAGTAAAGACCGGCCTGCGCGCCCCAGCAGAGGTGTAGGGTCGAAGTCACATGCGTCTTGCTCCACTCCATGACCTCCACCAGTTCCGGCCAGTAGTTGACTTCCTCGAATTCCATGAGCTCGACCGGCGCGCCGGTGATGATCATGCCGTCGTAACGGTTCCCCCTGACTTGAGGGAAGGTCTTGTAAAATTTATTTAAATGGCTGACCGAGGTGTGAGTGGAAACGTGCGTTGACATCGTCATAAACGTACATTCCACCTGAAGCGGCGTGTTGGAGAGCGCACGCAAAAGCTGTGTCTCCGTGTCCTCCTTCACCGGCATCAGATTTAAGATCAGGATCTCCAGAGGACGGATATCCTGGCTCTGTGCCCTCGTTTCATCCATGATAAAGACATTTTCGCTCTCAAGAATCGCTCTTGCGGGCAAGTCGTTCTGAATTTTAATCGGCATGCTGTGTCTCTCCTGTCAGTTTCAGGAACTCCTCCTCGGAAATGATCGGGATCCCGAGTTCCCGCGCTTTTTTGTTTTTTGACGAACCTGAGCTTACGTCATTGTTGATCAGATAGCTGGTTTTTGACGAGAGCGAACCGGCCGCTTTTCCGCCCAGCGCCTCGATCCGCTCCTTAAGCTCGTTGCGGTTGGCAAAATGTTCGACGGAACCGGTGATGACAAAGGTCATGCCCGCGAGCGGCTGTGCTCCGGCCGGAGCGGCTTCCGCCTCAAAGGCCAGATCTTTGAGCAAACGGTCCAGCATCTCATTGTTCCGTTCATCTTGAAAATAATTTACCCATGCGTCGGCGAGCACCGCGCCGATCCCGTCGATCGCGCACAGTTCGTCCGCGTCGGCCTTTCTCATTTCCGCAAGGTCATAGTTAAAATGGCGGCAGATCATCCGCGCGTTCGCCAGGCCGATCCCCGCGATCCCGAGACCGTAGATCAGTCTCGGAAGCGTGGTATGGGAAGCGTCTTTTGCGGCCGCGATCAGATTGTCGCAGGACTTCTCGCCGAATCCTTCCATGGTGACGATCGCCTTGCGATGACGGTCCAAATGGAAAATATCGTCAAATTCCTTGATGAACCCGGCGGCGATGAATTTTTCGAGCGTCATTTCCGAAAGCCCGTCGATGTTTAAGGCGTCCCGGCTGACAAAGAGATCGAAACTCTTGATCTTCTTCGCCTGACAGTCCGGATTCGTGCAGTAAAGGGACTTTACGTCGTTGACGTTTCGAATCTCCGTCGTGCCGCCACAGACCGGACAGCGCTCCGGGATATCACGGACGCCGCTGCGCGTCAGGTTCTCGGCGATCTGCGGGATGATCATGTTGGCCTTATAGACCGTGATCTTATCGCCCGCGCCGAGTTTCAGCCCTTCCATGATGCTGATGTTGTGGACGCTGGCCCGGCTTACGGTCGTCCCTTCCAGTTCGACCGGTTCAAAGACCGCGACCGGATTGATCAGACCGGTCCGCGATGCGCTCCACTCGATGTAGGAGAGCGTCGTTTCCTGAAGCTCGTCGGCCCATTTAAATGCGATCGAATCGCGCGGAAATTTTGCGGTCCGGCCAAGGGACCGCCCGTAGGCGATATCGTCGTATAAGAGGACCAGCCCGTCCGACGGGATATCGTTGCTTTCGATCTTCTCCGCAAAACGTTTTACGGCTTCGGGAAGCGTTTCCGCCGTCACGGTCTCAAACTCCACCGTCTCGAAACCAAGCTTTGCGAGCCATAAAAACTGCTCCCGGCGGGAGTTTTTAAAATTCGGCTCGCTCGCGGAGTCGGCAATGTTTGTTTCCGCCTCCGGAACCGTTGCGTTTACCAGAGAAAACGCCATAAAGCGAACGTTCCGCCCGGCCGTGATCTCACTGTTGAGCTGGCGGACGGAGCCGCTGCAGAGGTTGCGCGGATTCTTGTATTTTGCATCGACGTCTTCGATCGTCGCATTGATCTTTTCAAAGTCGGAGTAGGTGATGATCGCCTCTCCGCGGAGCGTGAGCTGCCCCTTAAAGGGGATCGAGAGCGGAAGATTGACGAAAGTTTTCGCGTTTGCGGTGATGACCTCGCCGATCTCGCCGTTTCCGCGGGTGACGGCGCGGGAAAGCGTTCCGTTTTCGTAGGTAAGAACGACGGTCAGGCCGTCCATCTTCCACGACAGGAGGCCAGTCTGTGTCCCCAGCCATTCCCGGAGCTCATCGACGCTTTTGGTCTTGTTGAGGGAGAGCATCGGACGCTCGTGGCGTACCTTAGGCAGTTCGCTTAAGACCTCGTATCCGACTTTCTGCGTCGGACTGGAGGCAAAGACGGTCCCGGTTTCGGCCTCGAGCTTCAGAAGCTCGTCGTAAAGCCGGTCGTATTCGAGATTACTCATGATCTCGCGGCTTTCCTGATAGTAGGCGCGCGAAGCCGCCGAGAGCGTTTCCGTAAGCTCTTTCATTCGTTTCAGCTTCTCATCCATGTAGCCGCGCCCCTTTCCCTAAAGTCTGTTCTATCTGTGTTCCGACGCCACTTCGCGCATCGGCCTGTTTGTCGAGTCCTTCACCAGGCGCATCAGACCGTCGAGCTCGTCTTTTGTGAGCTCACGGTATTCGCCTTTTTTCAGGTTCCCCAGTTTCAGATTCATAATACGCACGCGCTTCAGGCTCATGACATGAAAACCCAGCGCGCGGCACATACGGCGCACCTGCCGGTTCAGACCCTGGGTCAGAACGATATGGAAGGTCTGGGGACCGGTCTTCCACGCGCGGCACGGCTTTGTCTGCACCGCAAGATCTTCCAGCCAGACGCCGGCGCAGAGCGCTTTTATAAAATCCTCCGTTACCGGTTTGCTGACCGCGACAGCGTATTCCTTTTCGTGCCCGTTTCCGGCCCGCAGGATCTTATTGACGATGTCGCCCTGATTCGTCATCAGGATCAGCCCCTCGGAATCCTTATCGAGGCGGCCGACCGGGTAGATACGGCGCGGGTAGCCGATAAATTCGACGATATTTTCGGCGTGGTCTTTATCGGAAGTCGTACAGACGATCCCCCGCGGCTTGTTTACCATCAGAAAAACGGGATCTTCCTTGCTACCGACCGGCCTGCCGTCGTATACGACCTTCTGACCGGAGGATATGCGCTGACCCATGACAGCGGGCTTCCCGTCAACTTCGACTTTTCCGGCCTCGATCATGCGGTCCGCCTCCCGCCTGGAGCAGATCCCTGCGTCGCTCAGATATTTGTTTAAACGGATCGATTCTTCCAAAACAGCGGTCCTTTCCGTATCGTTATTACCTGCCCAAACATGATACCATAAGACGCGAAACTTGGCAACAGGACATTTATTAAAGACGCCGCTGCCGGGGAGAGGCAGCAGCGTCGTTCGGTGTGCCGGTGACCCGGCTTTATCGGATGTATCGGTTGTTATCTTTTAAACTGCAGCCTGTTTCAGACCGCGAACGTCGCGTTCCAAAACAGAGATCCGCAGAAGGATCATTTCTCTTTCGTTTTTGGCAATGATGGCATCTTCGAGCTTGCGGTTCAGGTCCTGGTGGCCTTCGGCAATGATGTTGATGCTGCGCTGAACATCGTTCTCGACGATAAGGCGGAAGTGGCGGACTTTTTCTTCCAGCGTGTCCATCTGGCCTTTCAGAGAATTCATCTGATTTTCCAGTGAATCCACCCGGTCCTCAAGGACATCCATGCGCTTTTCAAGAGCTCCCACACGCTGTTCGAGAACATCCATGCGCTTTTCGAGGGCATCCATGCGCTTTTCAAGAGCGTCCATGCGCTTTTCGAGGGCATCCATGCGCTTTTCAAGAGCGTCCACACGTTGCTCAAGAACATCCAACCGTTTCTCAATCGCGTCCAGCCGTTTCTCGATTACGTCCAGCCGTTTCTCGATCGCGTCCAGCCGCTTAATGACCGGCGCCATTGCCTGCGCTATCGCTTCTTTGACGATAGCCGATATCAGTTCCAGATCGTGCTTATCCAGCAATATATCACCTCCTGTGCTGTAGGATGGTAATATTATCCACGCGATCGCCAGACTTGTCAATGCGCAATTTCGACAAAAATGGACCCCGATTTTCTACATATCCATATGTGGATAATTATCGCCGGCATTATTAATATATGAACATGGCGTCCCCAAAGCTGAAGAACCGGTATTTTTCCCGGATCGCTTCCTGATAGGCGTTCAGGATATGCTCCCGCCCGGCCAGCGCCGATACCAGCATGACCAGCGTCGATTCCGGCAGATGGAAGTTCGTGATCAGGCAGTCCAGGATTTTGAACCGGTAACCGGGATAAATAAAAATATCGGTCCAGCCGCTTCCGGCTTTCAGGATCCCGTCGGCCCCCGTCGCCGACTCCAGCGTGCGGCAGCTGGTCGTCCCGACGCACACGATGCGCCCGCCGTTCTGCTTTGTGCGGTTGATCTTTTCCGCTTCCGATTCCTCTACCACATAATACTCCGAATGCATGTGGTGATCCTCGATCGTTTTTGCCTTGACGGGGCGGAACGTTCCCAGCCCGACATGAAGCGTGATATGGGCGATCGTGACCCCTTTCTCCGCCAGTTCATCCAGCAGCTCTTCCGTGAAATGGAGGCCGGCCGTCGGAGCGGCGGCGGAGCCGTCGTGTTTTGCGTATACGGTCTGATAGCGGTTCCTGTCCTTAAGCTTATGCGTGATGTAAGGCGGGAGCGGCATCTGTCCGAGCCGGTCCAGGATCTCCTCGAAGATCCCGTCGTACTCGAAACGGATCAGCCGGTTTCCCTCGTCGACGATATCGATCACCCGACCGTTTAAAAGACCGTCGCCGAAAGACACTTCGGTACCGACCTTCATTTTCTTTCCGGGCTTTACCAGCGTTTCCCAGACATCGTCAGACCGTCTTTTCAGCAGCAGGACTTCGATCTGCGATTCGGTCCCGATCCGCCGGCCGATCAGCCGGGCGGGTATGACTTTTGTGTCGTTGATCACGAGGCAGTCTCCCGGGTGCAGAAGCGTGAGAAGATCGCGAAATCCGTGGTGGGCGATCTCTCCCGTTTCCTTATTCAGAACAAGGAGTCTGGAAGCGGCGCGGTCCTCAAGCGGGTCCTGCGCGATCAGTTCCCTTGGAAGGTCGAAGTTAAAATCGGATAAATTCATAACGGGTCCCCCTCAAGCCGTTTTGCCTTTTTCCGGCGATGCCCGCCGCCGGAGCGGTATGGCCTATTGTATCAAAATTAATTTCAAAAAGCAAGAAAGAATCGCTTGCAAGATAGAATAAAATATTGTATTATAGTAAAGCGATGCATCTGTAGCTCAGTGGATAGAGCAGTGGCCTCCGGAGCCGCGTGCGTAGGTTCGATTCCTATCAGATGCATTTTTTTGATGCCTGGGACCGCATCCGGTACATTTTTCATATCCGCCGCCGGCAATGATTCGCCCTATATTGACAAAAATCGTCGAATCGGATAAGATGGGTTCAGAGGGCCGCATAGGCGGTCCCCGCACAGCCAAGACTGTTTATCGATGGGAGATAGGGCGATGAATAAGGAGATCGGCATGCGCATCCACGAAGTGAGAAAAGCGAAGGGGATGACACAGGAGGTACTGGCGGAAAGGGCTGATGTCTCGCTAAGCTGTGTCAGCAGGCTCGAAGCGGGAAAAATGATGGTCAGCGTGACAAAGCTGATCGAGATCGCGAACGCGCTGAATGTGGGGATCGACGAGCTCCTTTGCGATTTTGTCGACTGCAGGGTCACCGAAGATCCGATCATGAACCGCGTCAGCTATCTCCTGAGCCGGTGCACGCCGGAAGAACAGGAATACTGGGTCCGGAATCTGGAAATGTTTGTGGAGTATATACAGAACGGCAGGCAGGCTGACGGCAAAAACGATCTGACCGGCGAAAGCCGCGCGGAAGGAGAGAACTGAATGGGTACGGTACCCCATGATCCGGTCATGCTTCTCAGTTACGTCAATACGCAGCTGCGCGATCATTACCCGACCGCGGATGAGCTGTGCGCGGCGCTGTCCCTGGACAGGGAAAAGATCGATAAAACGCTTGCGTCGATCGGATACGAATACGACGCGGACCGGAATCAATATGTATAATCGGCGCCCGTTTCCGGAACAATAGTCTCATGAAGAGACGAACTGCGATCGAAGATCTTTTTGCCGGCTTTCTCCGCTGTGGGACAGCCGGCTGGTGCATGGAAATACTGTTTACATCCCTCGGCTCATTCCTGGCCGGGGATTTTAAATTGTACGGAAATACGTCGCTTCTCATGTTCCCGATCTACGGGCTCGGCGTGTTTCTGGGGCCGCTCTGCGGAATGCTGGACAAGTGGCTGGGAGACGCGGGAACGCTTACCCTGCGCGACAGGTTCTTCCGGCACGGAGCGGGCAGCATGGTGCTGATCTTTCTTACGGAATATGTTTCCGGAGCGTTCCTAAGACGCCTCGGGATCTGTCCGTGGGACTATACGGGCCTTTTCTTCAGCGTTGACGGACTGATACGGTTGGATTTTGCACCGTGCTGGTTCATGGCAGGTCTTATTTTTGAACATTTGTCCGCGCGGACGGATCTCTGACCGCGCGGAATTATTTTATTATTCCAAAATGTCTGAACAACTTGCATTTACCCATATTTTTTACTATAATTAAAAAACATAAACAGGAAAAGGTGAATGCAATGATACGGTTTATTCTTTTGGCGCTCTCGGTGTTCGGATTTCTGATCTTCGGGTTCCCGCTGCTTGCTGCTCAAAATTCGCTGGGGAAAAAGGACCCGCACGCGCGGGACGTCGAAAGTCTTAAGATCATTCAGTTTATGTTCCGCTATCTGCTGCGTCTCTGCAGGGTCACGGTCACGGTGGAGGGGGTCGAGAACATCCCCCGCGATACGGCCGTCCTCTATGTGGGGAACCACCGCAGCTATTTTGATATTCTGGTCGGTTATACGAGCGTGCCGGGACTGATGGGGTTCGTCGCGAAGAAGGAGATGCTGCGCTATCCGCTCCTGCGCGACTGGATGGTAAACGTAAACTGCCTGTTCCTGGACAGGAATGATCTGCGGGCCGCCTTAAAGACGATCCTCGAGGGGATCGAGAAGGTCAAGAGCGGCGTTTCCGTCTGGATCTTTCCGGAGGGGACAAGGAACCGGAACGACGATATCACGGAACTGCTCCCGTTTAAGGAGGGCAGCCTCAAGATCGCGGAAAAGTCCGGATGCCCGGTGGTGCCGGTCGCGATGACGGGGACCGCGGAGATCTTTGAGAAGCATATTCCGTTTATCCGGTCGTCCCACGTCACGATCCGGTTCGGAGAGCCGTTTCGGATAAAAGAACTTGAAAAAGAACAGCAGAAGCACTCGGGGGCTTATACGCGCGATGTGATCTGCGGGATGCTCCGCGATATGCAGCGGAATACGACAGGAGAAGAAGAATGAAAAAAGTTGATCTGATGGAATGCAGGAAAAAGCTGGATGGGATCGACTCCGAGATCGTCCGGCTGTTTGAAGAGCGGATGAGCATCTGCGGCGACGTCGCGGAGTCGAAGATCGAGAGCGGCAAAGCCGTTTACGACGCCGGGCGGGAGAATCAGAAGGTGGAAGCCGTGCAGAGCCTTACCCATAATGAATTCAACCGCCGTGCGATCAGGGAGATCTTCCTCCAGCTGATGACGGTAAGCAGGCGTTTCCAGTACGGACTTTTGGCCGCTCACGGCAAAGCGGAGCCGACCGGGTTCACCGTGACGGATGATCTGCCGGAAGCCGGAGCGCGCGTCGTGTTTCAGGGTGTGGAAGGCGCGTACAGCCACGAGGCGGTACGCATTTTCTTCGGCACGGATGCGAACGCGTACCATGTTCCGGAGTTTGAGGATACCATGAAGGAGCTCGAGGGGGGACGGGCGGATTACGCGGTCCTGCCGATGGAGAACTCGACGGCCGGCTTTGTGATCAGCAATTACGATCTGCTGTCGAAATACGATAATTACATAGTAGGAGAGGTCTATGTACCTGTCGAGCATATGCTGCTCGGCCTGCCGGGAGCCAACCTGTCCGATATCCGTACCGTATATTCGCATCCGCAGGGCTTGATGCAGAGCTCGGATTTTCTCAACGCGCACCGCGAGTGGCGGCAGATCAGCCTGTTAAATACGGCGGTCGCGGCCAAAAAGGTGCTCGACGATCATGATATAACGCAGGCGGCGGTCGCCAGCCGCACGGCGGGAGAACTTTACGGGCTGACGGAGTTGGCGCAGGGGATCAACAACGCGAAGGGAAATACGACCCGTTTCGCCATACTTACAAAGCGGCCCGTCTATACGGAAAAGGCCCGCAGGATCAGCCTGATGTTCGAGCTGCCGCACGTCAGCGGCTCGCTTTATAACGCACTTGGGAATTTTATCTTTAATGGGATCAATCTTACAATGATCGAGTCGAGGCCGATCCCGGAGCGGCCGTTCCAGTACCGGTTCTTTGCGGATGTCGAAGGAAATCTGAGCGACACGCCGGTACAGAACGCGCTATGCGGACTGCGCGCCGAGGCGTCGTATCTGAAGATACTGGGCAACTACTGAATCTGAAGGGAGGGTGCAGGTTATGGCAGCCCATATGTTTGCCGCGATCAACGTCGGCTCATTTGAACTTGAGCTCGGGATCTATGAGATCTCGAACAAGAACCGTGTCCGGAGGATCGATCATGTGCGCCATGTGATCGAACTCGGCCGTGACATTTTCCGCAGCGGCAAGATCAGCTACGCGGTGGCGGACGAGCTTTGCAGAATGCTGGAGGATTTTGTGCGCATCATACACGGTTACGGCCTCACCGAGTGCCGCGCCTACGCGACGAGCGTCATGCGGGAGGCCATGAACAACCACCTCGTGCTGGAACAGATCCGCGTCCGCACGGGACTTAAGCTGCGCGTCGTCAGCAACGCCGAGCACCGCTTTCTGAACTACAAGGCGATCGCCGCGCTGGACGAGGATTTTGACCGGAATATCAAAAAGGGGACCGCGATCGTGGATGTCGGCTTCGGCAGCATGCAGATCTCCCTCTTTGATAAGAACCTGCTGATCTCGACGGAGAACCTGCCGATCGGCGTGCTCCGCATCAGCAACTCGATACGCAATGCGAATCCGACCGTGGACCGCACCCGGGACCTTGTCGGGGAGATCGTGGAGAGCGAGCTGGAAAACTACAGGAAGATGTACCTCAAAAACTGGGAGGTCCGCCATCTGATCGGGATCGGCGAACCGATCCTTTACCTGTTCCGCTACGAGAACGACGGAAAGCCGCTGACGAACGTGACGCGCAGCCAGTTTGAGGATCTGTACGCGCGCCTCTCGGTGATGAACGAGGAGGAGATCGAATCGAAATTCGGCGTCAGCGCCGATTACGCCCGTCTGATCCTGCCGGGAGCGGTGATCTATCAGAAGGTCATGGAAATGACCGGGGCGGAGCAGATCTGGGTCCCCGGCGTCTGCTTCTGCGACGGGATCGCGGCCGAATATGCGGCGGATAAAAAGCTGCTGAAATTCAAGCACAGCTTTGAGAACGACATCATCAGCACTTCCCGCAACATGGCGAAGCGCTACCGCTGCCGCAGCGTTCATTCGGAGCAGGTGGAAGAGCACGCCCTGGAGATCTTCGACGCCATGAAAAAATACCACGGCATGGGAAAGAGAGAGCGGCTCCTCCTGCAGATCGCCGCGATTATCCATGCCTGCGGAAAATTTGTGAGCGTCCACAACGCCAACGAATGTTCCTACAACATCATCATGTCGACGGAGATCATCGGAATCTCCCAGCTGGAGCAGGAGATCATCGCCAACGTCGTCCGGTACAATCTGCGCGATTTCGATTACGACATGATCCGGATCGAGAACGACTTCCACACGGCGGCGGGGCGGAGCGAAAGCCGGAGGGAAGCGGTGATCCTGATCGCCAAGCTGACTGCGATCCTGCGCCTCGCGAACACGATGGACCGCGGACATAAACAAAAACTGAAGGGCTGCCGGATCGCGGTCAAGAACGACAGGCTCGTGATAACGACCGACTACAGCGGAGACATTACGCTGGAGGCGGTTTCCTTTGAGAACAAGGCGGAATTCTTCGAGGAGATATTCGGGATCCGCCCGGTACTGAAACAGAAAAGAGGCGTGTAGATATGGCAGAGAACAGCGAACGGTTCACCGATCCGAAAAATTATGTAAACAGGGAGCTGAGCTGGCTCGAATTCGACCAGCGGGTGCTGGGCGAGGCGAGGGACAAGACCACGCCGCTTTTCGAGCGCCTGAAATTTCTAAGCATCACAGCCTCGAACCTTGACGAGTTCTTCATGGTCCGGGTCGCGTCCTTAAAGGACATGGTACACGCGAAATACACAAAACCCGACATTGCCGGGATGCTGCCGTCCGCGCAGTTAAAGGAGATCAGTCTCCGCACGCATGAACTGGTGAACCAGCAGTATACGACATACAACCGCTCGATCCTGCCGGCCCTGCGCAGCAACGGGATCGATATGGTTCTGCGCCACGAGGATCTCACCCCGGAACAGGCGGCCTACGCCGACCGGTATTTCCGCGAGGAGGTATATCCGGTACTCACGCCGATGGCCGTCGATTCCTCAAGACCGTTTCCGCTGGTGCGGAACCGTTCGTTAAACATCGCGGCGCTTCTGAAAAGGAAAGAGGGCGGCGATCACCTGAGAAAGAAGGAAGGCGGAGATATGGAATTTGCGCTTGTGCAGGTCCCGTCCGTGCTTCCGCGCATCGTGACGCTGCCTTCCGCACAGACCGAAGAAGGGACTGCGCAAAAAAGCATGATCCTGCTGGAGGAAGTGATCGAGCGCAACATACGCGAACTGTTCCTCAACTATGAGGTCGTCACGTCCCATCCGTTCCGCATCATGCGCAACGCCGACTTTTCGCTCGACGAGGAAGACGCCGTCGACCTGCTGGAGGAGATCGAAAAGCAGCTCAAAAAGCGCCAGTGGGGCGAGGTGATCCGGCTGG
The DNA here is from genome assembly GCA_947623185.1 of uncultured Lachnospiraceae bacterium. GTDB lineage: Bacteria > Bacillota > Clostridia > Lachnospirales > Lachnospiraceae > CANQGL01. Next base: position 32,958 of record CANQGL010000007.1, read on the forward strand.
AGATCGAGGAGAAAGCGGACAAGCGGCTGCTCAAGATCCTGCGCAAGGAGCTGTCGGTCAGCGATGAGGACATTTTTGAGATCCCGGGTGCGCTCGATTTGACGTTCCTCATGCAGATGTACGCGCTCGAGGGCTTTGAACATCTGAAATCGCCGAAATATACGCCGCAGCCCGTCCCGGCGCTGATGAACGATGACGACATCTTTGCCAATATCCGAAAGGGCGATATCCTGCTCAGCCATCCGTACGAGACGTTCGATCCGGTCGTCGGATTTGTCCGCAGCGCCGCGAAAGATCCGGACGTCCTTGCGATCAAGCAGACCCTATACCGCGTCAGCGGCCATTCGCCGATCATTGCGGCTCTGGCGGAGGCGGCCGAAAACGGCAAACAGGTCTCGGTCCTGGTGGAGCTGAAGGCGCGTTTCGACGAGGAAAACAACATCATCTGGGCGAAAAAACTGGAGCAGGCCGGATGCCATGTGATCTATGGCCTCGTCGGCCTGAAGACACATTCCAAGATCACGCTGGTGGTACGGCGCGAGGAGGATGGGATCCGCCGCTATGTCCATCTGGGGACCGGAAACTATAACGATTCCACCGCAAAGCTTTATACGGACTTCGGCCTTATGACCTGCCATCCGCTGATCGGAGAGGATGCGACGGCCGTGTTCAACATGCTCTCCGGTTACTCGGAGCCGCTAAGCTGGAATATGCTGGCGGTGGCACCGCTCTGGCTGCGCGGCCGTTTCCTGCGGCTCATCGAGCGGGAGACGAAAAACGCGCGCCTCGGAAAGCACGCGTCGATCATCGCCAAGATGAATTCGCTTTGCGACAAGGATATCATCGCGGCGCTCTATGAGGCGTCGTGCGCGGGGGTGGAGATCCGGCTGGTCGTGCGCGGGATCTGCTGCCTGAAAGCGGGAGTGCCCGGACTCTCCGAGCACATCGAAGTCCGCTCGATCGTCGGGGAATTTCTGGAACACGCGCGCGTCTTTATCTTTGAGAACGGCGGAAGCGAGGAGATTTATATGGGAAGCGCCGACTGGATGCCCCGTAACCTTGACCGCCGCGTGGAGATCCTGTTCCCGATCGTGGATGAGGAGCTGAAGGGGCGCGTTCGCCGTTACATGGAGCTCGAACTTGAGGACAATCTGAAAGCACATATCCTGCAGCCGGACGGGACCTACGAAAAACCGGACCGCCGCGGGAAACCGCCGGTCGGTTCACAGCAGGCGTTCTGCGAGGCCGCAGTTTCGGCGGCGCAGGCGGCATACCGCGAGACCGCGGGAGGCGTCGGCCCCTCGCGCGTGTTTACCCCGATCGAGGGGAAAAAGGAGACCGAAAAGGGATAAGACAACGGGCGTCGTGGATCGACGCCCGTTAAAAGCATTTGTGTAAGAACTTTCCTGTATATTTTACGAAAAAAGTAAAGAAAAACGACAAAAAGTGTGGTATAATATGAGCACTTAGCGAGCACGAGCCGAAGGCGATGCGCGAGCTTAGTGCGAGTAATACCCAGACACTTAACGAGTCGGAGCGGAAGCGAACCATACCAGCACGCTGAAACGATCAGGAGGACCCTTCATGGAACAGATCAACATTCTCGTTGTGGACGACGAGCAGGAAATCGCCGATCTCGTAGAGATCTATCTGGTAAGCGACGGATATAAGGTTTTTAAGGCCAACAATGCGCAGGAAGGGCTCGACCTTCTGGAGCGTGAGGAGATCCACCTTGTCCTCCTCGATATCATGATGCCGGGGATGGACGGGCTGGAAATGTGCCGCCGGATCCGCGAGACCAACAACATTCCAATTATCATGCTGAGCGCGAAGTCGACCGATCTTGATAAAATTCTCGGACTTGGGACCGGAGCAGACGACTACGTCGTAAAGCCGTTCAATCCGCTGGAGCTTACGGCCCGCGTGAAATCGCAGCTAAGGCGTTACACGCAGCTCAATCCCCACAGCTCCGCCGCCCAGAGTACGAAGAACGAGATCTCGATCCGCGGGCTGACGGTCAACAAGGACAACCACCGGGTCGTGGTCTGCGGCGAGGAGATCAAGCTGACGCCGATCGAATTCGACATCCTCTACCTGCTGGCCTCCAATCCGGGCCGCGTTTTCAGCACCGACGAGATCTTCGAGAAGGTCTGGAACGAAAAGGTCTATGAGGCCAACAATACGGTCATGGTACATATCAGACGGCTGCGCGGAAAGATGAAGGAAGATACCAGACAGAACAAGATCATCACCACGGTCTGGGGGGTAGGATACAAAATTGAAAAATAACGGAAGCAGGCGCTTCTACACGCAGGTCGTCATCAACATCATTTACAGCGCGGTGATCGCCTGCCTGCTGGAAGTGTTCGTGATCGCCAACATTGATATGCTGCTGTCCTATCTGGAACAGACGGGACACGCCGGATCGCCGGTTTTATCCGTTTTTCGTAAGGGAACGGTGACGACGGTCTGTTATGTGATATTCGGGATACTGATTTTTTCGGCCGCCTTTTTTGCTCTGCAGAGGCGGTCGATACGGTACATAGAGAAGATCGCGGCGGCGATCCAGAACATCTCGGAGGGGGATCTCAACACGCAGATCGAGGTCCTCGGCGACGACGAGTTCTCCATGATGGCCGCGAACCTAAACCGCATGGAAGCCGATATCCGCGAGCTGATCGACAAGGAGCGCGAGTCGGAACGGACGAAGAACGAGCTGATCACCAACGTCGCGCACGATCTCAGAACGCCGCTGACCTCCATCATCGGCTACCTTGAGCTTTTGTCGCGGAGCGGCTCGCTGACGCCGGAGACGCGGCAGAAATACATCGACATTGCCTATACGAAGTCCAGACGTCTGGAGAAGCTGATCGAGGACCTGTTCGGCTTCACGAAGATGAATTACGGGAAGATCTCCATGAACGTCGGAAAGGTGGACATCGTAAAACTGCTCGGGCAGCTTTTGGAGGAATTCTATCCGAGCTTTGCGGGGAAGGAGCTGTCCTACGAGCTGGTGAGCAACGTGCCGGCCCAGATCATAACGGCGGACGGGAATCTGCTCGCGCGGCTTTTCGACAATCTGATCAACAACGCGATCAAATACGGGGCCGAAGGCAAGAAGGTCCTTGTGAAGGTAAACTCCGACGGGGAGATCGTCACGGTCTCGGTCATCAATTACGGATATGTGATCCCGGAGGCCGAACTGCCTCTGATCTTCAACAAGTTTTACCGCGTGGAGCAGTCGCGCTCCGCAAACACCGGGGGCACCGGGCTGGGGCTGGCGATCGCCAAGAACATCGTGGACATGCACGGCGGGACGATCTCGGTATCGAGCGATCTGGACGGCACGGCGTTTACGGTAAAGCTGAAGGTGGACTTTGACGTGAACAGGGAGAATTTCAGAGCGATAGGATGAAGAGGATGAAAAGAGAAAAAGCGGCCGCGTTTCTGGCCGCGATGTTTCTGACGCTGGCCGCGCCGGCTTTTGTGAGCCTGGCCGCGGATACGGAAGCGCCGCCGGCCTTGTTTGAGGTCAGCCCCGTTTTCGGGGAGATCGGAAAGGCCGGGGATCATATCCCGCTCGCCGTTACGCTGAGCGGACAGTCGGCCGCCCCGTTTTCGGGGTCGGTATGCGTAAGCACGCTCGAAAGCACGGAAAACGGCGAGGCCGAGGTGTACCGGTACGAATACCCGGTCACGCTGGGCCTGTCGGAGACGAAGACTCTGACGGTCTGCCCGCAACTCGGCCAGAGGAGCGGCGACATGCTGGTCTCCCTAAACGACGGAAACGGGTCGTCTCTGGGGGAGACGAGACTTTCGTTCGACTCCGCGCAGGGTGCGGGACGGCTGGCGATCGCCGCGCTCTCGGACGCCCCGGAGCGCTTAAGCTACCTGGATAACGTGAATCTCGACTACGGGATCGTCAGTTCCTCGCTCCTTGCTCCGAAACCGGAGCTTCTGCCGGACAGCGCTCAGGGGCTCGAACTTCTGGACCTGATCCTGATCAGCGATTTTGACGCGGAAAGGCTCTCGGAGGAACAGGAAAACGCGATCCTTGACTGGGTCAGGGACGGCGGGATCCTGCTTTTCGGGACGGGCGCCCATGCCGGGCGCACGCTTTCCGGCCTCGCGGAACATTTTGTCGCGATCCTCGACGAAAAGATCCGCTACGAGGACATCAATATGGGGACGGAGTACTCGCGGGAGGCGCCGGGCGATTCGGATCTTAGGATCCAGTGCGCCGATATCGAAGTCCCTCACGGGAGGACCGTTCTCTCAAGCGACGGGATGCCGCTTCTCTCGGCGGTGGGATACGGCCGGGGAACGGTCGGCTTCTTTGCGTTCGATCCCGGGGACATTTTACAGTTTGCCACGGAGAATCCGGGCTATCCGATCCGGCTCCTGACCGAGCTGATCGGAGAGGACCGCATCCGGGGATTTTATTATACCGGTTCCGATGAGGAATACTGGAACGCGCAGGGCCTCGTCAATACCGGAAACGCGGAACGGCTGCCGAATCTGGCGCTCTACGCCGTGATCATCATCGTTTATCTTCTGCTCGTGGGCCCGGGCAGCTACCTGTTCCTGAAGAAAAGGGAACTGAACCGTTACTACGGGCGGGCCGTGACCGCGCTCTCGCTTGTTTTTGCCGCCGTCGTCTGGCTGGCGGGGATGGGAACGAGGTTCACCTCCGAATTCTATACCTGCGCCTCCATTTTGGACCGCGACGGAGAAAAAGTCAGGGAACTGACGTATCTGAACGCGCGCACGCCTGATGCGCGCATGTTTTCCGCGGAACTCGACGCCGGATATGAGGTGTCGGTCCTGACCCGCGACCCGTCGTTTTACGGGGAACGGGAGACGGTTCTGGCGGACGGCGCGCAGGCGGATCTGACCCTGTGTTTTGCCGGGGATAAAACGGCGCTCTCGGTCGGCCGCTCGCATGCGTTCGAGCCGAGGTATTTCAGACTGGAGCGCAGGACGCAGGAAAACGAACCGGATCCGGTGAGCTCGGATCTGTGCTGTTTCGGCGGAAAGCTCTACGGGAGCGTCACGAACGGTTATCCGTTCACGCTGCGGGATTCGGCGGTCATCCTTCACGGACAGGCGCTTCTGCTCGGAGATCTGGCTGCCGGGGAAACGCGCGAGTTTTCCGGAGAGCCGCTGTCCGTATGGCTGCCGGATTCGTCGTATCTGCTGGCAAGAAAGATCTCGGGGGCGGCGGGGCCGGAGAGCGGACGGAGCGACCGGGAGTATCTTGACAGCGTGGCATTGTCCTCGCTTTATTCCGCCTACATCGGGAGTTACTACGGCGTCTACACGGACGAAGCGCGGCTTTCGGGCTTCGGGCCGCAGGACGGTCCGGTCCCGGGACTTTCGGGGACGGGTCATATCATGGACGGGCATGTTCTTTATACGTCGAAGCTTTCGGTGACTTATGAAAAGGATGGACTGATCTGCCGGAGCGGGCTGTACTACAGCCCGAAGATCACCTCGCCCGGGTGGAGCTCTTCCGGCAGTATGACGATATATGGGAGCGATCCGGTGACGGCCGAGTATTTTCTCGGCGAGGACATCGAGGTCGAAAGCCTTTCGTTCTTCCCGGTCTCGCAGGAATTTCTTGACGATCCCGGCTACGGATATCTTAGAAACTTTTCCGGACGGATCTGTTTTTACAACAACGGGACAGGGGCGTACGATGAGGTCGACGCGGGCAGGACGGAGTTTTCCGCGGAGGAGCTTTCCCCTTACCTCACGCCGGAGAACAGTATCGTAGTGCGCTATGCCGCGCAGGACGGCGATCAGGTCTCCTACAGCATGGCGCTGCCGCTTCCGATGGTCACGGGGAGGGTACGCTGATGCTTAAGATCGAGGGACTGAAAAAACGGTTCGGAAACTTTCAGGCGCTCTCCGGGCTTGACATGGAGATCGAGGAGGGCGCGCTCTACGGTTTTGTGGGGCCGAACGGAGCGGGAAAAACCACGGCGATCCGGATCATCACCGGCCTTCTGAAGCCGGACGAAGGGACCGTGGAGATCGCTGGGATCGACGCCCTGAGGGAACCGCGGCGCGTGCGGGACGAATTCGGCTATGTGCCGGATGAATTCGGCATGTACGATAATCTGAAGGTCCGGGAATACATGGAGTTTTTTGCCTCCGCCTACGGGCTGGACGGACTGGTGGCGCGGAACCGCTGCGAGGAGCTTTTGGCGCAGATGAAGTTGGAGGAATGGGCGGATGCTTTCGTGGACAGTCTGTCGCGCGGCATGAAACAGCGCCTCTGCCTGGCGAGGGCGCTGATCCACGATCCGAAACTGCTGGTCCTGGACGAACCGACTTCCGGAATGGATCCGCGGACGCGCCTGGAGTTCAAGGAGATGCTGAAAGAACTCTGCGCCGAGGGAAAAACGATCCTCGTCAGCTCCCACATCCTTTCGGAGCTGGCGCAGATGTGCACGGATATCGGCGTGATCGACGCCGGACGCATCATCCTGTCCGGCAGCATGTCGGAGATCTTACAGAAGGTCAACGAGTCCAATCCGCTTCTGATCCGGGTTGCCGGGGGAAAGCGGGAACAGGCGCTTAACGTTCTGAAGAGCGACGAACGCGTCCGGACGGTCGTGATCCGGGGCGGAGAGATCGCGGTGCGCTTCGGCGGCACGGAACGGGACGAGGCAGATCTTTTAAGAAAGCTCGTCGGGGCGGGTGTCGCGGTCAGCGGATTTTTCCGCGAACAGGGCGATCTGGAGAGCATCTTTATGCAGATCACGAATCATGATACGGAAAAGGTGGTGCTGCGAAGTGAAGAATAACCCGGTCTACAGACGGGAAGTGACGGTGCGCTCGCGCAGCTTCCGGCTCCCGCTCGTCATTCTGATCTTTAATACGATCCTGGCGGTCTTTTCGCTTTTCAGCATGTATTCGACCGTGGCGCAGGTGCGCGTTTCGGCCCAGGTCTCCTATGAGAGCTTCCTGCAGCTTTACGCGTTCGCGGCCACGCTGGAATTTCTGCTCCTGATGTTCATCATGCCGGCGCTCACTTCCGGCAGCGTGAGCGGAGAGCGGGAACGGCAGACCCTGGAGCTTCTGCTCACCACGAAAATGACGGCGGCGGATATCGTGACCGGCAAACTGATGGCGGCGTTTGACCAGATGGGGCTCCTGGTGATGTCGAGTTTTCCGATCATTCTGCTGACGTTTGTATACGGAAGCGCCGATATCGGCGGGATCGCCCTGCTTCTGGTCTGCTTTGCGACGACGGCGGCCTTCTGCGGCGGGATCGGGATCCTGGCGTCCTCGGTCACGCGCCGCTCGACGTTTTCCAATGTCTGTACTTACGGATTCCTGCTCCTGATCGTGATCGGAACGCTGATGCTCAATCAATTTGTCCTGCAGCTGTCGGAGATGCGGATCAGCGAGGCGGCGTACCAGTTCGGGGCGGAACAGACGGTCGCGGATACCGGGGCGGCGGTCTACCTTCTGCTGCTCAATCCGTTCGTGACGTTCGCGGAGATCCTTTCCGGGCAGATATCCGGCGGATCCAGGCTCTTTTCCCTCTCGGCCTTTCTCGGCGCGAGGCCGGAGAACTTCGTCACCGGACATTGGACGGCGATCAGCCTGTGTGTTCAGGCGGCGCTTTCCGTACTGTTTGTACGGGGCGCGGTGCGGTCGCTCGGAAAGAACAGGAGGACGTGATGTTTTATATCGGATGTCATCTGTCCTGCGCAAAGGGCTATTACCCGATGGGGCAGGATGCGCTCCGGATCGGGGCGACAACATTTCAGTTTTTTACGAGGAATCCGCGCGGCGGGAACGCGAGAGAGCTCGACGATGCGGATATCGCGGCGTTTTTAAAGCTTAAGGAGGAGAACGGGATCGGCACGCTGGTGGCGCACGCGCCCTATACCTTAAACGCCTGCTCGGCGGACGCGGCGACAAGGGATTTCGCCTGGCGCACCATGGCCGACGATCTGAAACGGCTTGAGAAAACGCCCGGAAACCTTTACAATTTCCATCCCGGAAGCCATGTGAAGCAGGGAACGGAGACCGGGATCCGGCTGATCGCCGAGATGCTCAACGCGATCCTGAAACCGGAACAGCCGACGACGGTGCTGCTCGAGACGATGGCCGGGAAGGGAAGCGAGGTCGGCGGACGCTTTGAGGAACTAAGAGAGATCCTTGACCGGGTCGAGCTTTCGGACAAAATGGGAGTCTGCCTCGATACCTGCCACGTCTGGGACGGCGGTTACGATATCGTGAACGATCTTGACGGCGTCCTTACGGAATTCGACCGGGTGATCGGGCTTTCGCGCCTTAAGGCGGTCCATTTGAACGACAGCAAGAACCCGCTCGGGGCGAAGAAGGACCGCCACGAAAAAATCGGGGAGGGATACATCGGCCTGGAGGCGATGACGCGGATCATCAACCATCCCGCGCTCCGCGGCCTGCCGTTCTGCCTGGAGACGCCGAACGAGCTCGACGGGTACGCGGCGGAGATCGCGCTGTTAAAGTCGCGCCGGACCTGATATAAAGATCAAATCAAGGAGGAAAAACTATGGGAATCATAAAAGCGGCTGTGGGAGCGGTCGGCGGAGCGCTCGCCGATCAGTGGCTCGAAGTCATCGAGCCCGGCACGATGAGCGATACGACCGTATTCTGCGAGGGCGTCATGACAAGAAGGGGACAGAATACGAAGGGAACGCAGTATGTGGTGACGAACGGCTCCACGATCCACGTCTATCCGAACCAGTTTATGATGCTGGTCGACGGCGGCAAGGTCGTCGACTATACGGCCGAGGAGGGCTATTACACGGTGAACAGTTCGTCCTCGCCGTCCCTGTTCAACGGACAGTTCGGCGACGCGTTAAAGGAATCGTTCGACCGTATCCGCTACGGCGGCGTGACCCCGAAGATGCAGCGGGTCTTCTTCATTAACCTTCAGGAGATCAAGGGGATCAAGTTCGGCACGCGGACGCCGGTCAACTATTTTGACAGTTTCTACAACGCGGAGCTGTTCCTTCGCGCGCACGGGACGTATTCGATCAAGATCACCGATCCGCTGCGCTTCTACGCGGAGGCGGTCCCGAAGAATATGGACAGCGTCGATATCAACACCATCAACGAACAGTATCTGGACGAGTTCCTGGAGGCGTTCCAGACCGCGATCAACCAGATGTCGGCGGACGGGAACCGCATTTCCTTCGTGGCCTCAAAGGGCCGCGAGCTCTCGAAGTACATGGCGGACGTCCTCGACGAGGACTGGAAGAAGATGCGCGGCATGGAGATCCAGTCGGTCGGCATCGCCAGCATTTCCTACGACGAGGAGTCCCAGAAACTCATCAACATGCGCAACCGCGGCGCGATGCTGTCCGACCCGACGATTCGTGAGGGCTACGTTCAGGGCCAGATCGCGGAGGGGATCAACGCGGCCGGATCGAATGCGAACGGCTCCATGGCCGGTTTCATGGGAGTCGGCATGGGCATGCAGGCCGGAGGCGGCTTTATGGGCGCGGCTTCGGCTGCCAACATGCAGCAGATGCAGATGATGAATCAGATGAATGCGGGCATGCAGCAACCCGGTATGCAGCAGGGTATGCAGGCCGGCGCGGGAACGCCGCAGCAGAACGTCCGCCCGTCCGGAGCGGCGCCTGCGGGAGCCGCGCAGGAGGCGACATGGACCTGTGCCTGCGGTCATGTGAACACCGGAAAGTTCTGCTCCGAATGCGGAAGCCCGAGACCGGTTTCCGGCGGAGAATGGACCTGCTCCTGCGGCCATGTGAACACCGGGAAATTCTGCTCCGAGTGCGGAAAACCGAGACCCTGAGGATAAAAAACAGGATTCCGGGGACAAAACGACTGCGGGCGGCGTCTGCCGTCCGCAGGAGATCGTGAGGATACCGAAATGGCTCTGATGTCATATAAGTGCCCGAACTGCGGGGGAGGGCTGAAATTCGACCCCGTTTCTCAAAAGTTCAAATGCGAATACTGTCTCGCGAGCTTCACCGAGGACGACATGAAACGGCTCGAGGCGGAGGAAGCGAAGAAAAGGGAGGACGACGGCAGCGCGGCCGTCTACACCTGCCCGAGCTGCGGCGCGGAGATCGTGACCGACGAGACGACCGCGGCGACGTTCTGCTACTACTGCCACAATCCGGTCGTGCTTTCGGGACGGCTTTCGGGCGAGTTCCTGCCCGACTATGTGATCCCGTTCGCGGTCGACAAAAAGAAGGCGCGGGAGATCTTCCTCGGCTGGATCGGAAAGAAAAAATTCGTTCCGCGCTCGTTCTTCTCGGAGGACCAGATCGAGAAGATGACCGGCGTATATTTCCCCTATCTGATGTACAGCTGTACGGTGGAGGGAAAGCTCACGGCCGAGGCCGAGCGGATGAACTCGTGGGTCACGGGCAATATCCGATACACGGAACACAAGAGATTCAAGGTCGAACGGTCCGGGGAGTTGGATGTGAAAAACGTCACGCGCAACGCGCTCTCCAAGTCCAACCGCGAGCTGATCGAGGCCGTTCTGCCGTTTGACATGGAGAAGCTGCAGCCGTTTTCCATGAGCTATCTGTCCGGTTTCCAGGCGGAAAAGCGCGACATGGATGAAGCGGGTTTCACGCCGGAGGTCGAGGAGGAGGTAAAGAACTACACGTTCCAGAACCTCCAGTCCAGCATAAGCGGGTACAGCAGCGTAAACGTGAAGGACAGCGACATGAGGATCCGGGATCCCAACTGGAAATACGCGCTCCTGCCGGTCTGGGTCATGACCTACCGTGACCGCGGAAAAGACACGACGTATTATTTTGCGATGAACGGACAGACCGGAAAGACCTGCGGAAAGCTGCCGGTCGATAAGGGAAAGCTGGCGGCGCTGTTCTTGAGCGTCTTTGGGCCGGTGTCCGCGCTGATCCTGATAGGAGGGTGGTTCCTGTGAATGTGAAGACGGTCATACGCTGTTTGCGCACGGCTCTGGCCGCCGCGCTGCTTGTCCTTTTCTGCGCCGGGACCGTGTTTGCGGCTTCCGCCGGGGTTTACGATGACGCCGGGCTCTTTGATTCGGATGAGAGAAACGATATCGCCGCCCGCATCCGGGAACTCCGCGATAAGACGGGCATGGACTTCGCCGTCGTAACGACGGATGAGAATGAAGACACCGCGCAGGAGTATGCGGAGCAGTTTTATGTCGACCATGATCTGGGCGTCGGGGACGATTACAGCGGCGTACTTCTCCTGATCGATATGGATAACCGGGAGCTGTGGCTCCTGCCTGCGGGGAAGATGACGCGCTATCTGCCGGACAGCCGGATCGAGGCCGTCTTGGACGACATTTATCAGTATGCTTCCGACGGATACTATTCAGGGACGGCAATGGCGTTTTTGGACGACGTGGAGACCTGCTACGACAACGGGATCGCCGCCGATCAGTACGATCAGGACGTCGAGACCGGAAAGATCAGCCGCTATCACAGCCTGCAGTGGTACGAGATCCTTCTGGCGCTGGCTGCCGGAGCGGTATGCGGCGGCGCGGCGGTGGCTGCGGTCACGCGCGAATACAGCATGAAAAACGACCCGCAGCGGATCGCCGCCAACTTTAAGCTTTCCTACCGGAAGGACAGCCGGTTCCGCGCCGCGAACCTGCTGGCGGATGTGCTTCTGGGAAGCTACATCACGCAGCAGATCATCGCTTCCGCGCAGAACAACCGGCCCGGACGGCCCGGCGGGCATATCGGCGGAGGATTTTCCGGCGGCGGGGTCTCGTCGACGCATACGCACAGCGGCCGGACGTTCGGCGGCGGAGGAAGAAAGTTTTAAACAGGTTATTCCGACGGCAGCCGAAAATACAGAAACCGGTTGACTTTTTTCGGTGAGATGGTATGATATTGTTAGTGGTGAGTCCTACCGCAAAGTGGACTGCTAAAAGCGTTAGCTGCTCTAATGGAGCCGCTGCAAATGGCTATGCGAAAACGCATAGCCATTTTTATCAGGGAGGTATATGCAGACAGATTTTAAACTGTACAAGGTGGATATAAAGTATATTCGCAATTTACATAATATTGATGATAACGTGCTTTCCGTTTCGCCGCAGACGGGTAAGGATAACAGAGTTTTTATTGGAATCGTTATCGTCTGCGGTACTCATAAATACTGCATACCTCTTTCCTCACCGAAAGAAAAACATAAAAGAATGAAAAACTCCATGGACTTCTCTAAAATCGAGGTCAATGGAAGCCTCTTGGGAGTTTTAAATTTTAATCTTATGATACCTGTTGAGGAAGAACAGTTGCAGCCTGTTAATACGGTCGTTTTTCGGCGAGACAGAGAAAACATCCGGCACTATAAGAAACTTTGTGCACAGGAACTGGACTGGTGCAGGAAAAACAGTGAAGTGATCTGCAATAAAGCAAATGTTTTGTATAAGAAATACATTTCAAATGAGCCGTTTGCATGCAGAGAACGTTGCCTTAACTTTCCTAAACTGGAAGCGGCTTGCGAAAGGTATAATTCCAAATAGCAGGGATAATGGCAGGCTTTGAAGACTTTTTATGTGCGGGGATTCCGGCCCCGGTGAATGAAAATGAAAGGCTGGCGGAATTATGGAGATCAAGACGATTGGCATCATCGGGCGGGGCGCGCTCGGTATCATGTACGGAAAATATCTGGCTGACAGGCTCGGAAGCGGAGCCGTGTTTTTCATAGCTGACGAAGAAAGGGCGGCGCGGTACCGCGCGGAGGAAACGTTCTGCAACGGCGAACCCTGCGGTTTTGTCTACCGCACGCCGAAGGAGGCGGAACCGGTCGATCTGCTCGTCTTTGCCGTGAAGGCGACCGGACTGGAGCGGGCGATCGGAACGGCCCGTCCCTTTGTGGGAGAGGGCACGCTCGTTCTTTCGGTCCTGAACGGGATCTCCAGCGAGCAGGCGCTCGAGGAGGCGTACGGCGCGCGGCATGTGATCTACGCCTGCGTTCAGGGCATGGACGCCGTGAAAGAGAAAAACCGGCTCACATACTGGCACATGGGCTACATAGCGGTCGGGAATAAGAACGGAGAGCGCGACGAACGGCTGACGGCGGTGACGGACCTTCTGGACCGCACGGGGCTCGAATATAAGGTCCCGGACGATATCATCCGGATGCAGTGGGGCAAGCTGATGCTAAACACCGGGGTCAATCAGGTGACGGCGGTGTACCGAGCCCCGTACGGGAAGGTGCAGAAGGAGGGAGAGGCTCGCGCGATGATGATCGAGGCCATGAAAGAGGTCGGGCGCGTGGCGAAGACCTGCGATATCGAGCTGACCGATGAGGACATCGCCTACTGGGTCTCGCTGATCGACACCCTGGATCCGGAGGGCTACACCTCCATGTGTCAGGATGTGCTTGCGGGACGGCCGACGGAGGTCGAACTGTTCGCCGGTACGATGCTTCGCATGGCGCGCGAGGCCGGGATCTCGCTCCCGGTCAACGAGTTCCTGTATGAAAGTCTGAAATTGGAGGAGAAAGCAGAATGAAGATCATGGTGATCGACGGCCAGGGCGGCAAGATGGGAAAAACGATCGTTGAGCAGCTCAAAAAGAATTTTCCGCAGGAGGAGATCCTCGCCATCGGAACAAACAGCATCGCGACGGCGGCCATGTTAAAGGCCGGGGCGGATGCGGGCGCCACGGGCGAGAACCCGGCGGTCGTCGGCAGCCGGGATGCGGATTTGATCATCGGACCGATGGGGATCGTGATCGCGGATTCGCTTCTGGGGGAGATCACGCCGAAGATGGCGGTGGCGATCGGCCAGAGCCCGGCGAAAAAACTTTTGATCCCCGTGAACCGCTGCCAGCACTTTGTGATCGGATGCCGCGACCTGCCGCTCGGGGAGTATATGCGCCTAGTCGTGGACGAAGTGAGGGCGATCATGGCGGGCGAACGGTAAAAAGCGGCCGCCACATCCGCAGGATGGAGAAAAAGTAGGATCCGGTTCACGGCTTTCCCGCGAGATCTTCCTGCTTATAGACCCGGGTCCATTCCTTGGTCCCTTCCACCTTTACGACCCGGCTCTGATTCATGCGCAGGAATTTCATCAGCTCGTAGCAGTCGATCCAGATCTCGCCGTCGCCTTCCTTCTGCGACTCGTCGAAGATGAGCTGCAGGCCAAAGTGCAGATGAGGCGTATCGATGTTGTTCGTGTTCTCGGCCGTGCTGTAACCGGTGCGGCCGAGATAACCGATCACGTCGCCCGCGGTGACGGTGCTGCCGGGCTCAAGCCCGCTCTGATAGGGATAGTTTTTGCGCAGATGCGCGTAATAATAGTACCGTTTTCTGTCAAAGCTCCGGATGCCGATCCGCCATCCGCCGTACCGGTTCCACCCCAGAGCTTCGACCGTTCCGGATTCGACGGCGATAATAGGCGTGCCGACCTGTCCCATCATGTCGTGCCCCAGATGGCGTCTTTTATAGCCGTAGGAGCGCGACGCTCCGAAATCGTCGTAGTCGCTGTAAGGGAAATCCCGGGCGATCGGAAGGTAGGCCCGGAGCCCGTATTTCGTGACCCAGATCTTACCGCCGTCCGCTCCGTTCTGCCCTTCAGATGCCGGCGCGTTTTCCGCACCGTTCTGATCTCCATATGCCGGCGCGCTTCCCGCACCGTCCCGCCCTTCAAATACCGGCGCGTCTTCTGCGTCGATCTCCTGTCTGAAATAACCGACCATGCCGTCAAGAACGGCTCCGTACGCTTCGCGGTAGTAGCCGTAATAGTTCATGTCCGCGGTGATGTCTTCGATCGTTTCCCCGTTTTTGATCCGCTCGGCCAGGCCGTCGAGATCCGACTGACGGTAATCCGAGAAATCTCCACCGTATTTTGCTCCGAGAAAGGCCAGCAGATCGATCCAGTTCAGGTGGATCTTTTGCTGGCAGGAATCCATGTCGAGCCGGAACGCGTGCTCGAGCGCCGCGGCCGGCACCGTAAAATCGACCCAGCGGATATAGTCGTTTTCGGCCTCTGCGCCGTTTGAAACGGAGCCGGAGCCCGCCGCGATCCCGCGGTCCTTTTTCGCGCCGTCATCGTGAAGCGACAGGAGAAGAAAAAACAGGATGACAAGCTGTATAATGACGATACGGTACGGGATATCCTGCTTCGTCCGACTTTCCCGCTGCATGGCGCACCTCCGATCCGGCTGCGGTCCGGGCGGCCGGATCCGACCGGCCATCCCCGCGCGCATCCGCCTGAACTGTAACTGATCTTATGCGGACATGCGGATAAATATGCCTGTTGCCAGCGAAAATGAATTGTGGTATGATGAAATTGATTTTTTGAAAGGACGTGGCTAAAGATGAAAAAGCTGGAAGACTATGTGGTAAGCATTCCGGATTTTCCGGAACCGGGAATCGTATTCCGTGATGTGACTTCGATCCTGCAGGATAAGGACGGCCTGCATCTCTCGATCGACAGCCTGATCGACATGCTGAAGGACGTCGATTTCGACGTGGTCGTCGGCGCCGAATCGCGCGGCTTTATCTTCGGTATGCCGGTGGCGTACGAGATGGGCAAATCGTTCGTTCTCGCGAGAAAACCCGGAAAACTCCCGCGAGAGACCGTTTCCATGGAGTACGCGCTCGAGTACGGCACCGGGAAGGTCGAGATCCATAAGGATTCGATCACACCGGGCCAGAAGGTCGTCATCATCGACGATCTGATCGCGACCGGCGGAACGGTCGAGGCGATCGCAAAGCTGGTGGAGCAGCTCGGCGGCGAGATCGTAAAGATCTGCTTCGTCATGGAGCTGGCGGGACTCGAGGGCAGAAAGAAACTCGCGAAATACAACGTGGAGTCCGCGATCGTTTACGAGGGAAAGTAGGACGGGATCCTGTCGGTGAGAGAATGAGAGAGATCGTATTTAAGATGGAGCGGCCCGGGCTGGTAAGCGTCGGGCAGACGGTCGAAGTCAGCGAATCGGTCACGCCGGTAAACGTCAACTACATGATCGAACCGGCGGTCGCGATGTCCGGACTGTTTAAGTTTACCGAGCGGCTCAAGAGCCGCAGCGGCGTCGTAAAGGACATCATTCAGAATGAACGCGGGTATTATGTGACCGTGGAATTCGACGAATAAAAAGAATACCGCAGTACCGGCCGGGCGCCGCCAGCGGATGAGTTTTCATCCGCTGGCGGCGCCCAAAGCGTTCCGGTATCCGAAGCCGCGCAGGAAACGCGGCTTTTTTGGAATTTATTCGTACTGTGAAGCGTACATCCGGTAATAACTTCCCTTCTGTCTCATAAGCTCTTCGTGCGTGCCCTGCTCGATCACGTCGCCGTGGTCCATGACGAGGATACGGTCGGCGTTCTGGACGGTGGACAGCCGGTGGGCGATCACAAAACAGGTCTTGCCGCGCATGAGCTCGCGCATCGCCTTCTGAACCTGCTGTTCGGTGTTCGTGTCGACGTTGCTGGTGGCCTCGTCGAGGATCAGCATCCGCGTATCGTACAGCATGGCGCGGGCAATCGTCAGAAGCTGCTTCTGGCCTTTGCTGATGTTGCCGCC
This sequence comes from uncultured Lachnospiraceae bacterium, assembly GCA_947623185.1. Taxonomy (GTDB): domain Bacteria; phylum Bacillota; class Clostridia; order Lachnospirales; family Lachnospiraceae; genus CANQGL01. The sequence goes on from CANQGL010000007.1 coordinate 49,480, forward strand.
GTCCTCGCTTATCACGGTATGGTAGCCCTCCGGGAGCCGCATGATGTAGCCGTGGATCCGCGCGGCTTTCGCGGCCGCCACCACTTCCTCCATCGTCGCGTTCTCGCGCCCGTAGGCGATGTTGTCGAAGATGGTCCCCCGGAACACCCACGTATCCTGCAGCACCATGGCGTAGGCGCGGCGCAGGCTCCTGCGGGTGAGGGTGCGGATCTCCTTTCCGTCCACCAGGATCTCCCCGGAATCGACATCGTAGAAGCGCATGAGAAGGTTGATTAACGTCGTCTTTCCCGCTCCCGTATGGCCCACGATGGCGATGGTCTGGCCCGGCTCGGCCTTCATGTCGAGATCGTGGAGAACGGTCTTTTTGGGCAGATAGCCGAAGGACACATGACGTGCCTCGACCGCGCCCTCCGGATGTGAAAGTTCGGCCGCGCCGTAGATATCCGCGGCCTCCTCGGGCTGGTCGAGCAGGTAGAACACGCGCTCGGCGGCGGCCAGAGCGGAGAAGATCTCGTTGATGATGTTCGCCACCTCGTTGATCGGGCCGGAGAACTTGCGCGAATAGAGGACGAACGAGGAGATCTGGCTCAGATCCACGATATGAAACAGATAGAGGACGGAACCGGCAAGGCCGATCACGGAGAGCCCCAGATTGTTGATGAGACCGATCGTGGGTCCCATGGTCATGCCCATCGAGTCGGCGTCGCGGTAAGCGTCCGCCGCCGCGTGGTTGATGGCGCTGAATTCCTCGCACACGCCGTCCTCGTAGGCGTAGGCGAGGATCGTTTTCTGCCCGGAGAACATCTCCTCGACAAAGCCGTTCATCCGCCCGTAGGCGGCGCTGCGCTTGGCGTATAACGGCCGGGTCTTCCGGCCCATATAGCGGGTGTAGAGGATGGAGACCGGGATCGTGGCCGCCATGCAGACGACGAGGACGGGCGAGATATAGCACATCATGAGAAACGATCCGGCCACCGTCACCACGCTGGTGAGGATCTGCACGATGTCGGTGGAGAGGCTGGTGCCCACCACGTCGATGTCATAGGAAACACGGCTGATGATGTCTCCGGCCTGGTTGCGGTCGAAGTAGCGCACGGGGAGCGTCATCAGCTTGTCGAACACGTCCTTGCGCATCATCTGCGCGATGCGGCGGCTGACCCGCATCATGCCCAGATTGACAAAGAGCGAGAGCAGGCTCCCGCCCACATAGGTGATCAGCATCCAGCGGGCGTAATAGAATACCCGCTCAAAATTAACGGCACCCGCACCCGCCGCGGCCTCGCCGATCGCCTTCCCGGCGAAGGACGGACCGAGGAGATTGCCGATGTTGCTGGCAAAGGCGCAGATCAGCAAAAACAGTACCGCAAGGCGGTAACGGGCGAGATACTTTAAGATACGGCGCATCGTTACCCGCGCGTCTTTCGGCTTTTCGCGGCCGCCGCGGTCCCCGCGTCCCGGCATAGGCTCATCTCCTTTCCTTTAACTCAGCGAGCCCATCTGGGCCTGATAGATCGACTGGTACGCGGGACAGGTTTTCAGCAGGTGCGCATGGTTCCCGTAACCAATGCAGCGCCCGTCGTCCAGCACGAGGATGTTCGTCATGCCCTGGACGGAGCTGACGCGCTGGGCAACCATGATCGTCGTGGTGTCCCGGCGGCGCGAAAAGATCGCCTTCCGCAGAGAGGCGTCGGTCTTATAGTCGAGCGCGGAGGACGAATCATCGAGGATCAGAATCTGCGGGTTCCCGGCCAGAGCGCGCGCGATCAGAAGCCGCTGCTTCTGTCCTCCGGAGAGGTTGGCGCCCTTGATGGCCGCCTCATGCTCCAGTCCGTCCGCCAGACCGTCGATGAATTCGGCGGCCATGGAGTCCTCGACCGCGCTGCGTGTCTCCGCCTCCGTGAGCTCGCGTCCGAATTCGATGTTGCGCCGCAGCGTGTCGTTGAAAACCATATCGTTCTGGAAAACGACGCCGAATTTGCGGTGAAGCTCGTCCTTTTCGTAGGTGCGCACGTCGCGCCCATCCACATAGACGGCCCCCTCGTCGGCGTCATAGAAACGCATGAGAAGATTGAGGATCGTGGATTTTCCGCAGCCGGTGGAACCGATGATCCCGAGGCTTTCCCCTTTTTTAATTGTGAAACTGATATCGGACAGGCACTTTTCGCGCCCGCTTCCGGCGAACGCCTCCTTCGCGTCGGTCGCCGTCTCCCCGTAGCTGAAACTTACATGCTCGAAGCGTATAAAGCCGTCTCCGGACGGGGCATTTGTCTCTTCCTCCGCAAAAACGCGCTGCTCCGTCCCGGCCTGCAGCACCAGGTCGATGCGGTCGGCGGAGGCGGACGCCTTGCTGAACATCATGAAGATGCGGTTCATGCCCATGACGCCCATCATGATCATATTGAAGTAAGTCAGGAAGGCCAGGATCACGCCGGATTTCATCGCGCCGCTGTTGACGCGGTACGCTCCGGCGATGACGACCAGAGCCAGACCGCTGTTTAGGATCAGCTGCATGGAGGGGGTGGGGATGGCCATGACCGTGCTGGCGTGGATGTCGCTCTCCGCCATGGCGTCGTTGGCGAAGCCGAAGCGCCGCTTTTCATACTCCTCTTTGGACAGTGCCTTTACGACCCGGATGCCGGTGATGTTCTCGCGCATGATGCGGACGACGTCGTCGAGGCGCTCCTGCACGCGGTTGTAGAGCGGGATGCCGTAGTATGAGACGCCGATGCAGATCGCGATCAGGACCGGCAGCAGGACGCAGAGGATCATCGCCAGATGGAAATCCATGATCATCGCCACGATGACGCCGCCCAGCATGAGGATCGGGGCCCGGACACAGATGGTCTGCACGGACTGCATACAGGACTGGACGTTATAGCTGTCGCTCGTCATGCGGCTGGTCAGACTGGGAAGCCCGAACGCGTCGAACTGCGAACCCGACAGGTTCACCGTCTTCGTGAACAGTTCCTGGCGCATGTCGTAGGCGATGTTGTGGGCGTTCTCGACGCCCCTCCGGTTCGCGGTCACGTTCAGAAAACGCGTTATGACCGCCATCACGGCCATCAGCGCGCCCCAGAACAGCACGGGGCCGAGCCGCCCGAGCGGGACGACTTCGTCGATAATGTGCTCCAGTATGTACGGCAGCATCAGCTCCGTCATGGTCCCCGTGAGTTTGGTCGCCATAACGAACGTCACGCTGCCGCGATAACGGTTCAGATACCGGAAGATCAGGTTCAAGAAAATTCCTCCTTTGTGCTGCCGAAACGGTCCCCCAGACTTTATTCTACTAGAGATTTCCCGAAAAAGTCAACCCCTGTGTTCCCGGTGGAACAGAAGCAGCATGAGCAGGTAAACGGCGCAGACGGCGCCCGCCCGGAAGGCGGTCGTAAAAAACGGCGGCAGGGCGTCTGAAAACGGCAGGCTTTCCGGGAACAGGCGGAAGATCCCGAGCGCGACGGCAAGGCAGAAGACCGGCTTTACGATCACCTCCCACGCGTCCGGCCGAAAACGCACGGCCTTCATCAGGGAAAAGAAGTGCAGGAGCGAGAGCGTAAGTTCCCCGGCCAGCATACCCCAGAGACAGGCGGCGATCCCGAAGCGCGGGATCCCGAAATACACGAAGAGAAGGCGTATGAGGATGGCAAGCAGGTTGTGAAGAAAGGTGGCGCCGGTCATGCCGAGTCCGTTTAGGACACTGCCGAGCGTGGTGGAGAGGTACAGGAATGGGCAGAGCCACGCGAGGACCATGATGAAAACGCCGGCCGCCCTGTTGCGAAACACCTGCGTTCCGATATCATTTCCAAAAACGGTAAAAATACCAATACAGAGAATACCCATATAGAGGCTGTATCTTAAAGATACGGCGACGCTCCTTTCGATGCCCGAGTCGTTGCCCGCGGACTGCGCCCTGGCGACGGAAGGCAGCAGGACGACGGCCAGCGAATTGACGAGCGCCGAGGGAAACATGATAAAGGACATGGACATGCCGGTGAGAACGCCGTAGATACCGACGGCCTGCGCGCGGGTCAGTCCGAAGACGACCAGGCGGCTGGGGATCAGGACCGCTTCGGCGCTCTGCAAAAGGTTCATGACGAGACGACCGGCCGCAAGCGGGGCCGCCAGGACCGTAAGGGAGCGAAAGAGCGGGATCGTATCGCGGACGGCGCGGAAGATGGAACTGGCGGAGAAACGGCAATCGGGATCGGCGGGAAGCCCACTTCCGGGATCATGACCGGGTCCGTCCTCTCGGTTATCAGAGGCCGCCTTTTTTTCGAACAGGAGAAAGGAGAGCACCGCAAAAAACGCCGATCCGGCTTCTCCGATGACGAGCCCGGCCGCCGCCATCATGGCCGTGGGTTCGGTCCCTCTCCGGCGACAGACATCCGCGATCAAAAAGACGGCGGACATGCGAACGAGCTGTTCGGCGAGCTGGGATGCGGCGGGGATATGTACCTTCTGCTTTCCATAATAATAGCCGCAGACGCAGGCGTGGACGGCCGTGATCGGGACCGCGCACGCCAACGCCGAAAGAAGATCCGCGCAGCGGGGCTCCAGAAGGACAGCAGAGGCGATAAGATCCGCGTTTTTGCGGATCACTCCGGCGATGGGGAGCGCCAGTGCGAGCGAGAGGAGCAGGCCCGTCCGAAGGATCTTTTCGGCATGTTCGGGTTCGGAGGCCGTCAGACGGGAGACCGCGGTCTGGATCGAACCGGCGCAGAGCGAAAAGCAGATCCCGTAGACGGGAAAGATCATCTGATAGAGGCCGAGGCCCTCCGCGCCGATCGTGCGCGAGAGAAAAATACGGTAAAAGAATCCGAGAAAACGGGAGGCAAAACCGGCGGCCGTGAGCGTCAGTGCGCCCGCGATCAGGGTATGACGTTTTATAAAGTCAGACACAAAAGCCATGCAAACACCGTGAGGGCAACCGTTACAGCACTCTATGTGAGAATGGATCCCGATATTAATAAAATTTTCTTAAAAATTCCGATTTCTATTGAAAAAGCCGGGGAATATCATATATAATGTAGGGTAGCTTTCCGGCGGACGGTTCCGCCGGGAGGCAAAAGAAACAGTAGATGAGGCTTTTAACCTGCATTTACGGAAAGGCGGAACTATGAAAAAGGTAATTTACCTTGACAACGCAGCTACGACAAAAACGGATCCGAAGGTCGTAGAGGCGATGCTCCCGTATTTTACGGAGCATTACGGAAATCCATCTTCCGTGTACGAGTTTTCAACACCGTGCAAAGAGGCAATGGCCCATTCCAGAGAGATCATCGCGAAAGCTCTGGGAGCGGACGAAAGTGAGATCTATTTCACGAACGGCGGGACCGAGTCGGACAACTGGGCTCTGACGGCGACGGCCGAAGCGTACGCTTCCAAGGGCAAACACATCATCACGACGAAGATCGAACATCACGCGATCCTTCATACGGGCGAATATCTGGAAAGCCGCGGCTTCGAGGTCACATACCTGCCGGTGGACGAGTACGGGATGGTGAGCCCCGAGGAGCTCGAAAAGGCGATCAGACCGGATACGATCCTGATCTCGGTGATGTTTGCCAATAACGAGATCGGAACGATCGAACCGATCAAGGAGATCGGCGAGATCGCGAAGAAACACGGGATCCTTTTCCACACGGACGCGGTACAGGCGTTCTGCCATGTGCCGATCAATGTGGATGAGTACCACATCGACATGCTGAGCGCCAGCGGCCACAAGCTCAACGGACCGAAGGGCGTAGGGTTCCTTTACATCCGTAAGGGGCTCAAGCTGCGCTCCTTTATCCACGGCGGCGCGCAGGAGAGAAAACGCCGCGCGGGTACGGAGAACGTGCCCGGCATCGTCGGTCTCGGGAAAGCGGTCGAACTTGCGCTCGCGAAAATGGATGAATGCGCGAAGAAGGAGACCGAACTGCGCGATCATCTGATCAGCCGCATCATGGCCGAGGTGCCGTATGCCCGCTTAAACGGACATCCGACGAAGCGGCTCTCCAACAATACAAACTTTGCGTTCCAGTTCATCGAGGGCGAATCGCTCCTGATCATGCTCGACATGAACGGGATCTGCGGTTCCAGCGGTTCGGCCTGCACGTCCGGCTCGCTCGATCCGTCGCACGTTCTTCTGGCGATCGGCCTGCCGCACGAGATCGCGCACGGCTCGCTGCGTCTGACGTTGAGCGAAGAGACGACGCTGGAGGACATCGACTTTACGGTCGACTGCGTGAAACAGATCGTGGAACGCCTGCGCTCCATGTCCCCGCTCTATGAGGACTTCGTGCGCAGCAGAGAGAAGAAGGACAGCAAGGCGTAAGGAGGAAATTCAATATGTATTCGGAAAAAGTTATGGACCACTTTCAGCATCCCAGAAACGTGGGTGAAATAGAGGACGCCAGCGGCGTGGGAACGGTCGGGAACGCCAAGTGCGGCGACATCATGAGGATGTATCTCGACATCGACGACGAGTCGCATATCATCAGGGACTGCAAGTTCAAGACCTTCGGATGCGGCGCCGCCGTAGCGACGAGCAGCATGGCGACCGAGATGGTGAAGGGGAAGACGATCGAAGAGGCTCTTTTAGTGACGAACAAGGCCGTCATGGAAGCGCTCGACGGACTTCCGCCGATCAAGGTACATTGCTCTCTGCTTGCGGAGGAGGCGATCCACGCGGCCCTCTGGGACTATGCCGAAAAGCACGGGATCAAGATCGAGGGACTCAAGAAACCAAAGTCCGACATCAGCGAACATGATGCGGATGAGGAATACTGAAAATGAAGAAAAAAGTAGTGGTTGGCATGTCAGGCGGCGTCGATTCTTCGGTCGCCGCCTGTCTGTTAAAGGAACAGGGATATGATGTGATCGGCGTCACCATGCAGATCTGGCAGGAGGAAGATCATGTCAGCGAGGAAGAGAACGGCGGATGCTGCGGTCTGAGCGCGGTCGAAGACGCGCGCCGCGTGGCGTGGACGCTCGGCATTCCTTACTATGTCATGAATTTCCGCCGGGAGTTCAAGGAGAACGTCATGGACTATTTCTCCGACGAGTATCTGCGCGGCCGGACGCCGAATCCGTGTATCGCGTGCAACCGCCATGTCAAGTGGGAGGCGCTTTTGGAGCGCAGCCTGGAGATCGGGGCGGACTATATCGCGACCGGTCATTACGCGCGGATCCTGAAGCTGCCGAACGGGAGATATACGGTCCAAAACTCGGTAACGCGGGCGAAAGATCAGACGTACGCGCTCTATAACCTGACCCAGGAACAGCTTTCCCATACGCTGATGCCGATCGGCGACTACACGAAGGACGAGGTCCGGAAGATCGCCGAGGACAGGGGGCTTGCGGTCGCAAAAAAGAAGGACAGCCAGGAGATCTGCTTCATTCCGGACAACGATTACGCCGGATACATCGACCGCACCGCGTCCGAGGTGCCCGGCGAGGGCAATTTTGTGGACAAGTACGGCAATGTGCTTGGACGTCATAAGGGGATCACGCACTACACGGTCGGCCAGCGGAAGGGGCTCAACCTCTCCATGGGACGCCCGGTCTTTGTCACGGAGATCCGCCCGGAGACGAACGAGGTCGTGATCGGGGACAATGGCGACGTCTTTTCCGACTCGCTGGTCTGCTCGAACTTAAACTGGATGGCCGTCAACGGTCTGGACGGGAAGGAGCGCGCGGTGACGGCGAAGATCCGTTACAGCCATCAGGGAGCGCCCTGCGTGATCCGGGAGCTTCCGGACGGGACCGTATCCTGCCGGTTCGACACGCCGCAGCGGGCGATCACGCCGGGCCAGGCGGTGGTATTTTATGAAAACGACTATGTGCTGGGAGGAGGAGTGATCCTATGAAGAACAGGACGCAGCACGGGAACCGGATCGGTCTGCTGATCGCGGTTCTGTTTGCCATGTCCGTTCTTTCCGGATGCAAGACCTCGAAATACCAGCCGGTGGATGTCGAAAGGATCACCGCCGCGGCGGAGCGGGAACCGGCCGTGCCCGAAACGGCGGCGGAGGACGAAGCGGCAGAAGCCGCGGTCCGGGATACGATGGCCGCCGAGAGCGAAACGCCCGGGACCGGGGAAGATACGGAGACGGAAACGGCCGGATCCGAAACGCCGGAGGCCGAAACCTCCCCGGCGGAGGAGGACCGGTACGAACCGGCCGACGAGACGGTCATCGTGACGGCCGACGTCCTGAATATCCGCACTGAGGCGGACCAGAACGCGCCGATCTACGCCCAGATGAAGAAGGGGACCTACCTGCACCGCACCGGGACCTCCGATGAATGGAGCCGTATCCTCTATGAGGGAAAAACCTGCTATGTCGCGACTTCGATGATCGAACCGCGCGAAAATCCGGCGTCCGAACCGGGGATCGCCGGGATCGGGCTATGGGGCGATCCCGCGGGCGGGGCGTCCGGCACGCCGTTCAACGGACATACCGTGGCGGTGGACGCGTGCTACCAGGCGAAGGAAAACACCGAGCGGGAGCCGATCGGCCCTTCCTCCGACACCATGCGGGAAAAGATGGACGAGGGCGCGACGGGGACCGTGACCGGGGTGAAGGAGAGCGAACTGACGCTCACGATCGCCCGCAAGCTGAAACTCGAGCTGGAGGACCGCGGCTACGAAGTGGTGATGACGCGGGAGAGCAACGACGTGAACATCAGCAATTCGGAACGCGCCGAGATCGCGAACGTGAGCGGGGCGGAGATCTTTATCCGGCTCCAGGCGAATTCGATGGAGAACTCGGGCGTTTACGGGGCGCTCACGATGTGCATGACGGCGCAGAATCCCTACAACGCCGGACTGCATGACAAAAGCTACCGGCTTTCCAAGCTGATCGTCGATTCGATCTGCGGGGAGACGGGCACCAAGAACCGCGGCGTCCAGGAGGTGGACAATTCCGGCGCGATCAACTGGAGCCAGATCCCGGTGTCCGATGTGGCGATGGGATTTTTAAGCAACCCGGATGAGGACCGCTGGATGCAGGATGACGGCTACCAGGAAAAAATCGTGACCGGGATCGCGGATGCGGTCGATACCTATTTTGCAACCGAAAATTAAAAATTTTTCATTTTCCTACTACACAAAATCGAAAATTCATGTATAATAGAAGGGCGGATCACAGAATCCCATCCTCAGGAGACGTAGCGAAGCGGCCGTAACGCGGCGCACTCGAAATGCGTTTACCGGCTAATACCCGGTACGAGGGTTCGAA
>CANQGL010000008.1 GCA_947623185.1 uncultured Lachnospiraceae bacterium
AACATCCATCTCGATGTTCTCTTCTCATTGCCGTCACATAATCACTTACTTTGCGTAAGATCCCTTTGCGGTAGTGGCGGCTTATTTCTTTCCCTCGAAGATTGTGTAACACAATCCGACAAGGGTAACGATAAAGATACAAAACTGGAATAAATCCGGGTATGTAACATTCATCGGATCGCCCTCCTTTCTTTCGTACCCAAAGGGCATGATATCCGGAGGGTTCGCCCCTCCGATATAATCAGAGGGCAGCCGCCTTAGCTCTGTGGTTTCCCATACCGATAATATAACACGTTTCCTCAGCATGGGCAATCTATATTTTTTTCATCCTATGTCCGACTTTCAGAATCTTTGGAGCGCCAAGTTTTTCGGAAGCGTCTGCTTGTTATGAAAACAGGCTCCTTTTTGCAGGATGGGGAACGCGGGAACGAAAGCGGAATGATATTTTGCATGAAGGCAGAATAATAATTTGCAAAAATATTGACAGAAACGTGAGGAGGAGGATAAAATAATTTTCATATTGATTCGGCAGGCCGCGTCCGTGCGAAGAAATGGTCTGTGCGAAGAAATGGTCCGTGCGAAGAAATGGTCTGTGCGAAGAAATGGTCCGTGCGAAGAAATGGTCTGTATGAGGAAATGGTCTGTATGAAGAAACGGTCTGTATGAATAAACAGAAGGAGTGAGTTGCAATAATGAAATTGAAAAAAGTGATCGCGGCCGTACTTGCAGCGGCTCTGATGGCAGCAAACATGTCTGTTACGGGATTTGCAGATACAGGCGCTCCGAAACTGACGTTTTTAAGCGACGCGGCGGACGGCTTAAAACAGAGATCGAATCTGACCGTCACGGCGAACGGTTCCGGTCCCGCTGTAACGAGTTCGAGCGATTCCGATAAGGAGTCCGGAAACGAGAGCAGTCCCGATGCTGACAGAGTCGTAGCGGCAGCGCCGGGCAAGATCGTCCTCCCTGAGACGCTGGGATTGGACGCAGATATGAAAAAAGCGTTTGAAGATCTGCTGAATTGGGACGTTTATCAAAATCTGGGATTAAAGAAAAATGCCGAAAAGTTCATCAAGCAGGAGCAGTATAAAAAAGAAATTGCCGGGCTCTTTCCGGATGCCGATAGGATAGAGGTTTCCATTGAGGTGGAGCTTAAGAAAGTCGTTCTGGAGGACGACGGCTACATTCAATACGTCCGGTATTCCGCCGTTCCAAAGGTTTGCGGGTACAAAAGCGGTTCCCTGTTGGGCACGAGGAAACTTGACGACAGCTATTGGATCGGCGACGGGAACATGGTTCAGTTTCCGATCCCGGAGCGGTATATTGCCGAAGATGCCAGAGAAGGATCGTATTCGATCCGCGACGGAAAAAACCCATACTACGGTATTTCCGGTGACCAGATGTATGGCTTTCTCGAGGATGACCATTTCGGTGAGGTCACCATTGTTCCTTCCAGATGGAGTTTTGTAGATGAAGAATATCTTCATACATCTCAGTTGGACGAAGACCACTGGTCGAATTGGACGGGAATCAGCAACCTGCCAAAGGGAACGTCTGTCTGGGTGTCCTTTGACGGCTACCCGATCCACGAGATCGAGAATCCGAGCCAAGAATATGTCGACTGCAAAATGAGCTCGGATGGCAAGTCCATGATCATTACCGGCAAAAAAGTTACAGATGGGGAAAGAAAAAAAATCTATCTGATCCGCAAATTGAAAGATGGGCCGGATCTTAAGCTGACCTTCAGAGTTGCGGTGACCGATGCTCCTTACAGCAGCAGTTCTTCCTCCGACGGGGGCGGCAGCTACAGCGCGTCATCATCCGAACCCGAACCCTCCGGCGGCTGGGTAGCCGGTGAAAAGGGTTGGTGGTATCGTTTTAAGGACGGAACCTATCCGTCGAACGGCTGGAAGATGCTTGAGTGGCAGGGCAAGACCGGCTGGTACTACTTTGGCGCGGAAGGCTACATGGTATCCGGCTGGCTTACCGATGCGGACGGAAACCGGTACTTCCTGCACGATAAGCTGGACGGCACGCAGGGATACATGTACACTGGCTGGCATGAGATCGACGGAAAGTGGTACTACTTCAGCGAGACAGAGGGCGGTCCGCTCGGCTCCCTTCTTGTGAACACCACGACGCCCGACGGGTATTACGTCGGGGCGGACGGGGTATGGATCCCGTAAAATAGATCCGGACAGAAGCGGGTAAAGAGATACGCTGAAGTATGCTCAAAAAAATACGCAATGAAAAAAAGAGCTGCTGCAAAATAGATGTGAAACATATCACACCTGTGGAGCAGCGGCTCCTTTTTATGCATGGCGGGGCATTTTGTGCCGCCCGCCTTGTGATAACGATGAAACAGGACTCAAACGTCCTAGCAAACGGTCTTCAGATAGATCGCCAGTTCAAGCTCCAGGGCGATCAGAAGCCCCCGCTCGTCGATGCGGAAGCGGCAGTTATGGTGCGGCGCGGCCTCGTCAAGGTGGGCCGGATCGATCATGCCCACATGGAAGAACCCGCCGGGCTTTTTGAGGAGATAATAGCTGAAATCCTCGCCGCCGAGCTTCGGCCCCGTGGAGCGGTGGGTATAGCCCATCTCCGTGATCGCCGAGTTGATCACTTCCATCGCGTCCGCGGTATTGATGGTCGCCGGATAGCCGACGACGGTCTTCACCTCGCAGGTGCAGCCGTACGCGGAGCAGAATCCCTCGCAGATCTTCTTTAACTGTTCAAAGACCATATCGGTCAGGCCGTTGTCGAATGTCCTTAAGTTGCCGCCCAGGACCACCTCGTCCGGGATAATGTTGGGATACTCGCCCCCGCGGATATAGGAGACGGTCAGGACCGCCTTTTCAAGCGGGCTGACTTTTTCGGCGAGGATCTGGTTGACGGCCGAGCCCAGCATACAGGCGACGGGGACCGGGTTGACCGCCTCGTGCGGGGAGCTGCCGTGGCCGCCCTTTCCGCGGACCTTGATCTCATAGACCCCGATGCAGGCGGAGTTGGCGCCCACGTTCGTGAGCATCTCGCCCAGGGGAGCGGCGGAGGAACAGTGGAGCCCGTAGATTCGGTCCACATCGTCCATGACGCCGTCCTCGCACAGGCCCTTGGCGCCGCCGGGAAGTTTTTCTTCCGCGCACTGGAAGATGAATTTTACGCGCCCCTTTACCAGCTCTCTGTGTTCCGCGAGGAGTTTGGCGAAGGTGAGCAGCACCGCGACGTGCGTGTCATGGCCGCAGGCGTGCATCACGCCCGGGACGGAGGAGCTGTAAGCAACTCCCGATTCCTCCTGAACGGGAAGCGCGTCGATGTCGGCGCGGAACGCGATGGTCGGACCGGGGTTCGGTCCCTCCAGGATGCCGACCGTGCTGGTCCCGTGTATGCCCTCCTGCAGCGGGATCCCGAGTTCGGCCAGCGTTTTCCGGATATAGGCGCTCGTCTCGTACTCCTCGAACGACAGCTCCGGGTGCTCATGGAGCCAGTGGAAGTGTTCCAGCATCCCGGCCTCGTACGGCGCGGTCAGTTTTTTAACGGTTTCTTTCATTGTCCGGTATTCTTCCTTTCTTTGTGTATTATTGAGATCCTGAATTATTGGAATATTGGAATACCAGAAGTATATCATACCTGGGGCGGCCTTTTCAAGGCGAATTTTTCAGACAAAACAACATGGAAAGTTCTTGATTTGCAGCGGTTTATCGGGTATAGTAGAAACAATATGATCACGGCAACGGAGGAATGTGACAATGAATGAAGTAAAACAGCCTAAAAGACCTCTTGTTTTTTATTACGGAATGGTCCTTTTGGTCCTTTTCCTTTTTAACTCCCTGGTCACGCCATGGATCGCGAAGAGACAGATCCGCGAGGTGGATTACGGCACCTTTATGACGATGACGGAAAACCACGAGATCGGCCGGGTTGAGGTGCAGGATCACCAGATCCTGTTTACCGACCTGAATAACACCGCCGTCTACAAGACCGGACGCATGGACGATCCGGGGATGGTGGAACGGCTCCATGCGTCCGGGGCCGTGTTCTCTAGCGAGATCGTGGAACAGATGTCCCCGTTTTTGAGCATTTTCCTGAGCTGGGTGCTGCCGCTCCTGATCTTTGTGTTCATCGGCCAATACCTGTCGAAAAAGATGATGAACAAGATGGGCGGCCCCAACGCCATGATGTTCAACATGGGAAAGAGCAACGCCAAAGTCTATGTGAAATCGTCCGACGGGATCAGCTTCGCGGACGTGGAAGGCGTGGACGAGGCGGAGGAGAATCTTCAGGAGATCGTCGATTATCTCCATAATCCGGAAAAGTACCGGGAGATCGGCGCCAACATGCCCAAGGGCGTTCTGCTGGTAGGCCCTCCCGGAACCGGTAAGACCATGCTCGCGAAGGCCGTGGCCGGCGAGTCGAACGTTCCGTTCTTCTCGATGTCCGGTTCGGAATTTGTGGAGATGTTCGTCGGGATGGGCGCTTCCAAGGTGCGCGACCTGTTCAAGCAGGCCAAGGAGAAAGCCCCCTGCATCGTATTCATCGACGAGATCGACGCCATCGGCCAGAAGCGCAACAGCGGAAATATCGGCGGAAACGATGAGCGGGAACAGACCCTGAATCAACTGCTCACCGAGATGGACGGTTTTGAGGGAAACAGCGGCGTTATCATCCTGGCCGCGACCAACCGCCCAGAGGCGCTCGACCCCGCTCTGACCCGACCGGGCCGTTTCGACCGCCGGGTCCCGGTGGATCTGCCCGATCTTAAGGGCCGTGAGGCCATCCTGAAGGTACACGCCAAAAAGATCAGGATCTCCGACGACGTCGACTTCCTGGCCGTCGCCCGCATGGCGTCCGGAGCCTCCGGCGCGGAGCTGGCGAACATCGTCAACGAGGCGGCGCTGCGCGCCGTCCGCGACGGGCGCAAGTACGCGACGCAGTCCGACCTTGAGGAGAGCATTGAGGTCGTGATCGCCGGTTACCAGAAGAAGAACGCCATCCTCACCGACCGCGAGAAGCAGGTCGTCGCCTACCACGAGATCGGACACGCGCTCGTGGCCGCGCGTCAGAGCAATTCCGCCCCGGTGCAGAAGATCACCATCGTTCCGAGGACGTCCGGCGCGCTGGGCTATACCATGCAGGTGGAGCAGGACAACCATTATCTGATGACGAAGGAGGAGATCGAGAACAAGATCGCCACCTATACCGGCGGACGCGCGGCCGAGGAGATCGTTTTCGGCAGCGTGACGACCGGAGCCGCCAACGACATCGAACAGGCTACCAAGCTGGCCCGCGCGATGGTGACCCGCTTCGGCATGAGCCGGGATTTCGACATGGTAGCCATGGAGACCGTGCAGAACCAGTATCTGGGCGGCGATACCTCGCTGACCTGCTCGGCGGAGACGCAGGCGAAGATCGATCTGGAAGTGGTGGAGCTGGTGAAGAAGCAGCATGAAAAGGCTGCCATGATCCTGACGGAGAACAGGGAAAAGCTGGACGAACTCGCCAGATACCTGTATGAGAAGGAAACCATCACCGGCGAGGAGTTCATGCGGATCCTGAACGCGTGACGGCCATACACGGCCGCCGCGCCCGAAAAATGCGCAAAAGCGCGCAGTTAAAAACTTTATAGAAATTTTCCATTTTTTTCTCCGGTTCTGTGCTATACTATAAAATAGGCGGATTTTTGAGAAGGATCGCGGCACGTTCGGATAAGTGCCGATCGTCATGAGCGGAGGTTTCCATGTATCAGTTTATCGTCAATCCCAGCGCGGGAGCGGGCCGGGGTTATCGGATATGGAAAAAACTGGAACAGCAGCTTGAGAATGACAGTCGGGAATATCAGGTTTTTTTCACGGAGAATCTGGGCGACGCGGCGGAGATCGCGCGCCGTCTGACCGCGGACCGGTCGGATGCGAAGATCATCGTCGTGGTCGGCGGAGAAGGGACCTATAATGAAGTCCTGAACGGCGTTTCGTTTAAGGGAACGCTGACGTTCGGCTATGTGCCGGCGGGGTTCCGCAACGCCCTCTCGAAGGGTTTTCAGTCCTACTGGAGAGTGAAGCGGCAGATCCGCAGGATCCTCCAGCCGAAATATTACCGCCTTCTGGACTACGGCGTGATCACGAGCGGGGGCGACCAGATCTTTACGAGGCGGTTCGCGGGCCGCTGCGGGATCGGGCTGGACGCGGCGATCTGCCACGATCTTCTGACCTGTCCGGTCAAGAACCAGATGGGCCGGATCCGCATGATGCGGGTGCTGAACTTTGTCCTGGGGCTCAAGCAGCTCGTTTTTGCCAAACCCACCAAAGGATATATCCTTCTTGACGGTTCCAAGAAGGTGGAATTCAATCACATTTATTTCATGTCCTTCCTGATCCACAGGGAGGAAGGAAAGAAGAAAAAAGTGCCGGAGAACGCGGAGATCGACGACGGAAAGATGACGGTCTACGTCGCGAGCACCTCCAGCAGGCGGAAGATGATCCCGATCCTGATGGACGTGATCATGGGGATCCGCAAGAAAGAGCGGGGCGTGCGCGTGTTTGAGTGCCGGGAGGCGTCGGTCCATCTGAACCGGCCCCAGGCGGTCCATGTGGATGGCGAGAGCTGTCAGTGCCAGCAGGACATCGAGATCCGGTGCATCCCGAAACGGATCCGCATGATCGGCATGTAAAAGGGGGAACCTATGAGAATCGGACAGGGCTATGATGTACACAGGCTGTGCGAGGGAAGAGATCTGATCCTCGGCGGGGTCCGGATCCCGTATGAACGCGGGCTCCTCGGCCATTCGGACGCCGACGTCCTGATCCATGCCGTGATGGACGCGCTTTTGGGCGCCGCGGCGCTGGGGGACATCGGCCAGCACTTCCCGGACACGGATGAGCAGTATAAAGGTATTTCAAGCATTGAGCTTTTAAAGAGAGTCGGCGGTATCCTCGCCGAAAACGGCTTTCTGATCGAGAATATCGACTCGACGATCGTCGCGCAGCGGCCGAAGCTGGCGGCTTACCGTCCCCAGATGGCGGCCAACATCGCGGAGGCGCTGGGGATCGAACCGGACCGGGTCAGCGTGAAGGCGACGACCGAGGAGGGACTGGGCTTTACCGGAAGCGGAGAGGGGATCGCCGCGCAGGCGGTCGCTCTTTTGTCGACCGTGGCGGACTATGACCGTGAGGACCGTATGACTGGGAGTGCCTGCGGGGGCTGTCCGGGCTGTCGGGGCTTATAGAGAAGCGGAAAGACGAAGATCCGGATAACCGGCAGAAAGGGAGATTATTTTATGAAGATTTACAATACACTTTCCAGAATGAAGGAAGAGTTTGTTCCGGTGGAACCGGGCAAGGTCAGGATGTACGTCTGCGGCCCGACGGTCTACAACTTTATCCACATCGGGAACGCGCGTCCGATGATCGTGTTCGACACGGTGCGCCGCTATTTTGAATACAAGGGCTACGAGGTGAACTACGTCTCGAACTTTACGGACGTGGACGACAAGATCATCAAAAAAGCGATCGAGGAGGGCGTCGACGCCGATACGGTCGCCAAACGTTACATCGAAGAGTGCAAAAAGGACATGGCCGGGATGAACGTGAAACCGGCCACGAAGCATCCGCTGGCGACCGAGGAGATCTGCGGGATGCTGGATATGATCTCGACGCTGATCGAAAAGGGCTACGCGTACGTCGCCAAGGACGGAACGGTCTACTTCCGCGTGAGCCGGTTCAAGGATTACGGCAAACTGTCGCATAAAAACCTTGACGATCTGCAGTCCGGTTTCCGCGAGATCAAGGTGACGGGCGAGGAGGACAAGGAGAACGCCAACGACTTCGTGCTCTGGAAGCCGAAGAAAGAGGGAGAGCCGTACTGGGAGTCCCCGTGGTGCGAGGGCCGTCCCGGCTGGCACATCGAGTGCTCGGTGATGGCGAAGCGCTATCTGGGCGACGAGATCGATATCCACGCGGGCGGCGAGGACCTGATCTTCCCGCACCATGAGAACGAGATCGCCCAGAGCGAGGCGGCCAACGGAAAGACCTTTGCGAAATACTGGATGCACAACGCGTTCTTAAATATCGACAATAAGAAGATGTCGAAGTCGCTCGGCAATTTCTTTACGGTGCGCGAGATCAGCGAGAAATACGATCTCCAGGTCCTCCGTTTCTTCATGCTGAGCGCGCATTACCGCAGTCCGCTCAATTTCAGCGCGGAGCTGATGGAGGCGTCGAAGAACGGCCTCGACCGTATCATCACGGGCATGGAGAAGCTGCGCGAGCTGGCGGAAAAGACGTCCGGCGATAAGATGATGCCGGAGGAGCTTGAGAATAAAAAGACGGCGGAGGGCCTGATCGAAAAATACGAGGCCGCGATGGACGACGATTTCAACACGGCCGACGCGATCTCGGCGATCTTCGAGCTCGTGAAGCTGAGCAACTCCACCGCCAGTGAGGAGAGCTCGAAGGATTATGTGACCTGGATGCGCGACGAGATCCAGAAGCTCTGCGACGTGATGGGCATCATCACCGAGCGGAAGAAAGAGGTCCTGGACTCCGAGATCGAGGATATGATCGCGAAACGTCAGGCGGCGAGAAAGGAAAAGAATTTCGCGCTTGCCGACGAGATCCGCGCGAAACTGCTCGACATGGGGATCATCCTTGAGGATACGAGAGAGGGCGTAAAATGGAGACGGGCCTGAACGCGGGGAAAGACCCGGACGCCGCGGATAACGCGCGGATGCCGGACGGGACCGGGGAAAACGGCGGCGCGGCGGACAGGGCGCGGCAGTATTCCCCGCTGGTGCTGGCCTATCTGGGCGATGCGGTGTACGAGCTCATGATCCGCACGCGCGTGGTGAGCGGCGGGAACGCCCCGGTCAAGAGTTTACATAAAACAAGCTCCGGCCTGGTGAAGGCAGAGACGCAGGCCAGGCTCATCGCCGCAATCGAACCGGAACTGACGGAGACGGAGCGGGCGGTCTATAAGCGCGGCCGGAACGCCAAAGCGGCCTCGGTGGCGAAACACGCGACGGTCCGCGATTACCGCGTGGCGACGGGTTTCGAGGCGCTGGCCGGTTATCTGTACCTGTCCGGACAGTACGAAAGGCTCACGGAGCTGGTGGATCTGGGGATCGGACGGCTTGACGGCGCGGACGGCGGACAGACGGGAGAAGAGACGAATGAGGCATGAGGACTTAACGATAGAGGGCAGAAACGCCGTGATGGAGGCGTTTCGCGCCGGGAAACCGATCGACAAGCTGTTTGTCCTTGACGGTTGCCAGGACGGACCGGTGCGCAGCATCATCCGCGAGGCGAAAAAGCACGATGTGATCCTTTCGTTCGTGACGAAGGAGCGCCTCGACCAGATGTCCGAGACGGGACGTCATCAGGGCGTGATCGCCTACGGCGCGGCCTATGAATACGCGGAAGTGGAAGACATGCTCAGACTGGCGGAGGAGAAGGGCGAGCCGCCGTTTCTCTTCCTGCTGGACGGGATCGAGGACCCGCACAATCTCGGCGCGATCATCCGCACCGCGAATCTGGCGGGCGCGCACGGAGTGATCGTCCCGAAGCGGCGGGCGGCGGGCCTCACGGCGACGGTCGCGAAGGCCTCGGCCGGAGCGCTCAATTTCACGCCGGTCGCCAAGGTGACGAACCTGGCGGTGACGATCGAGGAACTGAAAAAACGCGGGATCTGGTTCGTCTGCGCCGATATGGGCGGCGAGACCATGTACCGCATGGATTTAAAAGGCCCGATCGGCCTGGTGATCGGAAACGAGGGCGAGGGCGTGAGCCGTCTGGTGCGCGAAAAATGCGACATGACGGCGGCGATCCCCATGAAGGGGGACATTGATTCATTGAACGCCTCGGTGGCAGCCGGGGTTTTGGCCTACGAGATCGTACGGCAGCGGATGGAAAGCGGATACCCGGATTGAGTATCCGCTTTGTTTTTTCCGCCGCGGCGGATCGCGGTGCGAGGCGCACCCCGTCCGCAAAAAATCAGTCTTCCAGCGTATAGACGCGGTACAGGTTCGACCACGGGTTCCCGATGATATAACTGGTGTAGGTCTTTCCGGCCTGCACGTTGACGCTGTAGGTGAGGATCGGATTGCTCACGGTGCAGTTCGCGCATCCGCCGACCAGCGCCGAGACGATGAGCACCGGCAGTTCGCTCAAAGTCGAGACGGAGCTCTGGGCGGCGGTGATGAAGAACGTGTAGTTGCCTGCCGCGGCCTGCTTGAAGGAGGTCACTTCCTTGTAGCCGATGCCGGAGAAGACGACCTGGTTGTTGAACATGCGGACGTCGTAGGAGATCCCGCTGTACGCCATGTTGGCGACGCGCATGCATCCGTATCCGGACGGCAGGTTGGAGCAGCCCATATCGGAGACCTTGGTCAGTGTCACTCCGTTCGCGGTGTCGAGCAGGACCATGGTCGCCTTTTCACCGGCGACGAAGGCGATCGACTGCCGGTAAAGGATCTGCCCGTTGGTCTGACGGATCGTTACGGTGTGGAAGCCGTCGGAGACCTGGATGTAGGCCGATACGGTGGCGAAGGTGGAGCCGGAGAAGATGTTCTGCCCGTCGATATAAACGTCGAGCGTGAGTCCGTTGGTGGTCGCGTTCAT
Organism: uncultured Lachnospiraceae bacterium; assembly: GCA_947623185.1. Classification (GTDB taxonomy): domain Bacteria; phylum Bacillota; class Clostridia; order Lachnospirales; family Lachnospiraceae; genus CANQGL01. Next base: position 10,608 of record CANQGL010000008.1, read on the forward strand.
GAAGCGGACCTGCCCGTAGTAAGTAATCGTGGGTAGAGTCTGCGTCGGGAAGGAAAACGCCGGGAAATTAGGCCATGCGCCGTTTCCGGGATAGCCGGGGCGCATCCCCGGGTGCATCCCGTGGTGCGGGCCGTGCTGGGCGCCGCCGGAGGAACTGCCGTCACCGGAATCGCCGCCGGGATAGACTGGCCTGCCGCCGGTGGGCGCGATAGGCGTTGTGGGGATCCCCGCAAGCTCGTCGAGCGTGATGACAGGCGCGCTGCCGGTGGGCGCGATCGGCGTGGTGGGGACGCCCGACAGATCCTCTCCGGGATAGACGGGAGTGCCGCCGGAGGGAGCGACGGGCGTGGTGGGTATCCCCGAAATATCCGGCCAGATCGTAGGCGCCGCGCCGTTTTCCGCGGCGGCGGATATATTGTTATTGGTGGTTTCTGACATAAAAAGACCTCGGTGATTTTTTAGTTTAGGATATGAGAAAAAAAATAAAATGTTCCGGTTGACAAAACAGGACCGTCATGGTAATATAGGTAAGGTCTCATTGAGATCTGCTGCTATAGCACAGTCGGTAGTGCGCATCCTTGGTAAGGATGAGGTCACCAGTTCGATTCTGGTTAGCAGCTTTTTGTAACTTACAGACAATAGGGCTTCGCTGCGACGGAGCTCTATTTGTTTGCCCTGCGAAGAAAAACAGGGCGATAACGGAAAGCGGAATCTGGTTATGAAGTCTACAAAAAAATCGTATGAGATGGACATGTGCAGCGGTCCGATCCTCGGGAAGATCCTCATCTTTTCACTGCCGCTCATGCTGTCCGGGATCCTTCAGCTTCTCTTTAACGCGGCCGACGTCATCGTGGTCGGGCGTTATGCGGGAAGCCAGTCTCTCGCCGCGGTCGGTTCGACGACGGCGCTCATCAACCTCCTGATCAACATTTTCATCGGTCTTTCGGTCGGCGTCAACGTTCTTGTCGCGCAGTATTACGGCGCGAAAAAAGAGCAGGACGTGAGCGAAACGGTGCACACGGCGGTGCTCGTCAGCGCCTTTTCGGGGCTGTTTCTGGTCTTTCTGGGCCTGTTTCTGTCGCGGCCGATGCTGGAACTGATGGGAACGCCGGACGACGTGATCGACAAATCCGTGATCTATATGCGGATCTATTTCGTGGGTATGCCGGTCATCATGCTCTATAACTTCGGGAGCGCGATCCTGCGCGCGGTGGGCGATACAAGACGGCCGCTCTACTTCCTGACGGCCGCGGGCATCCTGAACATCTTCCTGAACCTGTTCTTCGTCATCGTGTGCAACCTGGACGTGGCCGGTGTGGCGCTCGCCACGGTCATCTCGCAGGTCCTCTCGGCCGGGCTCGTCATGCTGTGCCTGTTTCGGAGCGAGGGCTGTCTGCGGATCCGGCCGGATAAACTCAGGATCGATCCGGTAAAGCTCCGCAGGATCATAAAGGTGGGACTTCCGGCAGGGATGCAGGGCGCGATCTTTTCGATCTCCAACGTGCTGATCCAGTCGTCGGTCAACTCCTTCGGTTCCATCGCCATGGCCGGGAACACGGCCTCGCAGAACATCGAGGGCTTTATCTACAACGCCATGATCGCGGTCTACCAGACGAACTTAAGCTTTACCAGCCAGAACTACGGCGGGCGGAAGTACCGCAGGATCGGGCGCATCCTGATCACCTGCTGCTTCGTGGTGGCCGCCGTCGGGCTGCTGCTCGGAATGGCCGCCTACAACGCCGGAACGTTCCTCTTGGGGATCTACTCCAGGGATCCCCAGGTGATAAACTACGGTCTGCTCCGTCTGGGCATCATAGCCACGACTTATTTTACCTGCGGCGTCATGGACACGACGGTCGGCAGCATCCGCGGGATGGGGTATTCGGTCCTGCCGATGTGCGTTTCCCTGGCGGGCGCGTGCGGCTTCCGGGTGATCTGGATCTTCACCGTGTTCCGGATGAGCCATACGCTTCAGACGCTCTACATTTCCTACCCGATCTCCTGGGTCCTGACGGCGACGGTCCATCTCATCTGTTACCTGCTGATCCGCAGAAAGATGCCGAAGGTCGACATGGACTAGGCGGACCGATTCGGGCGGCGAAAAAGCGGGCAGGAAAGACCGGCGGGAATGCGACCGAAAAAGACCGGCGAAAAGCGGCCGGGCAGTCCGGCGAAAGGCCGCCGAAAAAATCACAGAAAGTTCACAGAATCCCTCTTGCCAGACACGGCGGGAGGGATTATAATTTCGCATGGAATTAACTAGCTAATTATTAACAGATTAGGAAGTCTGACCGCGAAAGCGGATGGAAAGGAGCACGGCATATGAAAGACGTCGGAAGATGCGTTTCGGGAAAATGCCCGGGAGACGGCCGGGACCCGGAGCGGACCGACACCCCGGAGCACAGGGCGGTGGAGAGTTTTATCCGGGTGCACAAAGCGCACCGGGCCTATCTGGAACGGAAGCTGAACGGAACGGGAGTCTACCGCAGCCAGCATCAGATCCTGATGTGCATCGCCCGGAACCCGGATATCTCACAGAAGAGCCTCGCGGAGATCTACCATGTCTCCACGGCCGCGGTGACGGTCACGCTGAAAAAGCTGGAGAAGGGCGGTTTTATCACGCGGACGGTCAACAAAAACGACAACCGGTGCAACGAAATCGGGCTGACCGAAAAGGGCCGCGCGGTCGTGGAAGAGAGCCGCGCGTTTTTCAGGCAGACGGAGTGCGGCATGTTTTACGGATTTTCCCCGGAGGAGCTGGAACGGTTCTGCGGATATCTGGACCGGATCCGGACGAACCTGGAGACGATGGAGCGGGAGCCGGAGGCGTGCTTCGGGGCCGGAGAACGGAACAAAAATGCGGAGGCGCACTCCGGGGCCGTGATCCCGGAAAACGCCGGGGAACAGAATCAGAAGGAGTTGGACGGAAAGAATGAAACGGTATAAAAAATACATCGCGCCGTACCTTGCGGCGTTTATCTGCGGGCCGCTCATGATGCTCACCGAGGTGGCGGGAGAGGTCACGCTGCCGAAGTTAATGTCGCTCATTGTCAACAACGGCGTGGCAAACCATGACATCCCGTATATCCTGCGCACCGGCGGGCTGATGCTGCTGGCGATCGCCTTCATGGCGACCGGAGGCATCCTCGGGGCGTACTTTGCCGCCAAGGCGTCGATCGGCTTCACCAGTGACCTGCGCCGCGACGTCTTTAAGAAGGTGCAGCAGTTCTCGTTCGAGAACATTGACGCGTTCAGCACCGGCTCGCTGGTGACGAGGCTCACGAACGACATCCAGCAGGTCCAGAACGTGCTTTTGATGGGCCTTAAGATGGCGCTCCGCTCGCCGGGGATGCTGGTCGGGGGCCTGATCATGGCCTTCATGATGAACCCGCGGCTGGCGGTCGTCATCGTGGTGATCGTGCCGCTTCTTCTAGGTTCGATCATCCTGATCCTGCGGACGGCGTTCCCGCGGTTCGAGATCATGCAGGAGAAATTGGACCGGCTGAATTCCGGGATCCAGGAGGCGCTCACCAACGTGCGCGTCGTAAAATCGTTCGTCCGCGAGGACTTCGAGATCGAAAAGTTCTCCGCCTTAAACGGCGATCTGATGGACAACAGCATCCGGGCCCTGAAGATCGTGATCATGACGATGCCGGTCATGACGCTGGCCATGAACATCACGACCGTCGCGGTGGTCTGGAACGGCGGAAATCTGATCATCGCCGGGGATATGCAGGTCGGGGACCTGACCGCGTTCACCACATACATCGTCCAGATCCTCATGTCGCTCATGATGCTCTCGATGGTGTTTTTGCAGAGCTCGCGTGCGCGCGCCTCGCTCAAGCGTATCAATGAGGTGCTCGACACGAAGATCGACTTAAACGATGATCAGGCGGCGCACAGGGACAAACTGGTCTCGGAGGGCCGCGTCGAGTTTCGCGACGTGAGTTTCGGGTACCACACGAGCGGAAGAAAGGGCGAGCTCGTGCTCGAACACATCAGCTTTACCGCGGAGCCGGGCCAGACGGTGGGGATCATCGGCGCGACGGGCAGCGGAAAGACTTCGCTTGTCCAGCTGATCCCGCGCCTTTACGATGTGACCTCGGGAGAGGTCCTGGTCGACGGCGTGGACGTCCGCGATTATTCGCTCAAACACCTGCGCGACGGCGTGGGCATGGTGCTGCAGAAGAACGATCTGTTCACCGGGACCATCGAGGAGAACCTGCGCTGGGGCGACGAGGATGCGAGCGAGGACGAGGTCGTGGCGGCGGCGAAGAGCGCGCAGGCCGACGAGTTCGTGCGCGCGTTTAAGCACGGGTACGGCTCCGGGATCGGCCAGGGAGGCGCGGGCGTGTCCGGCGGCCAGAAACAGCGGCTCTGTATCGCGCGCGCACTGTTAAAGAAACCGAAGATCCTGATCCTGGACGACTCGACGAGCGCCGTCGATACGGCGACCGAGGCGAAGATCCGCGAGTGCTTCCGAAACGAACTTTCCGGGACAACGAAGATCATCATCGCACAGCGCATATCGTCGGTCCAGGAGGCCGATAAGATCATCGTGCTCGACGACGGGAAGATCATCGGCATGGGCACGCATGAGGAACTGCTCGTAAGCTGCACGGAGTACGAGGAGATCTACGCGACGCAGACGGGACAGGGTACGGCACAGGCCGGACAGAACACGCCGCCTGTCGGACAGGGGACGGCGCAGACCGGAAAGAAGACGGGGCCGCTCCTCGCCGTCAACGGACGGGAGGTGACGGCATGAAGACCGAAGCCGAGAGAAAAGAAAGCTTAATGCGCCGTTACGGCAACCGGATCGCAAAAGCGCCGCGGCGCGGACCGGGCGGACCGGGAAGAAGGCAGCAGATCGGATCGGGCGGACGGCCGAAGAACCGGGCCGCGACGATCCGGCGCCTTCTGGGATATCTGGAACAGGACCGCGTAAAGATGGCGCTGGCGTTCCTCTGCGTGATCGTAAATACGGTGGCGACGCTGGCCGGTTCCTATATGCTGCGGCCGATCATCAACCGCTTCATCGCGCCGCCCGACGGCAGCCCCGGCGACGTGCGCGGACTGTTCGGGGGCCTCTGTGTGATGGGGGCGGTCTATCTGGCGGGCGTTTTTGCAAATTACTCCCAGTCACGCATCATGCTGACCGTGGCGCAGGAGGCGCTTTTACGGATCCGCGAAGATCTGTTTACCAAAATGCAAAAACTGCCGGTCCGCTTTTATGACAATACGCCGAACGGCGATCTGATGAGCCGCTTCACGAACGATGTGGATACGATCGGGAATATGCTGAGCAGCACGCTGGTACAGCTCTTTTCCGGCGCGCTGAGCCTCATCGGAACGCTGATCCTGATGATCTATACGAACGTCTGGCTGACGCTCGTGACCCTGATCCTGATCCCTCTCATCATGCGGGCCGGCGGTGCGGTCGCCGGGCGGAGCCAGAAATACTTCCACGCCCAGCAGGCGTCCCTCGGAGCGCTGAACGGCTACATCGAGGAGACCATCACCGGACAGAAGGTCGTGAAGGTCTTTAACCACGAGGAGATCGCGGAGGAGGAGTTCCGCATCTTAAACCACGATCTGCGCGACAAGCAGGTGAAGGCGCAGTTCCTCGGCGGCATGATGGGCCCGGTCATGAACGCGTTAAGCCAGGTCAACTATTCGCTGACGGCCTGCGTCGGCGGCCTGCTCTGCGTGCTGCGCGGCTTCGACGTCGGCGGCCTGACCGTGTTCCTCAATTTCTCGCGTCAGTTCTCGCGGCCGATCAACGAGATCTCGATGCAGGTGTCGAACGTGTTCTCGGCCCTGGCGGGCGCGGAGCGCGTCTTCGCGGTAATGGACGAGACACCGGAGACGCCGGACGACGCCGATGCGCCCTCGATGGAGCCGGTGCGCGGCGAGGTCGTGCTCGACCATGTGACGTTCGGCTACACGCCGGATAAGGTCGTGCTGCAGGACATCAGCCTCTACGCGAAGCCGGGGCAGAAGATCGCCTTCGTCGGATCGACGGGCGCGGGCAAGACGACGATCACCAACCTGATCAACCGCTTCTACGATATCCAGGGCGGCACGATCACCATCGACGGCGTCGACATCCGCCACCTGAAACGCGGCGAGCTCAGGAAGAACATCGCCATGGTCCTGCAGGATACGCACCTGTTTACCGGCACGGTGATGGAGAACATCCGCTACGGGCGTCTTGACGCGACGGACGAGGAGGTCATCCGGGCGGCGAAGACCGCATCGGCCCATTCGTTCATCATGCGTCTGCCGCAGGGATACCAGACCGTTCTGGAGAGCGACGGCGCGAACCTAAGCCAGGGCCAGCGCCAGCTCTTAAATATCGCCCGCGCGGCGATCTCCAAAGCGCCGATCCTCATCCTCGATGAGGCGACCAGCTCGGTCGATACCCGTACCGAGAAGCACATCGAGCACGGGATGGACCGCCTGATGGAGAGCCGGACGACGTTCGTCATCGCCCACCGGCTGTCCACGGTGCGCAACGCCAACGCGATCATGGTGCTCGAGCACGGCAGGATCATCGAGCGCGGCGACCATGACGACCTGATCGCCCAGAAGGGGAGGTATTACGACCTTTACACGGGGCTGACAGAGCTCGACTGATCATGTTTTTTTTTCAGAACATGACGAAAAAAACAAAAATTTTTGCGTTTGCTAACGGTTTACTAATTGTACAAAATTCATAAATATGCTATACTTACCCCTGATGGTAATTTTGAAATTCTACAGAAAGAAGGTTTGCAAAATGGGTCTGAGCACATTTATAGGCGGCGTTCATCCCTATGAGGGAAAAGAACTGTCCTCCGATAAGCCGATTCAGGTCATCCAGCCGAAGGGCGAGCTGGTATTTCCTGTGTCTCAGCACATCGGTGCTCCCGCGAAACCCCTCGTAGCGAAGGGCGACCCGGTCCTTGTCGGCCAGAAGATCGCGGAAGCGGGCGGATTCATCTCCGCCAATGTCATCTGTTCGGTCTCCGGCACCGTCAAGGGGATCGAACCGCGCCTTGTCGCAAACGGAAGCGTCGTACAGTCCATCATCGTCGAGAACGACGGTGAGTACAGGACGATCGAAGGTTTCGGCGAAAAGCGCGACTACACGACGCTCTCCAAGCAGGAGATCCGCGACATCGTAAAGGAGGCCGGTATCGTCGGTCTCGGCGGCGCGGGCTTCCCGACGAACGTCAAGCTGACACCGAAGGACGACGCCGCGATCGACTATGTGATCGTGAACGCGGCGGAATGCGAGCCGTATCTGACTTCCGACTACCGCATGATGATGGAGCAGCCGGAGAAGCTGATCGGCGGTCTGAAAGTCATGCTCCGGATCTTCGAGAACGCCAAGGGCGTGATCGGGATCGAGGAGAACAAGCCCGAAGCGATCAAGAAACTTCAGGAGCTTGTGAAAGACGAGCCGAAGATCGAGGTCTGCACCTTAAAGACCAAGTACCCGCAGGGCGGCGAGCGTTTCCTGATCTACGCCGTGACCGGCGGACGCGAGATCAACTCCACGATGCTTCCGGCAGACGCGGGCTGCATCGTCGATAACGTTGATACGGTCATCTCCATTTACAACGCGGTATGCGAGAGCACGCCCCTGATCCGCAAGATCGTGACCGTGACGGGCGATGCGATCGCCGATCCCCGGAACTTCGAGGTAAGACTGGGCACCAACTACCAGGAAGTCCTCGAGGCGGCCGGCGGCTTCAAGCAGGAACCGGAGAAGATGATCTCCGGCGGCCCGATGATGGGTCAGGCGCTCTTCTCTCTGGATATCCCGGTCATGAAGACCTCCTCCGCGCTCCTGTGCCTGACGCACGATGAAGTCGCGGCGCAGGAAGAGACCCCGTGTATCCGCTGCGGACGCTGCATCGAGGTATGTCCGGAACACATCGTCCCGCAGATGATGATGGCGGCGGCGGAGCGCAACGATCTGGCACTCTTCGAAAAATACAACGGTATGGAATGCTGCGAGTGCGGCAGCTGTACCTTCATCTGCCCGGCCCATAGACCGCTCACGCAGGCCTTCAAGGAAATGCGTAAATCGGTGGCTGCGGCCAAAAGAAAGAAAGCGTAGGAGGTGGAACAAATGAGTAAATTATTAAACGTATCGTCTTCCCCTCATGTACGCAACGGCGTTACCACAAAGAACTTAATGTACGACGTGGCGATCGCCATGCTGCCGGCAACCATCTGGGGTGTGATGCAGTTCGGTTTCTATTCCCTGCTCGTCGTGATCGCAACGGTGCTTTCCTGTATGCTCAGCGAGTATGCGTTTGAGTCCCTGATGGGCAAGCCGATCACGGTCGACGACGGCAGCGCGCTTGTCACCGGCATGATCCTGGCGCTCAACATGCCGCCGACGATCCCGCTTTGGATCCCGGTCCTGGGCGGTATGTTCGCGATCATCGTCGTGAAGCAGCTGTTCGGCGGACTCGGACAGAACTGGATGAACCCGGCTCTGGCCGCAAGATGCTTCCTTCTGATCTCGTTTGCGGGCGCGATGACCTCGTTTACCGACCCGGTCACCGACGCGGTCGCGGGTGCGACTCCGCTGGCGACGATGAAGGCCGGCGGTACATACGATCTCGCGGCGATGTTCGTCGGTAAAGTTCCCGGAACGATCGGTGAGATCTCCGTGATCGCCCTTCTGATCGGCGCGGCTTATCTGCTCTACAAGCAGGTGATCTCGATCCGTATCCCGGGCGTCTATATCCTGACCTTTGCGGTCTTTGCCTTTATCTTCGGACGGCACGATCTCGGTTATGTGCTGGCTGAGGTCTGCGGCGGCGGCCTGATCTTCGGCGCGTTCTTTATGGCGACCGATTATGTTACAAGCCCGATCACTCCGAAGGGACAGATCGTCTTCGGCGTCTGCCTCGGCCTTCTGACCGGCCTGTTCCGTATCTTCGGCGGCAGCGCGGAGGGTGTTTCCTACGCGATCATCTTCTGCAATATCCTGGTTCCGCTGATCGAGAAGTTCACGCTTCCCACAGCGTTCGGAAAAGGAGGTAAGAAAAATGGCGGCAAGTAAATCCGGTTTCATGAAAGACGCCCTGATCTTATTTGCGATCACGCTTGTCTCCGGCGTAGCCCTCGGCTTTGTATACGGCCTGACGAAGGAACCGATCGAGCAGGCGACGATCGCCAAGAACAACGCGACTTACCAGCTCGTTCTTCCGGAGGCTTCCTCGTTCTCCAAGATCGAAGGATCCGACGAACAGATCGCGTCGATGGTCGAGTCCGGCGAGTTCGCGAACCTCGGACTCGGAAACGTTGCGGTCGAAGTTGCCCTTGAGGGCAAGGACGCGTCCGGCGCGGTCGTAGGCCACGTCATCAGCGCCTACTCCAACGACAGCTACGGCGGAACGGTCCGCCTGTCGGTCGGCTTTGACGCGGACGGAACGATCACCGGCATGGGTCTTACCGAAACGAGCGATACTCCCGGCCTTGGCTTAAAGGCTCAGGATGCGGCCTACACCGATCAGTTCATCGGCAAGAACGCGGAGAGCCTCGTCGTCACGAAGTCCGGCGCGTCCGCGGACAACGAGATCGACGCCATCAGCGGCGCGACGATCACGTCCAACGCGACCACGAATGCAGTCAATGCAGCGCTTTACTACCTGCATAACTACGCAAACTAGGAGGTGGGAGAGCATGAATAAGTGTACAGAACGTATTTATAACGGTATCATCAAGGAGAACCCGACGTTCATCCTGATGCTTGGTATGTGCCCGACGCTTGCGACCACGACCTCGGCCATCAACGGCCTCGGCATGGGCCTCTCGACAACGGTCGTCCTGATGTTTTCCAACCTGCTGATCTCGGCTCTGAGAAACATCATTCCGGACCGTGTCCGTATCCCGGCGTTCATCGTCGTCGTGGCAAGCCTTGTTACGATCGTACAGCTCCTGATCCAGGGCTATGTACCTTCGCTTTATGACGCGCTCGGGATCTATATTCCGCTGATCGTCGTCAACTGTATCATTCTCGGCCGTGCCGAGGCGTACGCCTCCAAGAACGGTCCTGTCGAGTCCTTCTTCGACGGCGTCGGAATGGGTCTCGGCTTCACCTGCGCCCTTACCATCATCGGCATGTGCCGTGAGTTCCTCGGCGCGGGCGCGTTCTTCGGAAATACCATTATTCCCGAGAACTACCACATTTCGATCCTCGTTCTGGCTCCCGGCGCGTTCTTCGTACTGTCCGCGCTGACCGCGATCCAGAATAAACTGAAACTTCCGTCCGCAACGAACGGCGACGCTCCCGCATCGGCTCTGGCCTGTGGTGGCGACTGCTTAAGCTGCCACGGCTGCGCCAGCATGACGAACCACGCCGTCCTCGCCGAGAAGAAGGCCGAGGCCGCCGCTGCCGCTGCCGCCGCGAAGAAAGCGGCTGCCGAGAAGGCACTGGCTGCCAAGAAGGCTGCGGAAGAGGCTAAGGCCGCCGCGGCTGCAGCTGCCGGGAAGGAGGGAAGCGAATAATGAAAGAATTATTACTGATCGCCATCGGCTCCGCTCTGGTAAACAACGTCGTTTTAAGCCAGTTCCTCGGCCTCTGCCCGTTCCTTGGCGTTTCCAAGAAGACGGAGACCGCGGCCGGCATGGGCGTAGCGGTTATCTTCGTTATCACCATCGCTTCGGCGTGCGCGAGCCTGATCTACAGCTTTATCCTGGTGCCGCTCGGGATCGAATACCTTCAGACGATCGTGTTCATCCTTGTTATCGCGGCGCTGGTACAGTTCGTTGAGATGTTCCTTAAGAAGAACATGGTCGGCCTCTATCAGGCCCTCGGCGTATACCTTCCGCTGATCACCACCAACTGCGCCGTTCTGGGCGTGGCTCTGACGAACGTACAGAAGTCCTACAATTTCGTAGAGAGCGTTGTAAACGGTATCGGTATTTCCGTCGGATTTACGATTTCCATCATCCTGCTTTCCGGCGTGCGTGAGAAGATCGAGCACAACGATATCCCCCACGCATTCCAGGGCTCCCCGATCGTACTGATCACGGCAGGCCTGATGTCGATCGCATTCTTCGGATTTTCCGGCCTGATTTAAGGGAGGAGACGTAAGATGAATATGACAGGTGTTATAATCGCGGCGGTCGTCGTCGGCGCGGTCGGTATTATCATCGGCGTGCTCCTCGGCGTTGCCAGCGAGAAGTTTAAGGTTGAGGTCGACGAGAGAGAAGTCCTCGTCAGAGCCGAGCTTCCCGGAAACAACTGCGGCGGCTGCGGATACGCGGGCTGTGACGCGCTTGCAAAAGCGATCGTCGAGGGCAAGGCCGCTGTCAACCAGTGTCCGGTCGGCGGCGCCCCGGTCGGCGAGAAGATCGCCGCGATCATGGGCGTTGAGGCCGGAAGCTCGGAGAAGAAGGTCGCTTTCGTAAAGTGTAAGGGAACCTGCGACAAGGCGAACGTACAGTACAACTACTACGGGATCGACGACTGCATCAAGATCGCGAACGCGGTCCCGGGCGCGGGCGACAAGGCCTGCTCCTACGGATGCCTCGGTTCCGGAAGCTGCGTGAAGGCGTGCCAGTTCGACGCGATCCATGTCGTGGACGGCGTAGCCGTTGTCGACAAGGAAAAGTGCATGGCCTGCGGCAAGTGCGTAGAGGCCTGCCCGCGTCATCTGATCGAGCTTGTGCCGTACGCGGCGCAGCACCTTGTACAGTGCAATTCGCACGACAAGGGACCGGATGTCCGCAAGAAATGCGACGCCGGATGTATCGGATGTACGCTCTGCACGAAGCAGTGCGAGTTCGACGCGATCCATATGGACAACAACGTTGCGGTGATCGATTATTCAAAGTGCACCGGCTGCGGAAAATGCGCGGCGAAGTGCCCGGCGAAGGTCATCGCCTAAGAGAACGGCCGCAGGTCCGTTGGGACCGGCGGAAAATAAGACAAAAACAGAAACAGCCGTATCCGAAAAACCGGATGCGGCTGTTTTTTTGTATCCTGGTGTGCGGAATGTCTGCCGCCAGGCAGGCCTTCCGTGTACGGATCCGTTTGCATGAACTTTGGAGAAAGCGGCATATTTGACCGGCGGATCCCTGTACGGACTCCGAAGGGAGCGGCGTATTCGGTTAGCGGATCCGGGTGCCAGCCTTTTCGGCCAGCGCCTCTTTCGCCATCTCCATGGAGGTTATGACCGCGAGACGGTCCCTGCCGGAACTCAAGAATTCGATCGAGGTCTCGACCTTCGGGAGCATGGAACCGACCTTAAAGTGCCCCTCGGCCGCGTAGGCGGCGGCTTCGGAGGCCGTTATTGCCTCAAGCGGAGTCTCGCTTTCCGTCCCGTAGTTCAGGAGAACGTTGGGAACGCCGGTGAGGAACATCAGGACGTCCGCGTCCAGCTCTTTGGCGAGCAGTCCTGCGGCCCGGTCCTTCTCGATGACGGCGCTGGCGCCCTTTAAGCGGCTTCCCTGTTCCATGACGGGGATCCCGCCTCCGCCGGCGGCGATCACCAGCTGGTCCGCGTCCATCAGGGCCCTGATCGCGTCGATCTCCACGATCGCGACCGGCTTCGGCGCCGCGACGATACGCCGGTAACCTTCCTCGGTGCGGACGACAAAGTTCCCTTTCTGCTCCTCAAGCTTGGCTTCCTCCGCGGTCATCACGCGGCCGACCAGCTTCATCGGGGTGTAGGAGGACTCGTCGTAGGGATCGACCGTGACCTGCGTAAGGATCGTGGATACCGGTTTATAGATGCCGCGCCGGATCAGCTCGGAACGCAGGGCGTTTTGCAGATCGTATCCGATATAGCCCTGGCTCATGGCGGAGCAGACCGACATCGGCGCGGGCGTATAGCCTTCGTGCGCTTTTGCGAATTCATTGAGCGCCGTGTGGATCATGCCGAGCTGGGGCGTGTTTCCGTGGGTGATCGCTACCTGCCATCCGTCCTGGATGAAATCGGCGATCGTCCTCGCGGCCTTCGCGACAGCAGCCATCTGCTCGGGAAGATTCGTTCCCAGCGCATCATGGCCGAGAGCCAGAACAAGACGTTTCTTAGCCATATTTCGCACCTCATTTCTCTTAGTATAACAAGTATAGCATAAACTTTCGCATAATAAAAGCAAATTTTCCACCATAATTACAGTAAAACGATCTGACGCAAACGGTATACGGTCCCCAGATCTTACAGATGGGATTTGCCCTGTTTTTGAGCGAAAAAATATCGTAGAGTGTTGTACTCTACAACTATTAATTAAAAAAACCTTGAAAATACGCCATTTTCGCATATTGCCAAGGTTTTTTAAATATTTCGATTGCATCTTTATGTGATATATCCGTCTTGAAATAGAATATATTTCAGCACAAACATCACACGAAAGTCACACGAAAGTCACACGATTTCAAGCTCGGAGAAGTGCTCATTTATTTTTCTGTTTTGCTTTTCCTTCTCAATATCAATTACATTACGATATACTGTTTTCATTACATGATCGTTTGTCCAACCTCCCCGCTGTAAAATATATTGGTCCGGCACTCCGATGGCATGCATCATTGAGGCTGAGTAATGCCGCAAATCGTGAAACCTGAACTTGTTAATATTTATCCTGTTAATAGTATGCTCAAATCTGCTTGTTAAAGTTTCGGGCGTCATTTGTACGATTCTTCCCTTAATGCCACTTATTTTTTCTATAACAATATCAGGCATTTTGATTTCACGGTAGCTCCCATATGTTTTTGGGTTCGGTTTGATTACATATTTTCCGTTTTCATCTTTAACCATGCTTTTCCGTACAACGATTGTGTCACCTATTATATCCTCATCAGTTAGTGCGCAAATTTCTCCACGCCGTAACGGTCCGAATGCGGCCAACATCACAGCGATCTCCAATTCGGTCCCCTGAACGCAATCAAGCAACTTCTTAATATCTTCGTCAGACGGGCAGTAAAAATCGGATTTTATATTTGCCGGTAGCGTGACCTTAATGCGAAAATCCGGCGCGAACATATCCAGAGCGGAAGATAGCAGCCAAAAAGCGTTACGCACTGTTTTAGGGCTTAAATTTGCCGACAGCTCGCTTACCCATATCTGTATTGCGCGATTGGTCAAGTCGGAGAGTTTTGTTCCCCCGAACGGACCGGAGAAGCGGATGCGCAGCATGTCCTTGTATGTCTTTATGGAAGAAGGCGACAAGACGTTCTGCTTTGCGGCAATATATTTTTCTATCGCCTCATATACAGTAATATTTTCCGGGATCCTCTGCGTTTTGTTTACCTTCCATTCATTCGCCCTGATCTGCGCTTCACGTTTGCTTGCGCCGGTAAAACTGCGGTAATGCCGTTTCCCTTCCGAATCCGTATAATCATAAACCTGTATACGGTAATTTCCGGACGGGAGTTGATTCTTCTTTTTTGCCATATCACATCATCCTTTCTTAAAAATGGGTATAAAAAATAGACGTTGACCGGCCGCCCTCCAGATGATATAATATAACATAGGTCTGATATCATCGGCTTTGGCCGGTCAAGGTATCTATGCAAACCGTTCCTGTTGGCGCAGGAGCGGTTTTTGCTTTATTTGCATATCTTTAATATAGTGAAATATTGCCGCCAGTAAAAAGCTTAATCTTCTGCTATCATGTCGTTTGTCAGTTTTCCAATAACCTTTCCAAGACAAACAACATTGTCATAGTCAGAAATCGCAATGTTTGGATATTCTGAATTTCTGGATATAAGCTCCATTTCTCCTAATTCTTTAATGTAGGCCTCCCCGTTCTTAATAAATATGCCAACATCTCCGCGCCGCACCGCATCTCTCTGGCTAACAAGGACTTTATCCCCATTGCAAAAATCAGGTGACATGCTTTCACCTTTAACATTAACGACAAAGTCAGCTTTTGCAGTGGTTGGGGTCAAGAAAAGTTTAATCGGAACAGACTCCGTGTCATTCAGCTGATATATGCCGCCTCCTGCCGCAACCCCGACTTCCCAATAAGGAATAACTTTTGCGGACGGATTGTAAGATTGTATTTCTAATAATGTCACAATTCCCGTGTTATCTAAATTCCCATATTTCTCCATTCTCTCGGTTTCTTTCTTCAGAATTGTATCGACTATATCTTTGCCATGCACATCGAGGAGCCGGTACCTTTTGACAATATCATATTCAGCTAAAGAGACATCATTTTTCTTAGCTGGGATTTTAACTACATCTTGGAATAAATAGTTAGCGTCAACTTTTAATACTTCAAGAAGCTTGTACATTATAGGTTCTTTCGGATGGCTGGTCTCTTTTTCATAGTTTGTAATTGCTGAACCCGTAACACCAACCAATTCCCCTAATTCGTTTTGAGTCAATCCCAAGCTTTCTCTTGCTTTTTTTATGCGTTTGCCAATGCCCATTTTCCCGTCCTCCTTCTTTATTTTTACTATACATCATGATTCTTAAAATGTAAAGATAAAAAATCAAGAAATTTTAGAAAAAGGTATTGACAACTAAAGAAACATGATGTATGATATGAAAAACTAAAGAAACTTGATGAAAGGAGGAAGAAACTTGAAATCAGCAATTGCGGAAAATGTAAAAAAAATCATTGCCGACAAATGCCTCAAGCAAGGAGCCGTGGCAGCAAAAGCTGGATACAATTACAAGGCTTTCAGCAATATGCTTAACGGGCGCAAAGTGATAACGGACATCGACGTTGCCAATATTGCTAATGCACTTGGCGTAGAGCCGAATGATCTATATGCGATTCAGAAGGAGGTGAATTGAGGTGGAGAAAGAAATTATCAAACTGCTTAAGGGGATAGAAAAAGAACTCCAAGATATTCGGAGTATCTTGGAGCCACAAAAATTCATTCCAGAAAGTAGTGAAGGAGCCTACACCGCAGATAATTCATGTGAAAACAATGCCTAAAAAATGGAGTTGTTTATATACTCCCAAATCTTCTGCGGTAGCCATCCTTGCTTATTATTTGTTACTTCGATAACAAGAAAATTATCAGATTCGTCCACTTTAGCTCTTATGTTATTAGAAACCTGATTAACTGACAGGGCGGATTTAATAATCCATGCGGAATCAAGGAAATGAACCCAATAAGTAGATGAATTTTTAATGGCCTCATATAAATCATCATACTTTTGACCGGGCTTATTCAAATCATATGTAATTAGATAAACCATAGCAGCGCCACCCTTCTATATAATGTGCCAAATGTTAGTTTCAAATACATTATATGGAAATAGTCACTGATAGTCAAGAAAAATATGTCAAGATTTGCAGACATCAATCAAGGCTTTTCTGGGATAGGGAGGTGAGAAGTTGGAGAAAAACGACACGCCATCAATAACCTTAGACTTCAAAGAGAAATCCATCAGTAAAGTGGCGTTTGCCAGAACAAAAGAAGAAGCGGATAGATTGGAGCGGCAACTCGGATTGTCTGTCTACTTCCCTTCCGAACTGGCAAACTGGGGCGAAGAAGTTCCTATGTACATTCTTCTTGGGTAGAAGGATAAAGCGGAGGTGAGAACGTGAAACAGAAACGAGAATTCTTGATGCATGGGGACGATGCCCTTTTGCTGACAGACGATGGCCGGTTAGTAAATCTGAGAGAGGCCGTATCTAAACTGGCAATGGATGTTTATGCAAATGCCGTAGATATGTGGAATTCGGAAAATAGTGAGGAAAAACAGGGACTGGAAAGCAAAATTTCCTCCCAGTCCCAGATTTTAACCGTCCTTACCAATGCGCTTGCGGCACTCAGTAAGGGCTGTTAATAACTTTTGTAGGCTTAGGTTTTTCATTACTTTCAAGGCACTCATAGATTTCTTTATAGTATTGGCGATACTGTTCGATGAGTTTGTCCGTGGGTAATGATGCGCCGTACAATTTTGAAACAGCTAAATCGTGGGCGATTTGCTTATTGTCCATAACTTCACCTCCCTTCAATGGAATTATAACATGAAGCGAAGGCGGGTCAACAAAGAAATGTGAGGAGGCGAGAAATTGCGGGAGTTAAAGAGGCTTATTGCCAAGCACAACATGATGCTGGCAAGAATCCACAAGCCATTCAAGAAATATGTTGATGGAAAAAGCTATTTTTCCAAGCATTGGCGTGATTATGTAAAACCCAGAAAATAATGCCCCGGCGGTGCGGGAACACCACCGAGGCGGACAACAGTAAGAAGCAGCCTTACCATTGTCAAGAGATAATTTTAACATATCCTCTTGATTTTGGCAAGAAATGACAAAAATTTAGGAGGATTTTTTTATGGAAGAAAATAAACAGTTGGGTAGCGAACCCAGGTCGAGTTGGCAGGAAGTCATCCAGACGGTAGCCGGAACGGCACAGAATCAGAGAACTGCCACGGAGATGATCCTTGAGGAACAGAAGCTTTCCAAAGCGAAAAACGTGGGAATGATTTGTTTGACCGTATTATCAACGGCGGCAGTGATCGGGCTTCTGATCGTCAATCATCTGAACGTCAGAGAATTTACCGGATTTTTATCCGAGTATGACTTCGTGACGCAGGATGGCCAGGGATACAACTACTACAACTCTGATATTGGAGGGAATGTAGTAAATGGCGCAGAGAGTCATGAGGAAAAAGAACCGGAAGACGGTCAAGGGAGTAGCAGTACAGAAGGGAAGTAATGTCACGGTCAGAACATACGGGAATGTTACTAGCATACAAGTAGAATCGTAGAAACCGTGAGGAATTATGGAGGCAGGTGATCAAGATGCCACGCAGAGCAGTACCGTCGCCAGAAGTGATAGAGTTCCGTGTTGATTTGTACGCACTTATGCAATATAAGCAATGGACGGATGACGATCTCGCAAAATGGCTTGGCATAAGCGTCCGCACAGTTCGGGCAATGCGAAAGAATCCGTACTCCACAAGTGCAGCAAATGTACTTAGGGTGCAGTCAGAATTACAAAAAGCAAAAGCGGCCTATGAAAGGAGATAGGGACATGAATCGCTTTTATCATTACATGAAGATGAATCAGCTTAGGAAGGAATACCATAAAGAGCGCCATAGAAAGGCTATCATGCGGAAACTCGCATGGGTCATCTTGGTAGGCATAGTGCTTAGTGTTGCGCTTGTAATGGCATCGGCCATTGTAGAACCGAGAGAAGCCGTAGCAGCGCCTCAACCATCTCATGAGCCGACGACCCGGTCAATCTCCATTGTAGCGGCCGGAGTGCCGATCGAAACGGCAAGAGTCCTCGCGACGGCCGAGGCCCCGGAGGAAACCGCAGCGCCGGAACCGGAGCGGGAATGCCTCGGGACATTTACCCTGACTGCGTACTGCAGCTGTAAGAAATGCTGTGGGAAATGGTCTGGTGGCTCGACGTACTCCGGCGTCATGCCGCAGGAAGGCCGGACGATCGCAGTCGATCCCCGCGTGATCCCGCTCGGGAGCCGGGTTTATATCGATGGATACGGCGAATATATAGCCGAGGATACCGGCTCCGCGATCAAGGGCAACCGAATTGACATTTACATGGATTCCCACGAGGCGGCCCGATGGTTTGCAGGCGGCGCAGGAAGCTGCAAAGCGGAGGTGTATCTGATTGAGTAGGAGGAAGAACGGCACGAACCGTGCCGCCGCGGCCCTCGGCCTTAACCCATATGGGTGGGGGTGCGGTGGAAGAAGAAAGCGCCCCAAAGGGATGGCAGTCCCATTTGGAACAAATAAATATCCGAAAGCGAATGAGGAGGGATTTCAGAATGGCCAAAAGCAAAAATATGATTAAGATTCCAATGGATGAGTATGCGGAGCTCTTAAAGTGCGTATCCCGTGTGGAGGCATTTAAGAGATATGTGGTTCATGAGAATTACATCAATGTCAAAACGTGCGCTGCATTTTTCGACTTCGATGTTCCGCCGGAAAAGGAAAGTTAATATGTACGGCTATCGGTGCGCGGTCTGCGGTTGCAGTCTTGATCCTGGCGAAGGCCGGATCTGCGAGGACTGCGCTCGCCGAGAATATGCGCGAGATGTCCAGGAAGAAAAATACCACAAGATAATCTATGAAGGCGGAAAAGGTCAATACACGATGAACATACCACTAGGAGGGAACTAGACAATGGACAGGGAAGATGTAAAAAACTGGGTCAGCATAATCGGAACGGTCGTTTCGGGGTTCGAGTTAAACCATTCGGCATATGGGGAGAACTTTTACAAAGGCACTCTTTCTGTGATGAGGTTGAGCAATACGGTCGATATGATACCGGTTATAGTTTCGGATCGTTCGCTTGATATGTCCGTAGACTATACAGGGCAGATCCTTAAGGTTACGGGGCAACTCCGTCAGTACAACCGGAGACAAGGTAACCGGGCTAGATGCGTACTTTCGGTCTTTGCATTTGATGTTGTGTCTGCGGAAGAACAGTCTGGATATGAAACGAACCAGATATTCCTCGACGGCTACATATGCAAGGAACCGGTCTACCGCAAAACGCCTCTCGGCCGGGAAATTACGGATATCATGATTGCCGTAAATCGCGAATATGGGAAGTCCGATTATCTTCCCTGTATCGCATGGGGACGGAATGCACGATATGCCTCCAGCCTTGATGTCGGCACGCGCATTCGGGTTGAAGGAAGGTTCCAGAGCCGGGAGTATTTAAAACGGTTCTCGGAGACGGAAACGGAGACGAGAATGGCATACGAGGTTTCGCTTAGCAAAATGGAACTGGTTCAGTAAAAAAAGATTCCCCGCAGGCGGCCACCCAATTGGAATCAGAAAAATAAAACAATATTTCACAGCGCTATTATAGGACAAGGAGGAGGAAAAATGCACGAGTTAAAAATCAAACGAATCAGTTTACAAAATTTCAAATGTTTTAAGGCGGCAGATTTTGATTTCACCGACAAAATGCGGATTTCCGGCATGAACGGTCTTGGGAAAAGTTCACTTGCCACGGCGATTATGTGGACACTGTTCGGAGTAGACTATGATTTGACCAACAATCCCAAAGTTCGCCGGGAGGTCGATGGAGAGCCGATCAACGATGTTCCGGTTACAGTGGAGATTGTCATGAACTATGACGGAAAAGAAGTCACGGTTCAGAAGGCACAGAAGCGAAGTATCAATAAAGACGGTTCATATGCGGACGTAAATTCCTATGCGGTTAATGGTGTGAATAAAACCCTGCGGGACTTTAATGCATATTTTGATTTCGGCTTCGACGATTTGCTCATGTGCATGAATCCATCGGCATTTCTGGCGCAGAAACCGAAGGAAATGCGGGAGTTTCTGTTTAAACTTCCGCAGAACGTTTCCAATCAGGATATCGTGGCGCGATTCCCCGAGCTGGCAGGACTGGCTGAGCTGATCGAAAAGTACACGGTGGACGAGATTTCGGCCATGAACAAAGCCAGTATCACACGGCTGTCAAAGGAAATCGCCGGGTATCCGGGGCGGATTGATGAAGTCAACCGCCAGATTGTCGAGGACGTGGACGTGGCAGAACTGGAACTCCAGATCAATGCGCTGAAAGAAAAGATCGCCAATATTGAGCGGCAGGAGAGAGATACGCTCTCTCAGTCAGACGAAATTAAGTCCATGCAGGACAATCTTCTGGAACTTCAGTTCAAAAAGACTGATATCGAGAACAAGGCCTACGATATTCTTCGCACGGAAACGGCAAAAAAGCGAACCGAATACAATAGGGCCTGCGACAAAACGATGAAGTGCCAATATGTTCTTAACGAGTGCAAGCTCGAAAGGGATAAGATTCAGAATGATATCTCCAGAAAGAAGGCCGAGAAGGACGCCCTGCTTGTTGATTATGAAAAAATTGCTTCAGAGACCTATCCTGAATTTGTCGAGGAACCCGATCTGGGAGGGGATGCTTTGGTATGTCCCACCTGCGGACAGGCATTTCCGCCAGAGCGGAGAGAACAGATTATCGCCGATCATGAGAAAAAGAAGAAAGAGCATTTTGATACGTATCAGCAAATGCTTGCAAAGTTTGGAGAGACCAAATCAGCAAGACTTGCTGAAATTACCGAACAGGGACGTAAACTGCGGGATGAAATTGCAGAATTGGAAACGGTTAAGCTGCCAGACTTAGAGAAGCAGGTTCTGGACATAGAGGAAAAGAATAGTATTGCACTTGCTCATGAGGAAAAATTGCGCAGCGAACTGCATGGTTTTCCCTCTCTGCCAGACTTAAGCGAGAATCAGGAATATGAGGCAATCTGTCTGGAAATTTCGGCGAAGGAAGAAGCGATTCGCAGCACAAGCAAGGGAGACGACCTTAAAGCAGAACTCCGGCGCAGAAAAGAAGCAATCTATGACGAACTTGATTCTGCAAAGGAGAGACTGGCAAGAGTCAACAACAATGTGGTTCTGGAGAACCGTCTGGAAGAACTCCGGCAGGAGCAGATTCAGAAGTCGCAGGCGAAAGCTGACTGCGAGAGGATCATCGATTTGCTTGCCGAACTCGATAAGAAGAAAAACGAGTATCTGGTTGCTGACATCAACCGGCATTTCGGGCGCGTGATATGGAAATTGTGGGAGAATCACAAAAATGGTGAATACAAAACCTGCTGTGTCCCGATGATTGATGGATACGACATCAGAAGTACTGCGAATCATGGCCGTGTTCTAGAGGCTCAGACGGATGTTGCACTTTCGATTCAGAAGATTGTGGGAATCAATGCCCCGGTTTTGTTGGATAATGCGGAAGCTTTGGATTCCAGAAATCTGACAAGGATTCTGTCCGGATCTGACTGCCAGATGATTGTGTTTGCGGTTTCGGATTCGGACAAGCTGGAAGTGGGGGCGATTTAGATGCTGATTAAGGTTCAGTTTTTGAAAAGTGACAAGCCCCGCGGCCGTGCCTATACATACGATTCCGGCGAGTTTGATGTGTCGGTAGGAGATAAGGTTACGCTCCCGAATGGCGCAGGTATTGTCGTGGCGATTGACGTGCCGGAGGAAGAAGTGGCGGCGTTCCGGGACAAAATCAAGGCCATTACAGGAAAAATTGAAGAAAGCGAGGAATGATTATGGCAACACAAACAACAGCACTGGAAAAGTCAAAGAAAGACGCAGAAATTGTGATAAACAATTCGTTTATCAACGCCCTTTCTGCACAGATCAAGGAGAAGGAGAAGTACGGGCTAACTTTTGCAAGTGATTACAATTACACAAATGCCCTTATGGGGGCGTATCTGGTTTTGAAGGAAACCACTGACAAGAACGGAAAACCGCTTCTTGAATCATGTTCCCAAGCGAGTATCGCAAACAGCTTGATGGATATGGTCAGTCTAAACTTAAATGTACAGAGGCATCAAGGATCCTTCATCGCTTACGGCGGCAAGTGCCAGTTCCAGAAATCCTATTTTGGCAACATTACGATTGCCCGGCGGTACGGGCTTAAGTCAATCAGCGCCGAAGTGATTTACGATGGCGATGTGTTCAACTATGAGGTTGTTGACGGCAAAAAGCGTCTTGTTGAGCACAAGCAGGATTTTATGAACATTGACAATACGAAAATCAAGGGAGCATATGCGGTGGCGGTTATGGCCGATGGCGAGAAGATGATGGAGGTTATGAGCATCAGTCAGATTCGGCAGGCATGGCAGCAGGGCTATGGTTATAAGGAAAAAGGCGGCACTCACGAGAAATTTGCTGACCAGATGGCAAAGAAAACAGTTATCAACCGGCTCTGCAAGATGATTACAAATACATACGGCGATGGGGCCATGATTGACACTTATGAGCGTCTGGAAGATGCTGAGGACGTGAATGTCGTTGCGGAAGATGTGGCCTATGAGATCGAGCAGAATGCAAACAAAGAGGAATTTGTCCCGGTGGAACCCGCACAGATCGAGCAGGAGCCGGAACAGATTGCTATGCCAGATTTGATTGTGGGAGATGCAGCGAAAAAACCGGTCCCCGCAAGGGACGGCGGAGTCTTGCAAAACAGTAAACCTGACTGGGCTTAAAAGTATATATACTGGCGGCTGAAAGTTTGGTGTAAAGGAGAAAGAAAGGAATCATCTCCGTATGGCAATGCAGACATGAGTTGAAGGTATCATTCTTAGTGCGAAAATAAACGGTAGGTACGGCTTAAATGACACCATGATGTTGGGAGAATGTCGTGAGGAAAAAGCGAGAAATCGCGCTCGCTCCCATAAAATACGTTTTGATAACCAAACGTTTCCGTTCGCACCGGACAAAGAATAAATTCTTCCATATGCGGGGTGATTCTTTCAAGTATTCGGAGTAGCCAATAAGTGAACGTGCTTGGAGAAATCCGATATGGTTCTGCCAGAATAAAAAGAAGGAGGGATAGCATGAAAGATGCCAGAACAGATCCGTCAAGCCCATCTTACTATAAGTCCACGATCATTGGACTTCTTAGGACGGCAAGGAAGCATGGACTGACAGTTTCGCTCACGAACGATCCGGACGGGGCGAAGATGAACTTCGAGAATAGAAAAGGCTGTTGCAGTATAAGCCTTCTGCCGCCGAAGAAAGGATGTGATTGATCTTGAAAAACTGTGAATTATACACAATTATACCCAGAGAGAAAATTCAACATGTTTTTGAAACATCTCTGACGGCCAGCATAGAATGCAGTCCTTCTTTTTTGGGCTTTGAAAAAGTGTACAAGGCAGTAACGCTTTTTGTACCCCAAAATATGATTATACTTGATCTGGGGTGCGGATACGCTTTCCAATCATGGTATTTTAGAGATTATAAAAAGTACATAGGAGTGGATTGTGGAGTCGGTTTTGGAGACGTTCTTGAAACTGACAATTCGGATTTTCACTTTGTAAGCATACAGCACTTTATCCAGAATGAACTTCCCTTGATGGATTATGATTCGCATGAAATATTTGCAATTTGCTCTTATGTGCCAGATGAACATGCGCGGCAAATGGTGAGGGAGGTATTCCCATTCTGCTTAATATATTATCCATACAGGAGGATTTAGAATGGACAAAATATATGTTTTTGGGCTTTACACGGGAACAAATAGTTTCGGCACAATTCGAGATGCCGAGCCAGAGGGAGACGTGAAAGGGTTTGCTGTTGATGGCATTTTCCTTGACGAATCGGACGGGATCGAGAAAATGAATGTGATCGCAGGCCATTGGAGCAGCGGCCCAGAGTGGTGCAAACATGATATGGGAATCACCTCTGACCGGAAACATGATATTTACAAAAAATATCATCCCGACGGATACGAGATTGAATTTTTGGGCTTTTACAAGAATCCAGATGAACCGTTTGAAGTGATAAAAGAAAAGCTCTTGGAGAAATAAATATTTGTGGGAGGGAAAACATCATGCGGATCATTAGT
Organism: uncultured Lachnospiraceae bacterium; assembly: GCA_947623185.1. Classification (GTDB taxonomy): domain Bacteria; phylum Bacillota; class Clostridia; order Lachnospirales; family Lachnospiraceae; genus CANQGL01. The sequence continues at coordinate 34,928 of CANQGL010000008.1, forward strand.
CAGTCCGGGGAGTATAATTTCCCGTTTGACCGATCACTTGTCATGCGAAATGCGAATCTGGTCCAAGTCAAGTGCGATGGAGAGCAGAAGGTGTTTGCACAGTATTCGTCACCGGAAAAAGCCGACATTGTCATAGACGACATGAACGACACTTATTACCGCTATATGATCGGGTTTTATTATCATGATACAACAATGGATTGCGAGACGACGTTCCAGTTTCCTGCCGATGAAGACATTGAGGTGGAGTGATGGTCCTTAAAGTAATCGGCAGTTCCAGCAAGGGAAATGCGTATGCGCTGATCGCGGAAGAGGTAAACAAATGAGAAAAAATTTACGAGATGAAAGAAAGAAGAAAGGCCTAACACAACAAGCGGTTGCCGACCTTTTGGGTATAAGCCTTAGATACTATCAAAATATTGAACAAGGTACAAGAACAGGAGATTTTGAAATCTGGGACAAATTGGAAGATATATTTACTATTCATCAAAGAAAACTCCGTGAGAATTTATAAAATTGTCACGGCAAAGCAAATAATCAGTAGATACGTCCAATTTGTCGGCAATACGGACTAATATATCAAAAGAGGGGGTGCGACTACCAGTTTCATAACACTGATAAGAACGCAGAGCGATACCTAATGAATCGGCCATGACTTGCTGAGTGTAACCACGTTTCATTCGCATTTCTCTCAACCGCTTGTTAAACATATTTATCATCTCCATAAAAAAATACTTGACTACGTGCATATTGTACGCTATTATACAAGTATAGTATACGTGCAAAACGCACGTAATATAGCAGGAGGTATAAATATGAGGGCAAAGATAATCACAATTATTTACACTATTGAGGCATTTCTTGATGACTTTGCGTATTGGGTCATAGGAAAAGGCGAAGATGAAACAGAACGGGAAATTAAAACGTTTTGGGGAACTCATTATTTGGGCGGCTGATGGGGGTTCAAAATGTCACGAATAGTTGATTTATCTGGGAAGAGATTTGGAAACCTGGTGGTTTTAAGAAGAACAGATGATTATGTTTCTCCATCAGGGAATCATGCTGTTCGATGGTCTTGTCAGTGTGATTGCGGAAAAATACTTGATGTCAAAACAAATGCTTTATTAGCAGGAAAAACCACATCCTGCGGGTGCGGAAGGCTCAATTCCCTTATTAAAGAAGCTGTGGGAAAGAAATATGGAAAATTAACATGCATAGAGTATTCCCATATGGAACATGGAGTTGGTTATTTTTTCAAATTCAGATGTGATTGTGGAAATGAAGTTTTATGTTGTTTATCAAAAGTTCGAAATGGCTATGTGAATTCGTGTGGTTGCTTGCAAAAGGAAAAAGCGAGACAAGCGGTTTTCAGAGACTTAACGGGACAGAAATTTAATCATCTGACAGTAATTAAATATGTTGGAAGAAAAAACAAGAAAACCATTTGGCATTGTGTATGTGACTGCGGAAATGAAAAAGACGTTGATTCAAATAGTTTGATAAGTGGAAATACAAAAGCGTGTGGTTGCCATCAGTATGATGGTTTAGAAAAAAGAAGAACACATGGGAAAAGCAAAACCAGGCTTTATAGAATTTGGAGCAATATGAAAAGCAGATGTTATTATCCAAATGCAAAATATTTTGAAAATTATGGAGGTCGAGGAATTAGGGTTTGCGATGAATGGATAAATGATTTTGTCAAATTTTATGAATGGGCAATGGAGAATGGGTATTCGGACAATTTAACAATAGACCGCATAGATAACGATGGGAATTACTCTCCAACAAATTGCCAATGGGTAACTAGGAGTACACAAATGAACAACGTAAGAAATAACAGAATAATTGAATATAACGGAAAAGAACAAACATTGGCAGAATGGGCCGTGGAATTGGAAATGCCTTATTATATCTTGAACGGACGCATAAATAGTCTTAATTGGGATATCAATAGAGCATTTGAAACACCAATAATGAAAAGGGGTGGTAATCATAAATCTAATTGTGTGCGGCAGTAGTTCTGATGGGAATACATATTTACTTGATTCTGAATCTAACTGTATGATTTTAGATTGTGGAGTCAATCCAACAATAGTTAAGAAATACCTTGGTTATAGAATTAGTCATATTAAATTTGCGGTTTGCACTCATGTGCATTCTGACCACAGCAAATATATTGATAAATATTTAAATATGGGAATCAAGGTTTTTATGCCAGAACAAGTAAAAGAAAAGTATCAGGATAATGGACTTGCAATTCCCGTAATGGCAATGCAAGGCTTTATGGTCGATGGATTTTCAGTAATTCCATTTGAGGTTCCACATGACGAGGGCGTGACGTGTTTTGCGTACTTGATATCCGGAGAGTCATTTGGAAAGTTGCTATACATGACGGATTGCATTTACTGTAAATATAATCTATCGAAACAGGGGATAAATCATTTTCTGGTGGAGTGCCACCATTCAGATGATTTACTTGAGGAATACGAGAGCAGTGCGCTGAGAGACCGGGTTTTGCAGTCCCACATGGATTTGCAGACATGCAAAGAGTTTATCCGATTGAATAAGACTCCTAATCTGCGAAACGTGATCCTGTGCCACTTAGGCCACAATTCGGGAGCTGGTGACTATTTCGTCAGTGAGATTCGGAAAGTTACTGGCGATCATATCCCAGTTATGATCGCGGAACCGGGATTGACGGTAGAACTTATGAAAGAACCATTTTAGGAGGTAACATGGGAAGATTGATTGATGCCGATGGATTTATCGAAGATGTCGGACTTGATGGAGAAGATGCAAGAGAGAATAATCTGGGCGTGATTGTAACGCTCGAAGATTTCGACAGGCAACCGACTGTCGATGCCGAACAGGTTCGGCACGGAAAATGGATTGATGTAAACCCGATTAAATGGGAGTGCTCGGAATGCGGGGATCTTGTTTATCGGTACAATAACTCGCCATTTTGTCCAAACTGCGGCGCGAAGATGGACTTAAAACTGACGGAGACGCTATCGTGCGGCAGCAGAAAAGAGGGAAGATAAATTGAGCGGAGTAAATGAATGCGTGATCGATTGGGCGCGCGGCGATACACATGCCGGAGTAACGGCCTACGGCAATAGTAGGCTAAAAGGCAGAATTGAAAAGCTGGCATCAGCATATCCGGACGATGTGCAGATTATCAACCGAAATGAAGATGGCTCCATTTTCGCCCATGTTCCGATGAGGTGGGTCAAGGTCTCGCCCGCAAGGAAAGTATCTGAAGCGCAACGGCAGGCCGCCGGAGAGCGCTTGAATGCATACTGGAAGAACCAGAAGGATTCGGAGGAGGGCGATATGGAACATGACGAGGAGGGCGGTGGAGAAGAATAATGGATGATTTGATAGTAGAATATACGGTTGGCAGATACTGCAGAAACCCGGATGCTGCTTATTATGGGGCTTGCTTAAAGTGCGGCGAATGCGGCAGAGATTTTGCTGATGGCATTCGGCCAAACGAATATGATCCGATCCCGACAAGGAGGAGTGAGACGTGGAAGAAAAAAGATTCGTTCTAGAACTCAACGAAAAGCAGCTTCGGCTTGCGAATGAGGCCCTTGAAGAGTATTTCCGAATCCGTATGGGCCAGTGGAACGGGTTGGCGGATAGCTTGGCAAGCAAGAACTTAGACCTCTCGCAAGAAAACCCCAAGCATGCCAAGATTTTTGACAGTTTCATTACTCGTCGGGATTGCGCCCGTGAAACATTAGAAGCGGTCGGAAGAATGCTGTGGGGCAACACATACCATCCAAAGACGGAGAACGAGCTGATCGCCGAGGATATCTGGCGCGTGATTCGTTATAGGCTTTACTTGGAAAGCGGTAGCACGGACACATGGAGGGTTGACGCACATCCGCCGATTTTTGCGAGTGGTGAACCAGCGCCGAAATGCGAGAGGAAGGAGGACTGATTTTGAAGAAAACTGCAAGAGTGCTTGTTACATATGATTGCCCGCGGGATTGCCCAAATTGCTGCAACAATCACATCGGTGAAATACTAGAGGTGGAATTTGACAATCTGCTGAAATACGAGGAGCTGGTTATCACAGGCGGCGAGCCCATGTTGCCAGAAATCGGCCCCAGAGTGGTTGAAATGATTCATCGGCTCCGTGCGAATGGATTTACAGGCCATATTTGGCTTTATACAGCAGAACTTAACGTCAAGCGATGGGCAGATAAATCCGTTTTGTCCGAGGTGACCGGAATCACCTACACGCTGCATTATGAGTATACACAAAGAGACATAACTCTGTTGCGGCGGTTGACCGAATATCTTCATACAATGGACACGACCGACATGCACAACCGCCTCGTGATTGATTCCAGGCTGAAAGACGAGTTTAACTGGTCAGATTTCAATCTGGATTCATGGGATTGTGTACGCTGGCTGGAATGGAAAGATGATGAGTGTCCTGTTCCAGAGAATGAAGAATTGGTATTCTATGATTTAGAAAAAGAATAGACAGGAGGTTTTCAACCATGATCCATGAAGTGAGCATCGCACAGAAGAGAACCCTTGAAGAGTATTATCTTCTCCGGGGAATCAGATATACCGGAAACAAAAAAGAAGTAATCAAAGAAAAGGAATTTCCAAATAAGCCTACTCTTGATGACATCGCTGCATTCCTGAATGACAGTGGGGCTGATTTTGTATCGTTAGAGACCAATTATAGATTTCCTGAAGATCTTCCATATTAACAAAAGGAGGGATGACTTATTAACAAAGTGGTTTTGATGGGCAGGTTGGTCCGTGACCCGGATACAAAATATACTACCGGAGATAATTCCTTTGCGGTAACGCGCTTTACATTGGCGGTCGATCGCCGAGGTGCAAAGAAAGGGCAAGGAGATCAGGCAACAGCAGATTTCATTAACTGCATCGCTTTTGGAAAGTCGGGCGAATTCGCCGAAAAATATTTCCGACAAGGAATGCGAGTCCTGGTTTCCGGGCGGATCCAGACTGGAAGCTATACGAACAAAGACGGTAAAAAGGTCTATACCACAGACGTAATCGTTGAAGAGCAGGAATTTGCCGATAGCAAGAACCAGAGCGCCGGTGGAAACAGCGGAAGCTATCAGCAGGTTTCCAGACCGGCTCCGTCCAATTCCGGCGACGAAGGATTTATTCATATTCCCGAAGGCGTCGAAGATGAAGGACTTCCATTCAATTAAACATGAAACGGAGATAATAAAATGGCTGGCAGACCAGGAAAAGCAGGACTTGACTACTTTGAATTGGATTGCCACGTGGATGAAAAGGTAGAGCTGATCGAAGCCGAATTTGGATTGAAAGGGTTTGCAATAGTTATCAAACTGTTTCAGTACATTTACTCAAGTTTTGGATACTATTGTAATTGGAACCCGGAAATATCAGTATTGTGGGCGTACCGTTTAGGGTGTACTCATGGTGTTGGACAAGGAAATGTTGATAAGAAGTATGACGAATGTGCCTTATCCGGATTTCCGAAAAATTTGATTAATGAGGTTGTAGCGGCTTCGATCAGAAGGGGTATTTTTTCGGGAGATCTTTTCGATAAGTATCATATTCTGACATCATCAGGGATTCAGAAACGGTACATAAACGCCGTATCCAGACGTGAAAAGATAGACCTGATTAAAGAGTACCTTTTAATTGATGTGAGCAATAATTCAATTAATGTATGCATTAATTCAATTTGTGTTGACGGAAATTCAATTAATGCGTGCAGAAATTCACAGAGTAAAGAAAAGGAGATAAAAGAAAAAGAGAGTAAAGAAAATAAAAGTAAAGAAAAGGAAACTAAAGAAAAGGAGCTTATTAGAACAGATTCTATCGAATCTGTTTGTCAGACTGACGTCCGACGAGTGCTGGATGCGTGGAATGAATTACAAGCCTACGGTATTATCCCGATTGTCAGGGTCAAGGGTGAATCCGAAAGGATCAAAATGCTTAAGGCACGGATTCGGCAATATGGAGTGGACAAGGTTTTGGAAGCTGTAGAGAAAATCAAAGTGAGTGATTATCTTCAGGGGAAGAACAGGCACAATTGGTCGATAAAGTTTGACTGGTTTGTCAGACCAAATAATTTTCCCAAAGTCCTGGAAGGAAACTACGACAACGGCACGCATGAGAAGAGAACTGTCTTTGACGAATGGAGGAGTGCTTGATGACAAGGGATGAATCCAAAAAGTTGCTCATGGTCATTCAGGCGGCCTATCCAAATTTTAAACCGGAAAATAAAAGCGTCACTGTTGATACATGGTGGATCATGCTGTCCGATTATACATACGGGCAGGTAGAATCAGCGATCAAAGCATTTATACGAACCGATACCAAAGGATACGCTCCATCCATCGGCCAGATTATCGAAAAACTGCAATTGTTGTTCGGGGATACAGAAATCAATGAAATGGCCGCATGGGGAATGGTCCTAAAGGCAATACGAAATTCCAGTTATCATGCCGAGGAAGAGTTTGCAAAACTGCCGCCAGTCATCCAAAGGACCATAGGTGACCCAAACCAGTTAAGAGAATGGGCGCTCACGAATGATCCCGATGGAAAAGCATTGAATGTGATACAGTCTCATTTTTCCAGGGCATATAGGCAAGAGGCCATGAGAGCAAAAGAACTAAGCAAAATGGATCCCAAGCTTTTGCAGCTTGTGCAAGGAGCAGCAGAATTATTGACGTATCAGCCAAAAAAGGAGATTCCAGAGAAAACGAGCATGGAGGAATGGCAGCCATTGTCCGAACAGGCACAAGAGAAAATCAAAAGAGTAAAAGAGAAATTAGGAGGGGGACAAGGTGGAGGATAAGATCATCATATACACAGATGGTTCCGCGCTCCGTAATGGATCTTCCGATTCCGGCTGCGGTTGGGCCTGCAAGCTGATTTACCGTGGTTACACGAAAATGAAATCCGGAAGAAACATCGGGAAGACCAATAACCAGATGGAGATGATGGCGGTCTTGATGGCTATGCGGAGCATTACGAACCCATCTATTCCGGTTGAGGTTATCTCGGACAGTAAATATGTTGTCGATACCATGAACGGATTGTATTCCATCAACAAGAACCACGAACTGTGGGACGAGTTGATGGAGGAACGCAAGCGGTTCCGGGATATACGGTTCACGTGGGTAAAAGGCCATGACAAGGATCAGCACAACATAGATGTGGATCGCGAGGCCGTGCGGCAGTCAAGACTTATTCAGAGTCAAACTGTAGTATGAAGGATTTTTGACCGAAAACGGGTTTTTATGGTTGCGGTCGATAAAATTACCACGCGGCACAGAAAAACGGTCGGAAAATGATTTTAAGAAATAACTACGTTATGCTTCAGAACAAATATGAGGTGGTGAGATGATGGCTAAAGCGGTTTTGGTTATGGATATGCCGAAAGACTGCTATGACTGCCAATTAGGAGTGATTGCAGACTGGACAAATGAATTATTCTGTGCTGGAAAAGATAAGGCAGTGAACAACTGTATTCCAAACAAAAAGCCAGATGGGTGTCCGCTGAAGCTTATGCCGGAGAAGGCGGTTAAAAGCATTCATGATTCAGATGAAATGTGGTTCTGGAATCAAGGCTGGAACGCCTGCATTGACAAGATTCTGGGCGGGATGGGAGGTTGAACATTTAATGCCGGAAATTTTGCAAGAACATGAAAGAAAGGCGAGAAATCCACACATATGCGACTATTGCGGCGAAGCGATTGAAAAGGGCGAAATATACGAATGGGCGAAGCTAAAATACGAGGGGGTAATTTACGAGTGGAAAAACCACAAGAAATGCGGATTTATAGCCTCGGAGTTGTGGAGTTACATCGACCCGGACAATGGAATGACTGAGGAAGATTTCCAAGAAGGATGCCGTGAATTTTGCCATGCTTTTGTTTGCCCTGACTGTGAACAGTACAATAAAGAATTTGAAGACTGCGAAAAAGATGAATCGTATTGCATTGATAAGATATATGGTTTTCTGCAAGCGCACGAACTTTACAAAGACCGTCGGGAAGGCTGGTTTGATGTCTGGAAATGCAAGGACAAGCCATCTAACGAGGCGCCGAATAAGTAGAAGGAGGAACGCGATGTTTGACCATATAATCGATAAGATTACAGATACTTTGACGCAGGAACGTGAAGAAGTCATATGAGCTGAGTTTGAGGAATTAGGGTATCAGCGTAGTCAGATATTGGAGCACCCGGAACAATTTAGTTTGATACGAAATGGAGAATGGGACATGTTTTGTCTGGCAAACGGGAAAGAGTTGTTTGGAGTGCGAACCACATATGAATCATTATCGGGAAGCAAGTATGAGATGAAAATTGAAGTGCGCGAATTGGGCAACCAATTTTTGAAAGAGGGTGAAACTGATTGAGGGAGACATTGTTCAAAGCAAAGCGAGTTGACAACGAGGATTGGGTGCGCGGATATTATTTGGAATGCGCAGGGGAAACATACATATGCGAAAATCCTATTTTGCTTTCCGAGACGCGATCAATGGAAGGTGAAATGTATGGATTTGATGGCTTTTATGAAGTTATCCCGGAAACTATGTGCCTTAATTCTAAATTGAGGGATATGAGAGGAATCATGATATTCGAGGGAGATATTATCGAGATCAAAGGTAATTATTCTGCCGATGTAATAGGGAATTGGGAAGTTTACTTCTCGGATATTTGCAATAATTGGAGTTTACGGAGAAATGAAGAATACCATACCTGTCATTTATCGTTTAGCGATTTGAACGGTTTCAATGAGGATTCGGTTATTATTGGGAATGTGTATGATAACCCAGAGTTGATGAAAGAGGGTGAGTAAATGAACGAAATGATAGCGGTAAACATGGATACCCAGACGGTATCAGCGAGAGAATTGCATAAGATTGTAGGAAGCACGGAAAGATTTGCAAATTGGTTTGAGCGTCAGTTGCAATACGGCTTTACGGATGGTGAAGATTACACCTCTGTAAAAGTTTTAACGGAGGTTCAAAATAACGGTGGTGTGCAGGTGAGAGAGTTGCAAGACTATTTCCTGTCTGTAGACATGGCGAAACATATTTGCATGGTGCAGAGGACAGAAAAGGCAAAAGAGGTTAGACAGTACCTTATCGACCTTGAGAAAGCGTGGAATACTCCGGAGCAGGTCATGGCGAGGGCGCTTAGACTGGCAGACCAAACTATCAGCCGGCTGAAAGAACACAACACGGCGCTGATAAAAGAAAACAGAGAAATGAGACCTGCTAAAATATTTGCCGACTCTGTAAGCGTATCGAATACAACAATCCTTATCGGAGAACTGGCGAAAATCATCAAACAGAATGGCGTAGATATTGGCCAGAACCGGCTTTTTGAATGGATGAGAAAAAACGAATACCTGATTAGCCGCAACGGGACTGATTACAATATGCCGACGCAAAAATCCATGAACTTAAAATTGTTCGAGATCAAGGAGCGGACGATTAACAATCCGGACGGGAGCATAAGGATCACGAAAACCGTATTGGTCACAGGAAAAGGGCAATTGTATTTCGTCAATAAGTTTCTCGGAAAAGAACAGGCAAGCGATGGAGGTGAATAATTGGACTAATGGTGATCGGAGTAGACAAAGCGCAGCAGCAGGGAAAGCATGAATTAAAGCATCGGCAGCTTATCGAGATGGGGCATGAACTCATAAATATTCCTGTCCCGGTCGGGGACTACATACAGATTACTCCAAAAATTCAGGAGGTTATTGACCGGCGCAGGAGTAAACTGAAAAAGATGGATTTAATTGGACTGATTAATATATCAGTGGATACAAAAAGGGACTGCGAGGAATTATACCAGTGTTTAATGCAGGGGCATAAAAGGTTTTCCGATTCCTGCTTTCTAGCTCACAATAATGGAATCCGTTTAGTGATTCTGGTAGAAAATCTTGACGGCATAACCTCTATTGATAACTTTGGCAGGTGGCGGAATGACAAGAGGTGGATGAGTTATTACAGGATGAAAAGGAAAGCTGAGAATTTGGGGGAAAAGCCTCCGAAACCTCCGGCGAAACCGTCACAGTTAAAACAGATTATGTGGACAATGAAACAAAAGTACGGGACAGAATTTGCCTTCTGTCGCCCTGAAGATACAGCCGAAGAAATTATAAAAATCTTGACAAAGGCAGACAAATAAATTCTTAATACACTTTAGATAAAAGATTTTAGATTACATAGGATATGCCGGTTCCGGTATAGGATCCAAGCGATAATTTAAATTTCATACAGGGAAAATGAGGAGGGTAAAGATGGATATTCAGCGAGCCATCGAGTGGCAACATGCATTTCAATCGACATACAAGAATTACCCGCCGGAAGCAACCGAGGCGGTCAATATAGCTATACAGGCGCTGGAAAAGCAGATTCCGAAAATTCCGGTGGGAGTAAGAGTTGGAGTTAATACCATAGTAGATAGCTGCCCAAGTTGTGGTAATGCGCTTTGTGTAAAAGGTGATTATTGCCCGAATTGCGGACAGGCCATTTTGTGGGAGGACGCGAATGATTGATGAAAGTCAATAGATCGTTGTCGCGCAGTGAAAGGCTGATTAAAAGCAAAGAGCGCGTAAGTAAATTCGCAGAGGTTTACACGCCGGAATGGCTTGTGAAAAAGATGTGCGACATGTGCAAAGCGGAAAATGAGGACGCATTTACAGTGCTGACAAAGACATGGCTTGAGCCTGCGTGCGGGAACGGAAATTTCCTTGTCGAGATATTCCGCAGGAAACTTCTGATTTGCGAAACGCCATTAGACGGTGTAGTGGCGTTAAGCACGATTTATGGGGTCGATATTCTTCCGGACAATGTGAACGAGGCAAGGGAACGATTAAAAGCCATGTATGTGGAAAGGTTTGGCAAGACCGCAAAGGACATTGACGACATTCTTGAAAGAAACATAATTTGCGGGAATTTCCTCACAAAGCAGACCTCAGATGGGAAGCCGATATGGTTTTTAGATAATGGAAACGGGGGCGAAAATGGCTAAGAAATATGGATACATACGGGTGAGCAGCAAGGACCAGAATGAGGATCGGCAGCAGATCGCACTTGAATTGGAGGGTGTAGATTACATATTCATGGACAAACAATCAGGCAAGGATTTCAACCGCCCGGAATACAAAAAGATGGTTAAACGGCTACACACCGGCGATGTCCTATATGTCATGAGCATTGACCGTCTTGGAAGAAACTACGAGGAAATACAGGAACAATGGCGGTATCTCACAAAAGAAAAGCGCATTGATATTGTGGTGCTAGATATGCCGCTGTTGGATACCCGCCGAGGAAAAGATTTGATGGGAACGTTCATTGCAGATTTGGTTTTGCAGATTCTATCCTTTGTGGCGCAGAGCGAGCGTGAGAACATCAAAAAGAGACAGGCAGAAGGAATAGCTGCGGCAAAGGCACGGGGAGTGCGGTTTGGCAGGCCGCCACGTTCTCTACCAGATAATTTCAATGATATGCGGCGGAAGTGGGAGAGCAGAGAAATCACCTGCACGGAGGCGGCGTTATGTTGCGATATGCCGCTCTCCACTTTCCGTTATTGGGTTGATAAGGGGGGTGACTAAAATTCCAAGAAAAATGACTTACGCAGAAATGCGGGCCGCCGGCATATGCCTCAGTTGCGGAAAACCTAACACGACGCCAGAACATAGCAAATGTCAAGCTTGCAGAGATAGGCAGAACGAAGCTAGAAGGAACAACAGGGCCTATCTTAAAAGAATCGGGATATGCGTCTCATGCGGGAAGAATAAGGCGGAACCCAATAGGGTGCTATGTTATGAGTGTGCTGGTGCGAGGGCTGATGCTTATATGAGACGTGGTAGGACGGATGAGCAAAGAGAAAACGCCAGGAACTACAAGAAAATAATGGCAAAGAAGTATCTTGAAGATGGAAAGTGTCCGCAATGTGGTAAGTATCCGGCCGTAAATGGCGGATCATGTAAGAACTGTCGTGCGCGTATGAAACGGTACAAGGATTCGCATAGGGAAGATATATCTCGCTCAGAAAGAAGAAGTTATGGCCTCTGCTACTTATGTGGGAAGAATGTAATTCCGGGAAAGGGAGTTTGTCAGAGTTGTTATGATGTGTTACTTACGAGGAGTATTCCGGCTATGCAAGCGAGTCAACATTCCGAGTATTTCAGGAAATTAAATAATTTGGTGTTTAGGAGGCAAGGATGAACGCAGTACATGATGATGTGGTGAAACTGGTTGACAAGGAGTTGGAATCGGCGAACAAGAAGTTTCCGATGTTCCGGTCGGCTCATGAGGGTTGTGCGGTTATTCTGGAAGAATTGGAAGAGGCACGTGATGAAATGGTGAACACAGAATTATTTTACAATCATTTGTGGAAAACCGTCAAAGAAAACAGTGACTTTGGGAGCCTTTTGGATGCGATTCAAGTGAAGGCAGAGTCACTCGCCTGCGAAGCAATCCAAGTGGCGGCTATGGCGAAGAAGTTTCAAGAGAGCATGGAGAAATTCAATGGGTAATCATCCAAAACACACACAATATGATTTACGCCAAATGCAGAGTCTGCCACTCTCCGCCAAAATCAAAATGACGGAGCGCCGAATACAGGAATGGTATGACGCATTCGACGAGCAGGTGTATGTATCATTTTCTGGTGGGAAAGACAGTACGGTGTTGCTGGATATTGCAAGGCGGCTATATCCAGATATTGAAGCGGTTTTTGTGGATACTGGGTTGGAATATCCATCCGTACGGAAGTTTGCCATATCAAATGACAATGTGACGGCGCTGAAGCCGAAAGTGCTATTCAGAGACGTGGTATCTAGGTACGGATATCCGCTTATCAGTAAAAAGATAGCCGGTTATGTATATAGCGCGAAACGCAACGGCAACTGCATGAGAGCAAAATACTTGCGAGGAGAAATCAAGGATACGATTTTTGGCGGTGGTGGAAAGTATAGTTTTCTCATTGACGCTCCGTTTTTGACATCTGATTATTGCTGTGATGCCATGAAGGAAGAACCGTTGCGCCGCTATCAAAAACTATCAGGTAAAAAGCCTATCATTGGCACAAAAGCAGACGAAAGCAAAAGCCGGATGCTCGATTGGCTACACAGGGGGTGCAATGCGTTTTCGGGAGATCAGGTATCAAGGCCACTGTCGTTCTGGAAAGGTAATGACGTACTTACATACATACACGAAAACAACCTAGGAATAGCTGAAATATACGGGGAAATTGTTCCGAACAATGAAGGAATAGCCGGCCAGATAAACATCTATGATTATCTCAGCGATTATACCGGCTGTCAATTCTGTACCACCGGATGCAAGCGGACAGGCTGCATATTCTGCTTATTCGGCATCACGCAAGACCTTGGCAGGATTAAAAATCTTCAAAAGCAGGAGCCTATACTCGCGGATTATGTATTGCGGGGGGGGGAGAATTCGGTGATGATGGCATGTGGAGACCCAGTAAAACCGGAATGGGATATTGGTTCGTGCTTGATTGGCTCGCGCTTCACAGAATTGTGGTTCCGTATGAAAACGCAGACCATTACAGAGATACATATGGGAACGAAAAGACGAAAGATATTTTAAGCAAAGAAATGAGTTTTTGAAAGAAAGGAGGCCGGAGCCACTGGCCAGTGTAAAAGGATATGAGAAGCAAAATTAAGTGCGAGTTATACAATGACAACTTCCAAAATTGGAAAAAATATCCAATCCAAAAAGCACAGTTAGTTATTTCGGACATACCGTATGGGGTTGGAAATCGATTCTACGGAAGTTCTCCATTATGGTATGTGAACGGAGATAATCGGAACGGTGAGAGCGACAAGGCCGGGAAAGCCGCTTTTTACTCAGATTTCAATTTCAACCTGTATGAATATTTCCATTTCTGCCACAGGCTGCTGAAAAAAGAGGACAAGCGCCCAATCCAGAGAGGAAAAAGCGGAGACTCGCCGTGCATGATCGTGTTTTGTGCTTTTGAGCAAATGCAGACGCTTATCACTGCGGCGGCAAAGCATGGATTTGTCCACTATATACCGTTGATTTTCGTCAAGAATTACAGCCCGCAGGTTCTGAAAGCCAATATGCGGATATGTGGGGCAACAGAATATGCGTTGCTGTTTTATCGGGACAGGCTCCCGAAGTTTAGAAATGACGGGAAGATGGTTTTCAACTGGTTTCCGTGGGAGCGCGACGGAGCAGAAATACCGAAAATTCATCCGGCACAGAAGCCGGTCAAATTGCTCCGGCGGCTTATCGAGATTTTTACAGACGAGGGTGATGTTGTTATTGATCCGGTAGCTGGCAGCGGAACGACACTTCGGGCAGCGGCGGAAAAGGGCTGTGGTCACTGTAAGGTCTGGGCTAACTGCGACCCTCCTATGTGCGCACGAAAAACCGTGATCCACGCAATTAGATCGCAGAGCCCATCGGCGGACCATTAGCCTGTAGGTAACCAATCCACGAATAACAGAGTGGCCAACTGCCGGGGACTGTAAAATCAGAGCCCTTTTCCGGCGCTGTCAGACGACAAAAATGTGAGACTTGTCAGGGGAAGAAAAAAGTTTGTGAAATACAAATTTACCGCTTGACAAAAGTCACTTCATAACAGGAGGCGAGAGAATGGACAAAAGCCAAGCGTCAACAGCGTTTGACGTGATGAAGCAATATTTGATTCGTGGTGCCGAATTGGTGGGCGAGTATGAGGTTCCGATGCTTCCAGCGGTCAATGTGCGCCCGGAGGATACAGTAAGTTTTCGGGAGTCGTTCAGCCGGAAAATAAAGAACCATAGGCAGTTGAATGTATCGTTTTATGAGGACGATCAATGCTTTACATCGCTGTGGAACCAGCCGGATAAATACATAGAACACTTGCGCTGCTTTGGAAGCATATGTAGCCCGGATTTCACGATTTCAGATGGTATGTCCAAGGCGCTCAACATTTACAACCATTACAGAAATCACGCCCTGGGACATTACCTTTCGATGAATGGAATAACGGTTATCCCGTCGGTATCACTCTGCAATGTTCGTGAGTTTGATTGGTGTCTCAGCGGCCTGCCTATGCACAGCACCCTAGCAGTATGCACGAATGGCCGTGTAAGAGCCAGGGCATCACGCCTGGAATTCTGCGAGGCATACTACGAGATGTGCCGGAGATTGGAACCGTTGAGAGTTGTGATTGTCGGCCACATGCCGGAGGAACTGCAAAGCCCGGTGGAAGTTATCAATCTTAAGAGCCGGAACCAAAAGATGAATGAGCGATTCACAAAAGGAGATATTGATGGAGATATTGCATAAATGTGTGATTGGATTATTGCATGATTATGATGCGAGTTACCTTGTATCACTTGATGGATTGAAAGAACATATACAGGAAAATATCGGACATAACGAGTGGCTTGATAAAGACCATATTTTCAGAGATTGCGAAGAACTTAAATCAAAATTATGGAGTTTAGGCGATTATGCAGATAAGCGAAAAGCCACTGACTTGAGAAGGTTCGACTTTTGTCCAGAATGCGGGAAGAAAATTGACTGGAAAGCCATTGGAAATAGCACAATAAATGAGAGGTTCCAGAATGGAGAGTAAAGTATGGGTGTATTATCAAAGTTAGCTAAGCAGTGTCGTGAGTGTCCGTTCATTTCCAAGTGTGACAAGAAGAAAATGGAGATGTATGGATATCTTGAGGTGCCGCCCCAAATTGAAATTGGTAGTGCGGAAACGTTTAATCCGTCAATCCTAGACGCTGGTAAGGAAGAAAAGGAAAAATTTATCCTGCAACAGATTGAATCAGCTAGGAACGCCACACAAACAGAAAAAGGAAAGTATTTTGCGAGTATATCGAAGAAAATTGCTAATGCAATTATGACCGAGAAGGGAGAATAGAACAAAATGGGAAAAGTGTTTTTTGTTATAGACAATCCAGAAAAATGTGGTAAGTGCCCTATTGTGCAAGGGGAAGAAGAAACGGTTATGTTTTGCCCGTTAGTAACTGAGCCGAATGAATGCGTTAAGGGCGGCGAAATGTGGAAACAATGCCCGCAAGAAGGCAAGCCAGATTGGTGTCCGCTAAAACCTATGATTGAAAAAGATGAAAATAAAAATGATTGGGAATTTCAGAAGGGAGAGTAAAGATTGCAAACTGTTATAGACTGGATTAATGTAAAAGATAAACTTCCAAATGACCAGGAGAAAGTAATTATAGTTAGCGGAAATGAAATAGAATATGTGAAATTCCAAAAAGGTATATCAAAAGCTGAACGGGAGCAGATGAGGCGCGGAGAAATTGATAACCCTACTGTCGAAGGGTGGGGGCCAATCAGCGGATATACAAAATACAAAAGAAGCGAATCGTATAGGGCTGCTGATGAAGATGGCAATAATAAAAAGCCATATTGTTGGTACGTTTCGAGCGCCGGAACAAATATAAATGGACAGGATGTAACGTGGTGGGCATATGAGCCTAATTTGCCACGAGATGAAATTTGCGAAAGTGAAAAAGAAGAAATGAATATCAATCAGATGTTTCGACCTACGCCGGTGCACTTTTCTGGAAATGATATGATTTGCAACTGTTTAAATGAATTGGATAATGAAGGGAGAATAAATGGAAAAGAAATGTGAAAACTGCGTATTCTGCGCGCAGAAACCGGAGATGTTATCTTTTTTGCCAAATGACTGGATATGCGGGAACTACAAATCGAAATGGTTCAATTATTGGCCGTCTAATGGAGTCTGCGAAATGCACACTGAACCTACCGGGAAGACGGTTGCTGAAGTAATTGGAGATTGCGGAAAACAGGCATATGGAGGGGTGAAAATGCTCCTTAATTCCGTGTGGGGAAACAATGCGCCAGACGAATACATAGACAAATTTTTGCAGGAAGACAGCGCAATTCTAAAATGATTGCTTACGATTGCTTCTACACGCCCTCCCATGTTGATTCTGGCGGGTAGAAAGAAGAAAGGCGGTGAGCCGATATGACTTATGGGTATGTCCGTGTCAGCACAAAAGATCAAAACGAAGATCGACAAATAATTGCCATGAATCTTCAGAACGTCGAAAAAATTTACATAGACAAGCAGTCTGGGAAAGATTTCAACCGTCCGGAATACCGGAAAATGGTTCGCAGACTGCATGCTGGTGACGTTTTGTATATTCTTAGCATTGACCGTCTCGGACGGAATTATGAGGAGATTCAGGAACAATGGAGATATTTGACGAAGGAAAAGCAGGTTGATATTGTGGTTTTGGACATGCCGTTGCTGGACACTAGACGCGGGAAGGATCTGATGGGGACATTTATTGCGGATTTAGTTTTGCAAATCTTGTCTTTTGTGGCGCAGAGTGAACGCGAAAACATTAAAAAACGTCAAGCGGAGGGAATTGCGGCTGCGAAAGCGCGTGGCGTGATATTTGGTCGGCCTCCGAGACCGATCCCGGAGAATTTTTATTTAATTCTCCAGCGCTGGAAAAATAAAGAAATGCCCCTCTGCGAGGCAGCAGCAGCCTGTGAGATGCCGATAGGAACATTTTACTCAAAAGCAAGACGGTTTGAGAAACAAGAGCTGGAATATTTGCTGGGACCGTATCAGGGATAAGGCGGCGAAAGGGGGATGAAAGTGGAAAAATTTAACATGGCGCTTTTAGACGCTGAAAAAGGTGAAAAGGAAAAGTTTATCACCGAACAGATCAAATCTTCCGTAAATTCCACAAAAGAGGAAAAAGAAAAGTTCTATGCGATTGGTAACATGATGGACGCCCAGAAAGCAAAAAATGCACTTGATTGGCTGAATGCAAATGGTTATATGCCGGAAGATTGGGAAATGGTGAAGTATATCACTGAAGCACTTGAAAAGCTACTGCCGAAAGAGCCGGTAGAAGATGAATATGGGCATAAATGTTGTCCAACTTGCGGCTGGTGCGTCTGTTATGACGAGGGATGGGGAGACAAGTTTATTCCACATTGCGAAAATTGTGGGCAAGCCATTGACTGGAAAAGGTGAAAGAGGAATGAAGAAATGATGACTTTTGATAGAAAATCATACGGAAGGATTTTTGTGCAGAAAGAGGAAGATATAGAGAAGGTTAAATCCGTGATTAAGGAAATGGATGAATTTGAATTTGGATATCTTCCAAATAATTTTATTGCTGTATTTTCCAAAGATAATATGGAGGCGAAATACACTCATAAGTTTTGCGACCTTGACACACAGGAGCTTACAAAGCGTTGTTGGGAACGTGGTGTTTATATGTTTTGTTGGTACGGGCGTGTAAGCGGGTATGAGGATTTTTTTGGCGCATAAAGGTTTTATAGTAAATAATATAGTGGAAGGAGAATAAACAAGATGAATAGAGATGTTATAAAACGAGCGAATGAAATAATTAAAAACATTGAAACACTGGAAAAAGAGATTGAATATTTGAAAGATTATGTTGCAAAAGGGGTTACTGTTTATTTTGAAAGAGAACCAGATTATGCACGCGGACTTAAATTTTCTGATCCGCTTATGCTCACAGTGGAAGAAGTTTTGGATTTGATAGAAAAGAGAGAAAAATCTATAGAAGAACTTGAACGGAAACTAACAGAGTTATAGTTTTCCAACATTTCGCAGTAATCAGAAATACACATGGTCAATTAGGCGGAGAAATAAAATTTGTGCGGTAAAATAAAGGGGAAAGAGAGGTAGGCGCCATGAACAATAAAGAATACACAGCAACCGCAAATCTGGGAGTGACAGAAATCCTGGAAAACATGAAACAATACATGGTGGAACTGCTGAAACTGCAAAAAAGAAGCACGCCACAAAAGCCGGTGATGGTCAATGTTGGGCATAACGGAAAAACGGACGGTTGCCCGGTTTGTGGGAAAGATTTTTGGGAGAAAGTCAATTTCTGCCCGAATTGCGGTCAGGCGATAGATTGGAGCGATTTCAAATGAACCGTTGGCGTGAATACAATGCCAATCCTTTGTCAAAACGTGTCGGCGACTGCACTATCAGAGAATTACTTAAATGAGGAGGTAAAACTGTGACGAATTACGAGTTATTAAAAACACTTTCGCAAATGCCTGTTACACCGGACCTATTACACCGGATTCCTGACCTGCTCCATGTAATAAAAAAATGCGATGAGCAGAATCCGTCGGAATGCGAGTCGATAAATCGCGTGAAGAACGAAATTTACTGCGGCATAGATTGCCTGATTTGTCCGCTTCGCGCTGCCAATGTGTGTAATCACCCGAAACGGGACTGCGACACAAACATTCTAAATTGGTTAAATGCGGAGGTTAGCATGAAGGGATAACCACTTAGCGATAAAGTAGGAAGGAGAGGCCGAAGTTTGAAACAGAGAGGTAGCGGATAGAGAAAAAGTAAAATGCATAACAAACAAGCCATCACTGGGGTGGCTAAAA
>CANQGL010000009.1 GCA_947623185.1 uncultured Lachnospiraceae bacterium
CGCCGCGCAGGGCCGAAATATAGAGCGCGGCGCGGGTACTTCCGACCTGTCCGGCGTTTAAGGCGCTTCCGCCCGGCCGGTAGACGCCGTGGCTTCCGGCCGCCTCCCCCGCGCAGAACAGGCCCTCCAGATCCGTCTGCCACCATGCGTCGACCGACAGGCCGCCGTTGTTGTGCTGGGCGCAGAGGGCGATCTCCAGAGGCTCCTTGGAAAGGTCCACGCCCCGGTCGCGGTAAAAGTCGACCGCCGGTGCGTTCATCCGCTCCAGACGCTCGATCGGCGTCCCGAAGCAGGCCCCGGCCTTCTCAATATACTCCCTCGCCTCCGCGGAAAGGGAATCGAAATCGACCGCATGGCCCCCGGGATTTCTCCGGTAGTCCAGAAAAACCCTGCGGCCTTTCTGCAGTTCAAGGCAGACCAGGATATCGATGACCGAGCTTCCGCCCTTTACCTTGCGGACGTCGAACGGCCACTGGTATCCCTTTAAAAACAGCATGCTGAGCAGCTCGCCCTCGTTTTCAAAGAAGCCGTACAGGAACTCGCGCTCATCGGAACCGTCCTTTTCGGCGGAATAAACGGTCGGAAGCACCTGCATGTAGGTCCCCGAAACGTTCCACCGCGGGCGCACCGAGGCGAGCCCGTACTGCCACTCGGTCAGGTTCTTCCCCGACGCTCCGGCCTCGAAGGCGATCCCCGTCGCCCCGTAATGCCCGAACGGGTACACGCTGTCGCGGTACATGCCGGCAGGGCCCCCGGTCGCCATCACCACGTTTTTGCAGCAGAATAAAACAAAGCGGTCCTCCCCGCGCTTTGCGGACGTGTCCAGACAAAGGATCCCGTATACCTTTTTCCGGTCGGAAAGGAGCGTGACCGCCTGCATGCGGTCGAAAATCCGCACTCCCTTCCGCTTTACCGAGCGCTCCAGGACCTCCGTCATCGTGCGCGAGGTATAGGGGCCGACGCTCGTCGCCCGGCTCCGCGGGTCATGGTCCGTCTTATAGCCCACATACTCGCCGTAACGGTTCTGGGGGAACGGGACGCCTAACCCAGCCAGCTTGAGAAAGCAGGGGACCGAAAGCGCCGCCTCGCACAGGGCGTGTTCCCCGTCCACGCAGCGCCCCGCAAACAGGGTCTTCGCCATCTCCCCGACGCTGTCCGGCTCGTTCCCGGCAAGCGTCAGCTTGTAATAGGTCTGTTTGTCGCTGCCCGTGTTGCGGCTCGTCCCGGCCATGACATGCTCGGTAACGATGGCGATATCGGTCTGCCCGCGGTTTACAAGCTCGTCCGCCGCGTTGTAGCCGGCGGCCCCGGTCCCGATGATCACCGTGTTTAACGTATACCGGCGGATGCCGCAAAACATACTCTCTTTCATCGGCGTTCCTCCTACAGGCGCTTGATATGGAAGCCCCCGTCCACATCGATATAGTTTCCGGTCGTGTACAGGAATTTGTCGCTGCACAGCGCGCTCACCGCGCCCGCGACGTCCTCGGGCGTGCCCCAGCGGGCGATCGGGAAAGTCCCTCCGGCGATCAATGCGTCGTATTTTCCCTGCACGGCGCTTGTCATGTCCGTGGCGATCACGCCGGGCCGGACCTCATGGACGAGGATCCCCTCCCCGGCCAGCCGGTCCGCGTACAGCTTTGTCAGCATGGAAACACCGGCCTTGGAGACGCAGTATTCCCCGCGGCTTATGCTGGAGACCTCGGCGGAGCAGGACGAGATGTTGACGATCGTGCCCCGCTTCTTTCCGGTAACCGGCTGGGTAAGCATCTGCTTTGCCACCGCCTGGGTGAGGAACATGTTCCCCTTTGTATTGATGCCGACGACGCGGTCAAAACTCTCCTCCGTCATTTCCAGAAGATCGGCGCGCACAAGGGGCGCCACGCCCGCGTTGTTTACGAGGACATGGATCCCGCCGAAGGCCTCCACCGCCTCTCTTACCAGGCGGAGCCTGTCGTCATGATCGCCGATGTTGCCCTGCACATAATGAAAATCCGTCTTATCATCGCACAGGATCTGCAGGTTCTTCTCATTTTTCTCCCGCGGCGTCGTCGCCAGGATCACGATATTGTAGCCGTCCAGCCCCAGCTGTCTGGCTATGGCGAATCCGATCCCCCTGCTGCCGCCGGTTACGATCGCAGTCTGCTTCATCGTAGTTTCCTCCTATCCGTCCGCCTACTGGAAGCTGTGCTCCCTGTGGCTCGCGTCCTCTCTTGCCTCGCGGTACATCTGCGCATAGATCCTGCTGTCGCGGATCACGCAGCCGGTCTGTCCGTGGTCCCGCATGATCTGCGTGCACTTGGAACAGGCGATGCAGCATTTCGCCGGGTCCATCGCCCCTTTGTTGAGCACGTCGTAGGGCGCGTCCGGATAGGCGAAGCTGGAACGGCCGAGGCCGACAAAGCGGCATTTTCCGGCCGCGAGATTCGCCGCGCCCGCGTAAGGCAGGAACTGGCGCAGCCAGCTATATCCGTTTCCGACCACCGGAACGTCTCCCGCCGCCTCCTGGATCTGGCGGGTAAGGTCAAAGAGACGCACCATGCTCTCAAGCGGATGCTCGTCCGGCGTGGGGATCCCCATGCTGGAGGTGTCGAACGGCCTCGTCACCTGCGGATAGATGTAATACGGGTTCCCGGCGGAATTGCTTAAGAGGTCCACGCCCTCCCGGCACAGCATGCGGACCAGCTCCATCGGCTCCGTCGGGTCAAATTTCCAGAAATCATCCTTGTCCTCGCCGAACCCGTACGGGTACGGATGGGCGTCGAAGACGTTAAAGCGGCAGGCCACGATAAAGTCCGGGCCGACCGCGCTGCGGATCGCCTGCACCGTCTGACGCAGGAAACGGCTGCGGTTTTCAAAGCTCCCGCCGTATTTTCCCTCGCGTGTATGGCTCGCCAGCAGTTCGCTGACCAGATAGCGGTGGCAGGCTTTGACGTCGACCCCGTCAAAGCCGATCTCCTGCGCCAGAAGGGCGCTCTGCACATCCCGCACCCGCCGCAGCGTCTCCGTCCAGACAAGCCCGCTCTGCCGCGCCACCGCCTGCGCCAGAAGCGCGCTCTGGACATACCGTTCGGTCAGCGCGTCGAGATACGAATCCGTCACCAGCGGCGTATCTTCCGTGACGTTGCTCCGCGGATCGAGGATCGGATCGTGCTGCGGGATGATCGGCCTGCCCGTATGCCCCTCGGGGCGGGAGTAACGGCCGGAGTGCGTCAGCTGCAGGATATGGAGCGGCCTGTGTCCGGAGCCGTTTCTGTCCGCCGCCTCCGCATTCGCCTGCCGGATCAGCTCCCCGAACTGGCTCCGGTTGCAGGCGGTCAGCATCATCTGGCGGAAGTTGGCTCTCCCCTCCGGCACGACGGCGTTCGCCTCCCACCAGATCAGGCCGTAGCCGCCGCGGGCCAGCCGCAGGTAGCGGCGCTTCACCAGCTCGCTCGGCGAGCCGTCCGTGTTGGAATCGCAGCCCTCCATCGGGAGCACCGCAAACGCGTTGGGCGCCGTTTTGTTTCCCACCCTGACCGGTTCCGCCAGGGGAGACAGATCCTCCCGCAGGTCCATCCGGACATCTAATTCCTTAAGCTTCGCCCTCACGTCATCCAGGGTCTTAAAATTAAATTTCTCATGAGCCGCCATATGCACCTCCGTTTCTGAAACAGGCGAACTGCCAGTGGCAGCCCGCCTTTCTCACATGCGCATCCGAAAGCGCTTTACAGTTCCACGCGGATCCCTTCCTCATTGGACAGATAGGCCGCGTAGATCGCCTTGATGGAATCGTAGGCCAGGCGGAAATCCGACTGCGGCTTTCTCCCCGTCGCCACGCATTCCATGAAATCCTGAAGCTCTCCCACATATCCTCTCGCGATCTCCTCGTCGACGAATACATGCTGCCAGCCTGTCTTTGTCTCGACCTTCTCGGTAATGTAAACGTCGGAGATCTTCTCCGGGCTCATGTGGTAGACCGGCATCGCGCTGTTCGGCGCGATATTCGGCTGATAAACGCTCTCGTTGGTGTAGATCTCCATCAGGTTGCGGACGCCGCCGAGGATCACATCTCCGGCCGTGATGCTCGCCTTTGTCCCGTCGCTGAAGGTAAGGACCACGTTCGCCTGGTCCTCCACGTCCACCGGGCGGGAATCGATGTACTTCTTCTCCTCCTCGGTGAGACATTTCTGGAGCACGCCCATATCCCCGGTCACGCTCTTAAGCGAGATCTCCTCACCGCGGATCGCCGCCTCCTGATACTTCAGATAGATCGCGGCGCTGAGCGGGTGGCAGCCCTGACGGATCAGCGTTCCTCCGCCGTTGTACTTCCAGTAAGCCGCGTGATGAGCGTGGGAGCCGCTGTGGCTCTCCTCGCCTTTGATAAGAAGGATCTTGCTCTTTTCGGCCCTCAAAAACTCCAGCGTTTTCTGAAGCGAGGGCGCATAGACGAAGTTTTCGGCGTACATGAACAGCTTGCCGCTCTTTTCGACGGTCTCCTTCAGATCGTCCATCTGCCGGATCACCGCCTCGTACATCTCGCGCTTGCTTCTGAGGCCGACGGTATTTTCCGCGTCCCCCTTCTCACCGAAGTACCCGGTCAGCGGTTTCTCGCAGATCACATGCTTTCCGGCTTCCAGCGCCTGCTTTACCATTCCCACATGCAGGTGCGGCGGCGTGATGATGTCCACCACCTCGACCTCCGGATCCTTCAGAAGTTCCGAAAAATCTTTGTAGATCTTCGGAATTCCGTATTTCTCCGCGTAGCCGTATACCGTGTCTTCCACGGACGTAACGGCGGCCAGCTTTACATCCAGCCCGCATACCTTCTTATATGAATCGCCGTGGAGCGCCGCGGCGAATCCGCTTCCGACGATCCCTACCGATACCTGTTTCATCTTGTCTCCTCCTCATTCTTCCTCGTCCGTCTTCTTTGAGAACCGCTTAAACACTCCCAGCTGAGACAGGACCAGAATGATCACCACGATTGCAAACGCGCCCGAGATCGGCCGGGTAAAGAACGGCAGATAGCTCCCCTTGCTTAAGGTCAGCGCCCGGCGCAGGTTGGAGTCCGCCATGGTTCCAAGCACGATCCCCAGCATGAACGGCGCAGCCGGGAATTTCATCTTGGACAGTAAATGTCCGACAATGCCGAACACGAACATACAGGTGACGTCAAACATATAGTAACGGACAACATAGCTTCCGACGACGCAGAGCCCGAGGATGATCGGCATCAGGATCTCTCTCTTTACGCTGAGGACACGGACGGTAAAGCGCGAGATCAGAAGGGCCAGGGCCCACATGACGAAGCTCGCCGCACCCATATAGATACACAGCTTGTAGAGAAGCTCCGGGGTCTCCGACATCAACATCGGGCCGGGCCGGTAGCCGTGCAGCTGGAACGCCGCCAGCAGTACCGCCGCCGAGGTGGAGCCGGGAACCGCCAGACTCAGCACCGGGATCAGCGCGCCGCCGATGCAGGAGTTGTTTCCGGTCTCGCAGGAGATCAGGCCGTTCACGTTCCCTTTTCCGAAGGTGGCCTTCTCCGCCTTGTCCTTGGTCGCGGACTTCTCCGCCCAGTAGGAAAGCCATCCGCCGATATCTTCACCGACTCCGGGAATAATACCGACTCCGGCACCGATCAGCGTGGAGCGGAGAATGTTGAACTTGTTCTTAAGCAGAATGCCGATGCCCTCCTTGATCTGGAAGCCGCTCATCTGGCCCACCTTCTGCTCCGAATCCAGATTAAACATATTGAGGAGCTCCGGGAAGCCGAAAAGCCCGATCATGACCGGGATCAGTTGGATCCCGCCGCGGAGGGAGGCGTTTCCGAACGCAAAGCGCGGATAGGAGGCGATCGGATCCAGACCGATCATCGCCACCATCAGTCCGAGGATGCCGGAGATCCAGCCGCGCAGCGGATGTCCGTTGGACGTGATGCTTCCGCATATGACAATGCCGAACAGCGCCAGCATAAAATATTCGTAAGTACCGAATTTCAGGGCAAGCTTGCTCAGTAACGGCGTCAGGAACATTAACAGGATCATACTTAAAAATGTTCCGCAAAAGGACGCCGAGGTCGCAAGAAAGATCGCCAGGCCGCCCTTTCCGGCCCGGCCGAGCGGGAATCCGTCCAGAGCGGTCGCCGCGCTGGCGGGAGTACCCGGAATGTTCAGAAGAATGGCCGACTGGCAGCCGCCGGATACCGCACCGACGTAGACCGCGATCAGGATCACCAGAGCGGTCTCGGTGGGAAGGCCGAACGAGAGGCCGGTCAGAAGCGCCACCGCCATCGTGCTGGTCAGACCGGGAAGCATGCCCACGACAAGTCCCGTAAACGTTGCCACGACCAGCGCCAGAATATTGATCGGAGTCAGCAGGAGAGTCCATGCCTGGATCACATATGCAGCCATTGTTTTCCCTCCTTCCTAAGGCAGACGTACATGGAACGCGTACTGGAACACGCCCACGATCGCCACAACGGTCAGAACCGCGATGAGTACCGACTTGACCGGGCCCGCCGCGTGCAGATACCAGAACAGGAACAGCAGCATGATCAGGGTCGCCAGCCAGTAAGGCAGGAACGACATCATCACGCAGGAATATACGCCCATAAGCAGGATCCCGAACACGGTATTGTGCGTCTGCCTGCTGTGGATGATATCCCTGCTCCACCATACTTTGATCTGTCCGAGGGTCTTTTTCAGTCCAACCTCCTGCAGGCTGCTATACATCAGCATGAGGGAGCACACGATCAGGCCGCCTCCGAGGATCGCCGGGAGAAACCCGGCCGAGGTCGTAAATTTGGTGTTTTGCCTGGTAAAAACAAAAATACCGTATCCGAACACATAGGAACCCAGCGCCAGAAGAATGACGGATGCTATAAAATCAAGAAATTTTTTGTCTTTATCCATATCCCTTTTGCTTCCTTTCTCACTTCACGGCACATATGTGCGGGGAAGTAAAACAAACGGACCGTTTATAAAAAACTGCCGCCCCGCCGCTTAAAGCAGGGCGACAGTCCCGTCTTATCTGATTACTGAATTCTCTCGATTCCGAATTCTTCCGGACTGATGGTGACGGTGCCGCCGTCATACAGCGTCCAGTCTACCAGAGAGGCAAGTTTGTTTACATAATCCTGGCTGGCTTCTCTGTCGTTGTAAACGACAACCATGCCCTTGCTGTCGCAGAAGTTCTTGAATTCTTCGCTTTCTGCGACTCTCGGCATAACCTCGTCGAGCTTCTTGAGGATCGCTTCGTCAACGCCGTTCGGAACGGCCAGGGTGATCGTCTCGCCCATCGGAACTACGTTCGCCATTTCCGGAACCGTCTTAAGAACGGACGGGATCGTAATGTCGCCGACGACAAGGTCTTCCGGAGACATAACGCCAAGGCACTTAAGGTCGCCGGAGGCAACATAGTCGATAACCTCGGTGATCAGCTGGCAGTTCGCATCGACCTCACCGGAGATGGTAGCAACGATGCAGTTCGCGCCGGAATCGTACGGAACGTGGTTGTACTCGAAGCCCGCGCCCTTGGAAAGGATCTCGATACCGGTATGTCCGCCGGAACCGGAGCCCGCGCTTCCGAAGTTCAGGGTCTCGGCCTTCGCGCCTTCAATGAGTTCTTCCAGCGTGTTGTACGGGGAGTTTCCGGGAACGGCAACTACGTTGGGCGCGTATGCCAGGGTCCAGATATCCCAGTCACGGGTCGTGAAATCGGTGTAGCCGTAGCACGGGAAGGTAACCGTCGCCTGCATGCTGGCTCCGAGCAGGTTGTAGCCGTCACGCGGAGCATCCCAGACTGCGATCGTTCCTACGGAACCGGATGCGCCGGGGGTATTCGCGATGGTGATGTTCTTGCCGAGCTCTTTCGAGAGGACATCCGCATAGGAGCGGACGGTCAGGTCGGTAACTCCGCCCGGGTTCCAGGCGACCGTCAGCGTAATGTCATACTCCGGCCATGAGGTCTCGGACGCCGCGGCTTCCGTTGCCGGAGCTTCCGTCTCGGCCGGGGCCTCGGTCTCAGCCGCCGCCGTCGTTGCCGCCGCTGTCGTTGCAGCCGCCGTCGTTGCCGCAGAACCGCCTCCGCCGCCGCAGCCGACGAGGGTGACCGCCATCAGGCAGACAGTCATTGCAATCGCTAAGATTCTTTTCTTCATGTTACTACCTCCTTTAAAATATTTAATTTAATTTCTTTACTGAATTACCTTCCACCAGGGTCCCCGGGATCAAAACCCGCCTGACAGAAGGATAATTGTCACTGTCCAGGATCCGGTCGAAAAGCATTCGCGCCGCCTCGGTGCCGACCTCCGCCGAGGGCAGAGTCACATGCGTCAGCGCCGGATCACAGAGCGGCAGCCAATCCGGATCTCCGATCACGGCCACCGACAGATCCTCCGGGATCCGCACGCCCGCGCGCTGCAGCACCGGGATTCCTCCCTCCGCGAAAATATGGTACCCGTAGATCAGAGCCGTACACTTGCTCCTTTTTTGCAAAAACTCCTCCGTCACCCGCCGTCCGTTTTCGATCGTAAAGGCGATCTCCCGCACGTACTCCGGCCGGTACGGGATCCCGTGTTCCTGCAGGGCGGCCCGGTAGCCGGACTGACGTTCCCTAAGGCTTACATTTTCCGCGTCCCACGTGAAGAACGCGATCTCCGTATGTCCCCGTTCCAGCAGATGGTTCGTCAGGCTGTAGGCCGCCTCGAAGTTGTCCACCAGCACGTAATCATAGACGGCGTCCAGCACCGGACGTTCCGCAACCACGGTCGTGATCCCCATCCGCTGCAGATTCTCGTAATTTCTCTCGCTCTGTTTGCTGGGGATCAGGATCACTCCGTCCACACGCTGCTGGATCAGGCTTTCCACCACCTTCGTCTCCCGCTCGGGATCGTCGAAGGTGTTGTTTACCGTTACCAGATACCCGTGTTCCAGCGCCACCTCCTCGACCGACAGGACAAGGCGGGTAAAGAACACGTTGGAAAACTGGGGAACCGTCACCGCAATAACGCCCCGCTGCCTCCCCTTCAGACCGCTGGCAAGGGCGCTTCGCACATAATTCAGCTCCCGGGCCGCGCTCTCCACGCTCCTTCGGAGCTCGTCCGTAACATAACGCCCCTTCCCTCCGTTGAGCACATAAGAGGCGGTGGCCACGGAAGTATTCGCGCGCTCGGCAACATCTTTCAGGGTTACATATCTTCTATTTGGCATCGATGTCTCCTTGCTGCGGTGATAGGTAAACGTTTACTTAACGGACAAAAAAGAAAACTCTGCATCGATATTCCTTTGCTGCGGCAGTAGGTAAACGTTTACTTGACATGCAAAAAAAGAAAAAACATAATTATATTATACAAATTGCGCTCTGTTTGTCAATATATTTTTAAAAATTCATAAAAGTTTTTGCCAATTCAGTCACGGAGTGCAGATCGTCCGGGCAGGACGGCCGGTATGGCCCCTTTTAGGGCACCGCTCCCTCCTGCCCATCTACAGAATAAACCTCTTGCATTATCTTAATCTATCTGGTATAATAACTGCGACAACTGAATGGGGAGCTTGTGCGACAGGCTGAGAGGAAGGTAAACCTTCGACCCTTTACCTGATTTGGATAATGCCAACGTAGGGAAACGTGAGATAGAGCTGCGCGCGTACTGTTTTGGTACACGCGCTTTCCTGTTTTATGGGAAGCTCTATGGGAAACCGCACTGCGGCGGAAGCCGGACGGGTTGTCATATTTTATTATTCAGGAGGGATTCGTTATGTTAGAAACCTGCATCACCAGCGTGCGGAACACCGTACCGCTCGTCCACAACATTACCAACTATGTCACCGTCAACGACGTGGCCAATATCCTGCTGGCCTGCGGCGGAAGCCCCATCATGTCCGACGAACCGGACGATGTGGAGGATATCACCTCCGTCTGCGGCGGTCTCAACATCAATATCGGCACCCTGAACCGGCGCAGCATCGAAGCCATGTTCCTGGCCGGAAAACGCGCCAATGAGCTGGGACACGCGCTGCTCCTGGATCCCGTCGGCGCCGGCGCCAGCGCGCTGCGCACCGACACGGCCGTCAGACTGATGGACGAGCTGAAGTTTGATGTCATCCGGGGCAATGTGTCCGAGATCAAAACTCTCGCTCTGGGGAGCGGCACCACCAAGGGCGTGGACGCCGATGCCGCCGACGCCGTGACCGAGGAAAATCTCGATACCATGATCCGTTTCGCGAAGGACTTTGCCGCCAAGGCCGGAGTTATCGTGGCCATCACCGGCGCGATCGATCTGGTGGCAGACGCCGATACCTGCTATGTCATCCGCAACGGACGTCCGGAGATGGGAAAGATCACCGGCACCGGCTGCCAGCTTTCCGGCATGATGACCGCGTTTCTGGTCGCCAACCCCGACCGTAAGCTGGAGGCCGCGGCGGCTGCGGTCTGCGTCATGGGCCTCGCCGGTGAGATCGGCTGGCGGAACATGCGGCCGGAGGACGGGAACTCCACCTACCGCAACCGCATTATCGACGCCGTCTTCCATATGGACGAAAAGACCCTGAAAGAAGGCGCAAAGTATGAAGTGCGATAAAAAAGACCTGCTGCTGTACGCCGTCACCGACCGGTACTGGCTGAACGGCGCCACGCTGGAAAGCCAGGTGGAGCAGGCCCTCATGGGCGGGGCCACACTGGTCCAGCTTCGGGAAAAGGAACTGGATCACGATAACTTTCTGGCCGAGGCGCTGCGCATCAAAGCGGTCTGTGCCAGGTATCATGTCCCCTTTGTGATCAACGACAACGTGGAGATCGCCCTCGAAGCGGACGCCGACGGCGTCCATGTGGGCCAGGACGACATGGAAGCCGGTGAAGTGCGGGCCAAACTGGGGCCGGATAAGATCATCGGCGTATCGGCACAGACGGTGGAGCAGGCCCTTTTGGCGGAACGGCACGGCGCCGATTATCTGGGCGTGGGCGCGGTGTTCCACACCGGCTCCAAGGCGGACGCAGCCGACGTGAGCCATGAGACCCTTAAGGCCATCTGCCAGGCCGTATCCATTCCCGTCGTCGCCATCGGCGGCATAAGCGCGGACAATGTCCGGGAACTGGCGGGAAGCGGCATCTGCGGCGTGGCGGTGATCAGCGCCATCTTTGCCCAGAAGGACATTAAAAACGCGACCGCAAATCTCAAGGCCCGTACACGGGAAGCGCTGGGCCTATGATACGCGGGGCCATTTTCGATGTGGACGGTACGCTTCTGGATTCCATGCCCATCTGGAACGAAGCGGGCGCACGTTATCTTGGGAAGCTCGGCATCTTGCCGGAGCCGGGGCTCGCGCAGACGCTCTTTCCGTTGAGCTTCGAGGAAGGCGCAGCCTACCTGAACGAGCACTATTCGCTGGGGAAGTCCGTTTCTTCCGTAATGCAGGGCATCTCGGACATCATCGAGGACTTTTACCGGTATGAGGTATCGCCGAAACCGGGGGCGGCCGCCTTTTTGCAAGAGCTCCGTAAGCAGAACATTCCCATGGTCCTTGCCACCACCGGGGATCCGCTTCTGGCCGGGGCGGCGTTTCGGCGGCTGGGCATGGCGGACTGTTTCCTGCGCCCCTTTACCTGCGAAGAACTTCATACCACGAAACGGCAGCCGGACATCTATCTGGCGGCGGCCGCGTACCTTGGCACTCTCCCCTCCGAGACAGCCGTCTTTGAGGATATGCTCCACGCCGTACGGACCGCGGCGGACGCCGGTTTTGTGACGGTAGCCGTAGAGGACAGGGAGAGCGAAAAGGACCGGGCCGCCATCCGGGACGCCGCCTCCTGTTATTTAAAGGATTTTACAGAATCCGATATTTTCTGGCAGTTCGCCGCCGACCTTTAAAGGCTGCGGAAGACTGCGGCGGATCGGGGGCACCACCTTCCGTCGCAATATAAAACTTCAATGCTACCAAAGAAAGGAGAAAAACATGAAAAAAACAGCATTGACGATCGCTGGCAGTGATTCCAGCGGAGGCGCCGGGATTCAGGCCGATCTGAAAACGATGACCATGAATGGGGTATTCGGCATGAGCGCCATTACGGCGCTGACCGCCCAGAACACCACCGGCGTAACAGGTATCTTTGAGACAACGCCTGAATTTTTACAGATGCAGATCGACGCGGTATTCGACGATATCCGTCCCGACGCGGTCAAGATCGGCATGGTTTCCTCGGCGGCTCTCATCCGCGTCATCGCGGCGCGTCTGAAACACTACGAGGCGTCAAATATCGTGGTCGATCCGGTGATGGTGGCCACGAGCGGCTCAAAACTCATCGATGACGACGCCATTGAGACGCTAAAGGCGGAGCTTTTGCCGATCGCCGCGGTCATCACTCCCAACATTCCGGAAGCCGAGGTCCTCTCCGGGCTCGCTATCCGCTCCGAAAAGGATATGGAGACGGCGGCAAAGCAGATCGGCGATGTCTGGGGCTGCGCCGTCCTCTGCAAAGGCGGCCACAGTCTCTCCGACGCCAACGACCTTCTCTACCATAACGGCAAGTATAACTGGTTTTACGGCCGCCGCATCGATAACCCCAATACCCACGGCACCGGATGCACGCTTTCCAGCGCCATCGCCGCCAACCTGGCCAAGGGCTTTTCCCTCGAGGAATCCATCCGTCTGGCGAAGGAATATCTCTCCGGTGCTCTGGCCGCCATGCTGGACCTGGGGGCCGGACGCGGGCCCATGGACCACGCCTTTGCCCTGACCGGCAAA
Source organism: uncultured Lachnospiraceae bacterium (assembly GCA_947623185.1). Classification (GTDB taxonomy): domain Bacteria; phylum Bacillota; class Clostridia; order Lachnospirales; family Lachnospiraceae; genus CANQGL01. The sequence goes on from CANQGL010000009.1 coordinate 12,723, forward strand.
TTTGCATAGGGAGGTGCGGACAATGGAAACAAAACGTACCTCCGTATTTGAGAACGGCCTGATCTGGTTCGGCGCAGGCGTGTCGATCGCCGAGATCCTCACTGGCACTTATCTGGCGTCGCTTGGCTTCGGAAAGGGGATCGCAGCGATCCTTCTCGGACACATCATCGGCTGCGGGATGCTCTTTTTAGCCGGGCTTATCGGCGGCAAAGCCCGCAAAAGCGCCATGGAGACCGTCAAAATGAGCTTCGGATCAAAAGGCGGCCTGCTGTTTGCCCTGTTAAACATTCTCCAGCTGGTGGGTTGGACCGCCATCATGATCTATGACGGCGCTCTTGCCGCCTCCGGCGTATGGAATGTGGGCGGCTGGGTCTGGAGCCTCGTCATCGGCGGGCTGATCATCCTCTGGATCCTGATCGGCATCACCAATCTGGGGAAGATCAATACCATAGCCATGGGAGCCCTGTTTTTGCTGACTCTCGTCCTCTCCGCCATTATTTTCACGGGCGGCGGCGCGGCGCCGGTCGCGGATGACGGGCTGACCTTCGGCGCGGCCGTGGAGCTTTCGGTCGCCATGCCCTTAAGCTGGCTGCCCCTTATCGCGGACTATACCCGCGAGGCCAAAGAGCCGGTGAAGGCCACCGCCGCCAGCGCCATCGTTTACGGCGCGGTCAGCTGCTGGATGTATGTCATCGGCATGGGCGCGGCCATCCTCACCGGCGGCTCCGACATCGCCCAGATCATGGTCCGGGCCGGTCTGGGAGCGGCGGGGCTCATCATCATCGTATTCTCCACCGTCACCACCACCTTCCTCGACGCCTGGTCCGCCGGCATCTCCAGTGAGTCCGTCTCCGCCAGGCTGAACGGAAAATGGGCAGCCGTGGCGGCGGCCGTGATCGGCACGGTGGGCGCTATCCTGTTCCCCATGGACGACATTACCGATTTCCTCTACCTAATCGGCTCCGTGTTCGCTCCCATGATCGCCATCCAGATCGCCGACTTCTTCTTCCTGAAACAGGACTTCAGCGATCACGCGGTCTGTGCGAAAAACCTGATCATCTGGATCGTCGGCTTCGCACTCTACCGCTTCCTGATGACGGTCGATATCGTGGTGGGAAACACCCTGCCGGATATGGCAGCCACGATCCTTCTGTGCCTGATCGCCGGGCGGATTGCGGGAAGCTCCGAAGGAAAATGATCGCCGGTCCTTGGGAAAATGGCCGTCGATCCTTAAACAAATGACCGTCGGTCCTTTGACTTATCCCGCCGGGCCTCCGCAAAAGAAGGCCCGGCGTCCGCAGTAAAAAACCGGTTCCGCCGCATCGCTGCAGTGGAACCGGCTAAAAAGGGGAGGATAAGTATTAATCTTTCTCTTTTGTTGATACTTCTATTATTTCCGTCTTCCTCCGTTCTATACACGGGATCCGGAAAATTTTTTCCTCCCGCATCATTCAAAATCGTCGATGTCCGCGATCTCGCATTCGTTATAGAAGAATCGCAGGATCTCAAGACAGGTTTTACCTGCCTTCGCCATTCCTTGCGCGCCGTTCTGGCTCATACCGGCGCCGTGGCCGGAGCCGCCGCCGTAGATCGTAAACGACGTCACGCCGTCGTCTCCCGTTCCGTCGTTTTCGATATAGATAAACGCGCTCGGCAGAGAATCCCATCCGTCCGTCGTGCTCCCGTCGTTCCGCTTAATGGAGATCCGCGCGTTCCCGAGGACGCTCCGGATCCTGCTCTGGCCGCTGAACGTCTTCTCGCCGTCGGTCCCCAGGACCTTCAGCGTTTTCGCCACGCCGCCGGGGCCGCGCTCCGTGACCGTAAGCCCGGTGATCCGCCCCACTCCGCCGATCTTCTCGGAAAGGATGTTGCTGTTCGTTTTCATATTCCAGCGGTACATCGCAAAAGCGGATTCATACGATTCGATCCCGGCGTCCTTTATGAACTCGCCGAATACGTCGTTGGAGCTGATGTTCCGTGCCTTTTCCTTCTCGCCGATAAAACGCGCCTTCAGGTACGGCAGCTCCGAGGGATCCGAGCCCCAGACGCTCCCGTCCGTTCCGTAGCCGCACGAAGTCGAGTAATAGAACGCCTCGATCGGTTTGTCTCCGTAGGCGAGCACCTGGCCGAACGTCTCGTTGACGGCCCGGTCGGTCGACTCGTAGGTCTCCGTATTGTTGTAGACCTGATAGCCCGTGCTGTCGTCGACATGCGCGCCGTACTGCGAGTATGTGCTGCCCTGGATCTTGCTCCACGCATAGGTCCGCGCGCAGATGGCCTGCGCCTTTAACGCCTCGTTCTCATAGCTCTGCGGCATCTCGCTCGGCACGACCCGTTTCAGGTACTCTTCCAGATCCACCTCGTTCAGCAAAAGCAGGCCGTCGGCTTCCTTTGTGATCTCCATATGGCCGGGATAGACCGGGGTCCCCTGTCCGCGCGACAGCGAATGGACCGTGATCATGCCGCCCTCGTTGGCGGACCGGAATATCATGCGCCCGCCCGAAAGCCGCCGATCCGACATGTCTATCGTCACCTTATCCCCGGCCGCTACCGACTGCGTCTTCTTGTCCTGCTCGTCGCCGTACTCCAGGACCGCCATGCTGTCGCAGGAAAGCACGATTCTGTCGTGGAACAGCGACCGGAAGTTATCCGTCATCAGCAGGATGCGGATCGTATCGATCTCGGGCCGTTCCGTCGTCAGCGCCGCGCAGATCTCCCCGTTTGCCACAACGAACTCCTGCATATGATAGCCGACCAGGATGTCCCGCTTCTGCTGTTCGCGCAGGACGCCGTATGTGCGGTAGATCTTGAAATTATCGGCCAGCGGGACCAGCCCGTAGCCCTCGATCTCGATCTCGTTCTCGCGCACGGCGAGGACCGTTCCCTTCACGCGCTCGCGTTTCAGCACCAGTCGCTCCGGCCGTCCCTTTTTCAGATACAGATCGCCGATCTGGCCGGAGAGCTCCTCCTCGTTTTTCAGGACGCCGCGGACCGGGAACTTCCGGGTGATATTTCCGATAAAGACCGTCACGTTCCCGTCGTCAAAGCCGGATATCCAGGCGTTCTCATAGACGATCTCCTCCGAGACGACCTCCTCGAGCTTGATGATCTCCGAGTCGCGGACCAGAAACCGCAGACTGCAGTCGATATACGGATCCAGATACAGGCCCTCGAACAGGAACCGCCCGTCTTTCGTGTACGCGGTCCACGCCGCAGCCGCCTCGACGTTGTCCGGCGTCCCGTAAAGATCGGTCACCAGCTCGCGGACCGCTCCGGTCTCGTCGGCCGCCGCGCGGAATTTGTCGTAAAACTCCCAGAAATCGTCGCGTCCGACGGCGTGTTTCGCCTTTCTTCCGCCTTTTTCCAGGACATATTCCGACAGTTCCCCGGACGCTTTGTCGCCCAGAGAGAGCACGATGTCCGAAAGGTCGCCGGCCGTCACGGCCGAGAGTGCGCTGTCCTCCGTCGCCGGACACGTCTTCGAATCCAGTCTCCCGCTCTGGTAAAGATAGTCCATATAGGACACATACCACTCGTCCTGGAGATTTTCCGGGAACCACGACCGGTCCGGTCCGCCGTCGATGATCTCGTCCTTCGACGCCACCGTAAGCGCGATCACGCGCGAGGCCATGGCGCGGGACACCTGTCCGTTTTCCCGGCCCGCAAACACGATAACAATAAGCAGGGCGACGATCAGGGTCGAGACCGCCGCCACCCAGTTGATCAGTTTGTTCGATTCTCTCATAACACCTCTTATTTGTGTTCGATATAATCGCCGTTGTCCTCATCGATCCGCGCAAGCTTGATGTAGTCGCGCGTGTCGGGCGAGAGCTTTTTCCGGCGCAGGAAATAATACTGGAACTTCGCCATCACGTCAAAGACGACCGCCGTGAACGGCACCGCGATGATCATGCCGACAAAGCCGAACAGACCGCCGAACAGCAGGATGGAAAACAGCACCCAGAAGCTCGAAAGCCCCGTCGAGTTGCCGAGGATCCTCGGGCCGAGAATATTGCCGTCAAACTGCTGCAGGGCAAGGATCAGAAGGATAAAATAGACGCACTTCAGCGGACTGATCAAAAAAACCAGGATCGCGCTGGGAACGGCCCCGATGAACGGGCCGAAAAACGGGATAATGTTCGTTACGCCGATGATCACGCTGATCAGAAGTTCAAACGGAAGGCGCAGGATCTTCATCAGGATGAAGCACAGGATCCCGATGATCAGGGAATCGATCAGCTTGCCGATAAAGAATCCTGAGAACACGCGATGAATATACCTGAATTCCTCGACCGTTTCATTGGCGATGTGGAGCGGAAGGAACGCGTAGGTCGCCTTTTTCATCTGTGCCGCCAGCGTCTCCTTAATGTTCAGCAGATAGACCATGACGATAAAGCCGATGAGCACGTTCATCGCCAGATTGATGAGGCTCCGCACGCCGTTCGTGAGGCTTCCGAAAAGCCGTTCAAGATTGCGCAGGTTTTCCAGGTTCTGGAGGTTCGGGATCAGTTTTTCGCCCGCCCATGTCTGGAAGGCGTCCACGGACTGCCTGTAGATCTCCAGGATCGTGTCCTCCAGCGAGGGATTGTTCGCAAACACGTTTGTGATCCATGTCTGGATGTTCTGCACATAGGTCGGCATGGTATTGACGATCCTGACGATGCTCGCGTAGAGCTGTGGGATCACCAGGCGGATCAGGCCGGAAAAGATAAGGTAGAGGAACAGCGCGCTCGCCGCCGTCGCGGCCGTTCTTCCCGCGGCGCGCACGGTCTTTTCGTCCCGGACGCGTCCTTTCAGGGCTTTTTCCACGGCACCGCAGACAAAATTATATACCGGCGTCAGCAGGAACGCGAACACGGCCCCGTAAATGATGGGGGCGAGGATCTCCAGGACCTTGTTCCAGAATTCAAGCAGCGCTCTCCGCTCGATAAACGCAAAGACCACCAGAACCGAGACGGCGATCACCAAAACCGCTGTCACGCCTGTGTAAATGTATCGCTGAAACCGCCGGTCCTTCATCTTCTGATCCTTTCCCGTATGTATTCTGACCTTATGGTTCATCATACCGCATTCACTAAACTCATCGTTCGCTTCCGCTCCGATTCGTTAAGTGTCTGGGTATTACTCGCACTAAGCTCGCGCATCGCCTTCGGCTTGCATACATTCGCCGGGCCACTCGGGAAACTCCCGTTTCCCTCGTTCACGGGCTTCGCCCGATGAAACCGTCCAACTCCGAAATTGCCCTCATGCAAGCATGGGCAATTTCCTCCTTGTCCGCTTTCGCCTGGCTCATTGCTTTCGCGAATATTATACCATAATTTCAGAAAATTAGAAAGCCCCAACCGAAAGAAAGCAGCGATTTCTCGCTGCTTTTATCTTTCGCAATCCCAAAATGCCGGTTCCTGCATAATTGACTCCTAGCTTTGCTAGGTGGGCGACCGCATCCAGACTTCTGCCTTCCACTCGGAGGAGGCCTGACATCCGCCTGGAAATATAGGAATCCCGTTTGTCATAATGTAGGTTCAAAATAAGCAGGAGTATCGAACATTCCAGGATTCGCAACCGATCCGTTTAAAAGTGCATCCGCTCTTTTCGGATACTCATATTATACCGCATACCGTACCTTTTTACAAGTTCCTTTTTTTAGAAAATAAGCAACGGTTTTTAGAAAATAAGCGGCCGGATCCTACATGCCTTTGATGAGCTCCGTGAGCGTCTGCGGCGTGTCCGTCAGCCAGTCCGCTCCCGCTCCCGCCAGTTCCTCGCGGCTTCCGTAGCCGTAGAGGACGCCGATCGCCTCGACCCCGGCGATGTGCGCGCCCGCGATGTCGTGGCTCCGGTCGCCGACCATCACGATCTCATTCTTATCCGGAAGACCGCAGCTTTCGACCACATAGTCGATGACGTCGTACTTCTTGATGCGGGTGTTGTCCTCCTTCGCCGCCCCGACAAACGTAAAATATTTTGTCAGGTCGAAATGTTCAAGGACGCGCCCGGCGATCCCTTCCGGTTTGGAGGTCGCTATGTAGAGCCTGCGCCCGTCGTCGAGCAGATCCGTCAGCATCTTCTCCACGCCGGCGTAGGGCGCGTTCTGCTTCCATCCGATGTCGTTATAGTATTCGCGGAAAACCAGGACCGCCTCGCGCGCTTTCGGTTCCGGGAAATCGTAATACTGCATGAAGCTCTCATGGAGCGGCGGACCCACGAACGGCCGCAGCGTATTCAGATCCTCCACGATGAATCCGTAGTGGCGGAGCGCATACTGCACGGCGCGGGTGATGCCCGGCATGGAATCGGTCAATGTTCCGTCAAGGTCAAAGAAAATATGCTGTTTTCTCATTCGGGTACCCCTTTGCTAAAGACTACCTTTATTACACCATACCCCGCGGAAATTGTCAATTTGTTTCCGAGATCTCCCGCGCAGATGGCGTTCTCCGTCTGTTCCAAGAATTCCCGCGCGCCGTTTCCTCCGCCTGTTCCAAAAATTCCCGCACGCCGCTTCCTCCGTCTGTTCCGGCATCTCCCGCTTTTTCCTGTTTACTGAGGCCGTTCCCGGATCCTTCCTACCGGAAAAATTCGTGTCCATCGTGCTCGAACAGGTATTCCAGATGGCTGTCGAACCAGCGCACGTTTTTCTTCGCCGCCGTCCGGCGGTTCATGAAATACAACGCTCCCTGCGAATAGTCTTCTCCGGCCAGCGCCCGGTCGACCGCCTCCACCGTCTTTTCCGTTACCCTGCAGGTGTTGATCGTCCCGTTCCCCACCGGCGAGAACTGCTGCCGCTCATAGACGACTCCGGTTATCGTGTTCGGGAACTGACTGCTGCGAACGCGATTCATGACGACATTGGCGACTAAAATGCGCCCCTTCATATCGCAGTCTCCCGCTTCCGCCTGGACGATCCTCTGCAGGACGCGGTAGTCATTCGCCGTATAGGAGATCGCCCCTGCCGAGGCCGGTTTTGTCTCCGGTTCCGTTTCGGGTTCCGTCTCCGCGCCGCTTACGGCGCTTTCCGGGCGTTCCTCTCCGTTTTTCTCCGTTCCGCCGCTTTCCTGCGTATTTTGTATCTCTGTGTTCTCCGGTTTCTCCGTTTCCCTGTTCTGTTCTTCAAATCCGGGGCCGATCCCCCGCTTTTTCTCTGTCGCAGCTTCGGTCCCGGTCAGGGTTTCTTCCTTCGTCTGCTCCAGTTCAGTTTCCGCCGCGTCCGACGCCGCTCTCACATACGCGAGTGCAGCCAGCACATCCCTCGTGCTTCCGAAAGAGTCGTTCGCTGCAAACGTAACCACCGTCATGACCGCTATTCCTGCCGTCAGTACGACCGCTCCCCGGCGCGCGCGTTCAGACGCCGTCCGGAAAAGCGTTTTTACGAATCGGAAAACTGTCCGGAGAAATGAGTTCCACATCTGTTTCATGGATCTTCCTCTTTTCTCCATCTGCCAATGGTTATGATTCCCGGCGTTCCCGCCGGTTGACTGTGATTATAGAGGACGACCCGTGTGAAAGTCAAGATATGTTTTTCATTTTTGTTACATTTTTACTTCATAATTTTTAAAAATATATTTCATTTTTGCACATCATCCAAAGATTATCCCCAAATAATACTGGTTTTTTGGACAGAATGACATTCCTGTTTTTTAAAATTTATTACAATTTTGTTAAATATATTCCCGCTTGACTTTTTCCCCCGTTTCTGGCTTACTAATATTAGACGCCAAAGCCGCGCACGCGGCGTTATCGAAATACGGAAAGGACCTTGAACATGAAAAAACAAGCGGTTTTCGTCCGGGAATTTGCCCTTGATCTGGTTGCCGACATCATCTGCGGTCTCCTTCAGGGGATCGGACTTCACTGTTTCATCGACAGCATCGACATTGCCCCCGGCGGGGCGAGCGGTCTGGCAATTCTCCTCAACCGGCTCACAGCGGTTCCGATCGGATTCGCGACCCTGCTGATCAACATCCCGCTCCTGATCTCGGCCTGGGTCTACCTCGGGAAGCAGAAAACGATCCGCACGCTAAAGACCGTTCTGATCGTGACGCTGACCCTCGATTTTATCATCACGCCGTATGTTCCGGTCTATACCGGCGATAAGATGCTCTCCTGCCTTTTCGGCGGGATCCTTGTCGGCGCCAGCCTCGCGGTCGCCTTCCTGCGCGGCTCCACCACCGGCGGCGGCGATATCATGGCAAAGCTGCTCCAGAAATTCCGGCCGCATATGCAGACCGGCTTCGCGGTGATGCTCACGGACATGACGATCATCGGCGCTTCCATGCTGGTATTCCGCAACATCGAATCCGGTCTTTACGGTCTGATCACCATGACCGTGTCGTCCTATGTGATCGACCTTCTGCTTTACGGCCAGAACCGCAGCACGATGATCACCGTGATCTCGCCGCGTTCGCATGAGATCGCAGCCGAGCTGATGGATAAGCTCGGCCACGGCTGTACCATGTTCAAGAGCCGCGGAGCATACTCGGGGACCGAGGGCGAGACCGTGATCTGTGTCATGGACCGCAAGCAGTTCTACCGGGCGAAAAAGATCGTTTACGGGATCGATAAAGACGCTTTCGTGATCGTATCGGAAGCGAAGGAGGTTTACGGGGAAGGCTTTCTGGCGTCCGACTGGGAGGTCTGACAGAAACCATTCCAATGTGACAGGAATCCCCTTAAAATGCGCGACCGCCGCGGCAGGAGCAAGATCTCTGTCGCGGCGGTCGTTTTTTGTCTTATGTATAATTTGTCTGTTATCTCTCGGAATCGACATATTTCTTGATGTTCGAGGCGTTCACGAACTTGCGGATCTCTCCGTCATGCACGATCACCAGCGTCGGCGCCTGCATGATGCCGAGCGCGTCGGAAAGCTCGGGGTTCTCCTCCGCATCCACGATCTCGTACTCCTCGTTCTCAAGGAACTTTTTGGCGATCTTGCAGTTCGGGCAGGTCTTCGTCGTAAAGAGGTAAACTCCGTTCTTTACCGGGATCTCCTGCGGCTCCGCTACGGCCGTCGCCGTCTTTTTAAGCTCCTCCTGGGCCTCCAGAACGGCCTGCGAGACCTGCTTCGACGCCTCCGGATTCTTCTTTAACACGGAGTTTCCGACGTCGTAGAGCTTTCTTTCCTTGTACTCCTGCACCTTGCCGTCGTTCCAGTTCTGTACCGGACGGTAGTATCCGGTGATCCGGCTGTAGACCTCGGCCTTTTCGCCGCAGACCGGGCAGGTGAAGTGCTCGCCGGTCAGATAGCCGTGCTCGCGGCAGATCGAGTAGGTCGGGGACAGCGTATAGTACGGAAGTCGGTAATTCTCGGCGATCGTGCGCACCAGCTTGGCCGCCGCCTTCCAGTCGGGCATCTTCTCTCCGAGGAACGCGTGGAACACGGTGCCGGAGGTGTAGAGCGTCTGCAGCTCATCCTGGATATCGAGCGCGTCGAACACATCGGACGTGTAGGATACCGGCAGGTGGGAGCTGTTCGTGTAGTACGGAGTGCCGTTCTCGGAGCAGCCAGCCGTGATGATATCCGGATAGCGCTCCTTGTCGTGCTTGGCGAGACGGTAGGTCGTGGACTCCGCCGGGGTCGCCTCAAGGTTGTAGAGGTCGCCGTACATCTCCTGGTAGGTGATGAGGCGGTCGCGCATGTGATTCAGGACTTCCTTCGTGAACTGCTGGGCCTCTGGGCTCACCAGGTCTTTGCGGATCCACTTCGCGTTCAGGCAGGCTTCGTTCATGCCGATCAGGCCGATCGTCGAGAAGTGGTTCTCGAAGGTGCCCAGGTAGCGCTTGGTATACGGATAAAGGCCGCTGTCCAGAAGCTTGGTGATGACTTCGCGCTTGGTCTTTAAGGAGCGGGCCGCCAGATCCATCATGTGATCCAGCCTCTCGTAGAAATCTTCCTCATTCTTCGCCAGGTAGGCGATACGCGGCATATTGATCGTAACGACGCCGACCGATCCGGTGCTCTCGCCGGAGCCGAAGAATCCGCCGGTCTTCTTGCGCAGTTCGCGCAGGTCGAGGCGCAGGCGGCAGCACATGCTGCGGATATCGCTGGGCTTCATATCGCTGTTGATATAGTTGGAGAAATACGGGGTGCCGTACTTTGCGGTCATCTCAAACAGCAGGCGGTTGTTCAGGTTATCGGACCAGTCGAACTCCTTGGTGATCGAGTAGGTCGGGATCGGATACTGGAAGCCGCGGCCGTTCGCGTCGCCTTCGATCATCGTCTCGATGAAGGCGCGGTTGATCATATCCATCTCCGGCTTGCAGTCGCCGTAGGTGAAATCCATCTCTTTTCCGCCGACGATCGCCGGAAGGTTCGCCATGTCGTCCGGCACGGTCCAGTCGAGTGTGATGTTGGAGAACGGAGCCTGCGTGCCCCAGCGGCTCGGCGTGTTGACGCCGTAGATGAAGGACTCGACGCACTTCTTTACCGCCGGATAGTCCAGGTTGTCCACGCGGACGAACGGGGCAAGGTAGGTGTCAAACGACGAGAACGCCTGCGCGCCCGCCCACTCGTTCTGCATGATGCCGAGGAAGTTCACCATCTGGTTGCAGAGCACGGAGAGGTGCTTTGCCGGAGAAGAGGTGATCTTTCCGGGGATCCCGCCGAGACCTTCCTGGATCAGCTGCTTTAAGGACCAGCCTGCGCAGTAACCGGTCAGCATGGACAGGTCATGGAGATGAAGGTCCGCGTTTCTGTGCGCGGCCGCGATCTCCGCGTCGTAGATCTCGGACAGCCAGTAGTTGGCCGTGATCGCGCCGGAGTTGCTTAAGATCAGGCCGCCGACCGAATAGGTGACGGTGGAGTTCTCCTTCACGCGCCAGTCCTCGACCTTGACATAACTGTTGACGACGTCCTTGTAGTCAAGGATCGTGGTCTTCATGTTGCGGATCCTCTCGCGCTGTTTTCTATATAAAATGTAAGCCTTGGCCACGTCGGTGTAGCCCGTCTCCTCGAGAACGTGCTCGACGCTGTCCTGGATCTCCTCGACGGAGATCTGGCCGTCGCGCATCTTGGACTGGAAGTCCGCCGTGACGCGCAGAGCCAGCAGTTCAAGGATCTCGTCGCTGTACACCTTCTTTGTGGCCTTGAAAGCCTTCCTGATTGCTTCCGTGATCTTGTTCAGATTGAATTCCGCGATCTCCCCATCGCGCTTGATGACCTGTATCATAGTGCTTTCCCCTTTCTCAAATGTTTCAAAAAAACGGCTGAGATTTATTATAGCAGAAAGGAATTAAAAACACAATATCTAGTTTCAAATTTTTACCGAAAACCAGATATTGTGTCTAATTTCGAATGTTATCGATACAATTCCTCAAATAGTTCGGCCGGAACGCTCGCTTTTACATGAATTCCGTCTTCCAGATATTCTTCGCTCAAAATGCGTCCGCTCTTGCGGATCCGCTGGATCTTTCCGGCCTGCGGATAGGGGAACACCTTCTCGAAATAGATCCGCCGGTTCCGCAGGATCGTCTCCAGGATCCCAGCCAGTTCGTCAAGGCCCTCGCCCGTTTTCGCGGAGATCCGCACCCGGTAGTCCGAGACCATGTCGCGGGCCGCAAGGTCGGCCCCCTCCTTGTCGGTCTTGTTGAATACCGTGACGATCTCCTTGTCCTTTATGTCCAGGCTGCGCAGCGTCTCGTACACCACATGCATCTGCAGGTCCATTCGCGGGTTCGCGCAGTCGACGACGTGCAGGATCACGTCGCAGTATTTCGCCTCCTCCAGCGTGCTGCGGAACGCCTCGATCAGATGGTGCGGCAGTTTCCGGATAAAGCCGACCGTATCCGTAAGGAGCACGGTCTCGCCGCCTGGGAGCACGAACGCGCGCGTGGTCGGATCGAGCGTCGCGAACAGCTTGTCCTCTGCCAGGATGTCCGCCTGCGTCAGCCTGTTTAGCAGCGTCGATTTCCCGGCGTTCGTGTAGCCGACGATGGCCGCCGTCAGTGCGCCGCCGCGTTCTCTCTTTTTGCGCACCACTTCCCGGTGACGCTTTACGTCCTCCAGCTCGTCCTTGAGCTGGCCGATCCGCTCGTGGATCAGGCGCCGGTCGATCTCCAGCTTTTTCTCGCCGGGGCCGCGGGTGCCGATGCCGCCGCCGAGACGCGAGAGCGAGTTGCGCAGGCCGACGAGCCGGACGGCCCGGTAGCGGAGCTGCGCGAGTTCGACCTGGATCTTGCCTTCGCGCGTTCTGGCCCGAGCCGCGAAGATGTCCAGGATCACCATCGTGCGGTCCATGACCTTCGTCTCGAGGACGTCCTCCAGGTTCTTAAGCTGTGTCGGGGACAGTTCGTCGTCGCAGACCACGCCGGTGGCCGACAGTTCCCAGATCAGCTCCTTCAGTTCGTCGATCTTTCCTTTTCCGAGATACGTCGCCGGGTGTATGCTCTCCCGGCTCTGGATCAGTCTCCCGGCTGTGAGCGCTCCGGCCGTCGCGACAAGCTCCTCGAGCTCATCCAGCGAATCGTTCAGCTCGCCGCGCTCCGTCCCGGCCGCGAACAGGATCACCCGTTCCGGCCGTTCGCCGGTCTCTATCAGTTCCGCCATGCAGGTTCCTTTCTATATTCGTTCAGTCGGGATTCTGCCCCGACTCTTTGGGGCTGTATCCGTCCCTTTGGGGCGTGTCGCTCCTTTCGTCCCCGCGGGCCCTGTCGTTCCCTGGGGCTTTGCACGTCCCGCAGGGCCCCATTCGGTCATCTTGTCTCGAGGAACGCGATCTCATGTTCCGCTTCCTCATCGCTTCCGAATTCGGAAGCATAATTCCTGAACAGTTCAAGCGCCCGCTCAAAATCTCCCATATATTCGTAGCAGACCGCCTCGTTGAACCGCAGGTCGCGCTTCGCGTTTCCCGCGGCAGCGGTCCGGTCCGTATCTGCCGCAGCGCCGTCCTGTCCGGCCGACCCGCCGGCCGCCGGATCGCTCTGTCCTGCTGCCTCGCCGGATGCCGCCGAGAGCCCCTCTGCGATCAGCTCAAGCGCCTGTTCGTACTCTTCCTGGCCGATCGCCGCCAGCGCCAGCCGGTTGTAGTTCTCCGCGGCATTGATCCCGAGCCCGATCAGTTCATGGTAGATTCCTTCCGCTCCGGGCAGGTCCCCGGCATCCGTGTACGCGGCCGCCAGCGCCTCCATCGCTTCCGTAAAACCGGGCTGCTCCGCCTTTTCGTCCAGTTCTCTTCCGGCGTCGATCTGTTCGCGCGCTTTCTCCGCATCACCGCTCTTTGCAAGGCACAGTGCTTCCAGATAGCAGTATTCCGCTTTCTTTTCATCGACCCGGTTCAGGATATCGTAGGTATAGGCGGCCGCTTCCGCATCGCCGCTTAAAAATTCCGCTTCCGCGCGGTATTTTAAGATGTCCGTCTCGAAATCCGTGACCCGTGTCGCCCCGTCGATCAGTTCTTCAAACTGCGCGATCGCTCCGTCATAATCCCCTCTCTCCAGGAGCGCGATCCCCGTCTCTCTGGCTTCCAGCCGCTCCTTCGAGATCCCGCAGCCCGCGAGAAGCAGGGCGACCAGAACCGTTATGGCAAAAAACACGGTGCATGCCGTTTGTTTTGACGAACATTCTTCTGTCTTTTTCTCTTTCAGCCGATCCATTCTTTCCTCCGCTTTGCAGGACTTGTTTTTTCGGCTTCCGCCGCTTCAAAAATCCGCTTTTCCGAAAGCCTGTTTTTCCGATGTCCCGCTGTCCTTGGGCCTCCATACCCCGTAGCTTACTTTGTCGTGCTTCCGAAGCCGCCGCTTCGGATCTCGGTCGCCTCGTCATCCTCGGTGATGCCGTATTCAACGAAGATCCCCTGCGCAAATCCGGTCCCCGCGGCGATTCCCATCGTCTTTCCCTCTCTGCCGTCGTTCGTCAGCTTGATCTGGATATGGCCCTCATTGTCCGCGCCGTAATAGTCGCTGTCGATAATTCCGACCGTGTTGTTGAGCTGCAAGCGGTATTTGAAACCCAGTCCGCTTCGCGGATAGATCTTTAGCACCCAGCCCTCGTCGATCCGCGACCGGATGCCGGTCAGAATCTTCGTGCTTTCTCCGGCCTTCAGCGTAAAGTCATACGGCGCAAAAAAATCGTACCCGGCCGAACCCGCCGTCGCGCGCTTCGGCAGACGGATCGCATCGTAGACCTCGCGGATCCGCTCCTCGCCGTCGCCCGGCTCCATGTCCAGCCAGTCCTTCTTATATTGCTCGAAACTCACTTTTTCAAACTTCGCGATCCGCTTCATATGATTTCTCCTGTTCTTTTCGTTTACGGGAATCTCTCTGTTTCAGTGGTCCTTCCCTATTCCCGGGGTTCTTCCCTGTCGCCGGGCATTTTCCCATCCCGGACGTTTTTCCGCGGTCAGGGATTTTCCTGTCGCCAGGCGTTTTCCCGCGGTCGGGGATTTTCCTGTCAACGGGCATTTTCCCGTCCCGGACGTTCTCAGACGTCCTGCAAATCTCATTGTACTATACTTTGCGCGGCAATGCCACCGGAAAATGCGAAAACCGTCTCCGGGCAGCATGGCTTGCTTTCGGTCTCAGCGATCTTTCAGTTCCCAGCCCCAGTCGCTGTGATAGAATGTCTCTCCCCGTTTACGCAGGATCCCCGGTCTCACGGTCTGCGGAGCCGGAATGGCTGGCATCCTGCATTTCCTTCGGCATTTTTCCCAGATAGTACCCGGCGATCGTCCGGTCGTCCGCCTCCGGATATGCCTGGATCAGGGACGCGATCCCGGAGATAAATTCCTCATCCGTTTCCAGTATACCGGCGATCTCCGTCTCGGAAAATCCCTTTGCCAGTTTGGCCCGAACGATACGCACCAGGCGGGCTTCACCCTCTGCCTTTCCTTCTATTCTTCCTTCAATTTTCCCCTCTGCCTTTCCATCCGCTCTTCCCTCTGCGTACCGCTCCTCTCCGCGCACTTCCAGAGCGTCCTCCATGTTGAACTCCGTAAACAGCATGTTTATCACCTCAGAACCATGTTCCTGAATGAAATCCACCATGATGCCCTCCTGCAGACAGTCCTGCATCGCCTGTCGGATCGCCGTCTCCCGCTCCAGCCCGGAATCCAGATAATCGCGGATCTTCTGGTTGAAATACGAATACTCATATAGTGCTCGGCTTTCCGTAAGGATCGGGTGTCCCGCTGATGGATTGATGTTGATCATTTTCACCTCCAATTCTAGCATAGGCGCCTGTGTCTTTTCAAGATAAGAATCCGAAAGTTTCAGGGTCTGTTCCGCCGGCTGATCCTTGAGACCGTTATAAAATACATAGAATTCCGGCGTGGGGATCAGGATCTTTCCGGTCTTGTAGATGCTCCTCGGCGGAATAAGCTTTTCCATCGTTCGTCCGTAATAGATCGCGCTGCGCAGCGGCATATTGTAATTCAAAGTCGACTGGTGTTCTCCGATCACCAGCACCTTCTTTCTGACCCTAAACGCCATATCATTTTTTCGCGCCAGGAACATAACACCCTGCAAGGTCATGAATTCAATATCGGCAGCGTCAATATCTTTCGTATGGCTTAAGGACCGGTACAGATCCGCAGCATTTTCCGGAATGCCGAAATACGCGGTAAACGCACTGGCCTTGTGCTCACGGTTGGAGCTGTCAGGTTTTGTCATAAAAACTCCGTTCTAAAAACACCTTGTGAAACGTCTGCAGAAACTGCACGGATCACATAGAACTATAAGATACAAAAAGGCGGAAGCGAACGCTCCGCCAGATTGTTTTTATCATATCATAACGCATTGAAACTTGCAACCGAATTCGACAAGCTATGAGCAAATTTTTTATGAACAAAATTTCTTTCAGGACATACTTTCTGAGAAACATCGCGCAGCCCAAAACCGCGCTCCGCCCTCTCACGCGTGCAGCACGATCTTCCCTTCCGCGAACGTCCGCTTCACGTCGATCACGCGCTGATTCGAGCTGCCCTTCCAGTGCAGCGTATTGTCCTTCAGCGCCTCGACGAACTTTCCGTCGACCAGCACATCCGCCTTTTTGACATAAGGCAGATCCCGGACCTCGTCCCAGAGATAGCCGGTGTAGATCCAGATCGTCTTGTCCGGGTACTCCCGGTTGATCTGCATGATCAGTTCCCCGACATCCTCCCGATTCGCCGGATGGAGTGGATCCCCGCCGCTAAACGTGACTCCGGAGATATACGGTTTTTTAAGCTCCGCAAACAGCTCCTCCTTCGCGGCCTCGTCGAACGGCAGGCCGCCGTCGACGTCCCATGTGATGGGGTTCTGGCAATTTTTACAGTGATGGCTGCATCCCGCGACCCAGAGAACGACCCGCAGGCCGTCGCCGTTCAGCATATCGTCCTTGGTTATGTTGTGGTAGCGCATATTCGTTAAACTCCTCGTCACACGTCACAGCCGGCGTGCCATAACGCCTGTTTCCGCCGGTATTCGGCTTTGCTGCCGCAATAGCGCAGGTGAGCCGAAACCGTGCCATAACGCCCGTTCCCGCCGGTATCTGCCCGGACCCGTATATCCTGCGGGCGCCGCGCCGCCGGCGCACCTCGCCGGTCAGAGATCACATGCTCTTTCTCTCCGCGATCTCAGCCATCTTTGCGTCGTTGAGCCTCGTATCGCCCTTCACGCGCGAATAGCTCAGGTATCCGTTCATGCGGTCGATCTTGGTGAGGTTCTTGCTGCCGCAGACCGGGCAGACGTCCATGTTGAGTTCCTCATGTCCGCAGTCGTCGCAGTACGAAAGCGACAGGTTCACGCCCTCGTAAAAGCCCATCTTCATGGCGCGGCGCACAAGCGACTTGATCGCCTCTTTATTATAGTCGATCGGATATTTCACATACTGGATCTTCCCGCCGTTGGAAAGCTCCCAGAAGCGGTACTCCAGATCCTGTTTCTGGATCGGGGTGATGTCCTCGGTCACATGGCAGTGGAAGCCGTTGCTCACATACTCGCGGTCGGATACGTTCTCGATGATCCCGTATTTCTTGCGGAACTGTTTGACCTGCAGGCCGCAGAGGTTCTCCGCCGGCGTCGCATAGATCGCGTAAAGATTTCCGTCCGCCTTCTTGAACTCGTTCACCTTCTCGTTGATGTGGCGCAGCACATCGAGCGCGAACTGACCGTCCTCGACCAGCGATTTTCCGTTGTAGAGCCGCTGCAGCTCGTTGAACGCGGTGATCCCGAAGGAAGCCGTCGCGGTCTTGAGTAACGGTTTGATCTTATCGTGCAGGCCCAGGTGTCCGCCGTAGAAACCGCCCTCGCAGTACGCGAGCGGGTTCGTCGAAGCGCGCATCTCGCCGAGGTACGCATAGGTGCGGATATGGATCTTGCGGATCAGCTCCAGGTAATAATCAAGTACTTCGTAAAAGTCGCGGCTCTCCTGTCTCGATTTTGCGAGGATCATCGGCAGGTGCAGGCTCACGACGCCGATGTTGAAGCGGCCGATGAAGGTCGGCTCGTCGTTCTCATCCGCCGGTTCCATACCGCCGCGGACATACCACGGGGAGAGGAACGCGCGGCATCCCATCGGGCTGATGATCTTGCCGTATTTCTTGTACATGCTGGCGATGTAGCCCTCGCCGGTCAGAGACAGCCAGTCGGGATACATGGTCTTTGCCGAGCACTCGATCCCCGCCTCGAACACGTCCTCCAGCTCGCCGCCCGGGCCGTGCAGGTTCTCGTCGTAGAGGAACACGACCTTCGGGAACAGCACCGGTTTTTTGTGTCCGGGCTTGCCCTGTCCGTTCTTTCTGACGTTCAGCATGGTGATCGTCGCCATCTTCGCGAAACGCCCGGTCCCGGTCCCGGCGGTCATGGTGATGAACGGGTAGTCGCCGCGGCTCGAGGAAACGGAATTGAACTTATACTCCCAGCCCTGGAAGCCCTGTTCCATATCGCGCTGCACGTCGTTCCAGGCGACCTCTTTGGCCTTCTCCTCGTCGAGTCCGAGATCGATGTATTTGTTGATGTATTTGGTATAGGATTTCTCGGCGTACGGTTCCAGGATCTTCTCGACGCTGGCTACCGTGAAGCCGCCGTACTGCTGGCTGGCGGCGCTTAAAACGATATCGCCGATCACGTCGAACGCCACGTCGAGCGTCTTCGGCTCGTTGTACCAGAGGTTGCCCATCTCGAAGCCGCCGGTGAGGACCGACTGCACGTCGAACAGGCAGCAGTTCATAGTGTCGCGGCGGGCCGACATGTCGTGGATATAGATGTAGCCGTCGCGGCACGCCTGAAGCTCCTCGACCGTCATGAAGAACTTCTGGTACAGAGATTTATTTAATTCGTTGAAGATCAGGCTGCGCTTCGTGGAGACCAGTGCGCTGTCGGTGTTGCTGTTTTCCTTGTCGCCGATGTACATGATCGACTGGCTCTTTTTGTAGACCTCGTCGAGCATCTGCACGAAATCCTGCTTGTAGTTGCGGTAGTCGCGGTAGCTCTTGGCGACCAGCGGATTGACGCGCTCAAGCGCGCCCTCTACGATGTTGTGCATCTTGGCGATCGGGATCTCCGGCACGTCAAGGGACTCCGCCGTCTCCTCGACGAACTGGCAGATAAAATTCGTCTCCGCCCTGGAAAACGTGATCATGGCGCGTTCCGCCGATTTGTTGACCGCCACAACGACCTTCTGGACATTGAAATCCTCACGCGTTCCGTCTTTTTTGATTACTTTGATCTCGCTGCACTTCATGCCTGTTCTCCTTCCTCCCCTGTTTCTTCCTTTTCCGCCGTCTCATCCGGCCCTGCGTTTTCCGTTTCCTCCTGACCGGCGTCCTCCGTCTCGTCGATCGGTTTCCCGTCGGCGTCGAGCCGGACGTCCAGTTCCTCCTCGACCTCGGAGCGGATCTCCTCGCGCTGCACGGGATTCATCACCGGCAGTTCCTCGGTCGATCCGACGCCGAATCTCCTCAGGAATTCCTCGGTCGTGGCGAACAGCGCCGGTCTCCCGGGCGCGTCCAGCCGTCCCACCTCGCAGACCAGCCCGTACTCCACCAGCCGGTTGACCGCGTGGTCCGCGTTGACGCCGCGGATCTTCTCGATGTCGGGTTTCGTCACCGGCTGCCGGTAGGCGATGATCGCCAGCGTCTCCATCATAACGTCGGTCAGGACCTGACGCTTGGGAGCGGTCGCCACCCGGATCAGATTCGTATAGTAATCGGCGCGCGTACACATCTGGTAGCTGTCCTCCAGACGGACGATCTGCATACCGCCCTGCCGCTCTTCATACTGTTTTTTCAGGCGCTCCGCGGCCGCCTCCGCCGCGTCGTTCCCGCACTGGAGCGCAGCCGCGAGCTGGCGGATCTCCACCGACTGTCCCATCGTAAAGAGCACGGCCTCGACCGCAGCTTCCTGCTCCCGAAGCTCCTGTTCGTCCGGCGCATTCTCTCGCTCGATCCAGCCGAATTCCTCCATCGTCGCCTGCGCTCCGGCGTCCGTTTCGTTGATCCCCATCAGTATTCCTCCACCTGGAGCGCCAGCTCTTCCGCGCCCTCGCCCTCGGGTTCCATGTTTTCGATCACCATATCGTCGAACGGCCGTTCCTGCGTGAGCTGGATCTTCCCGATCTTCATCAGCTCCAAAAGCGCGAGGAAAGTGACGACGATCTCCGTCCTGTCGTTTTCGCTGCCCAGCATATGGCGGAAGCTGAACCTGCGGTGTTGTCTCGCGTATCCCATGACGCTCGAGATGCGCTGGATCAAGCTCACGGACTCCTTGCGGATCGTGCCGAAGGTGCTGCGGACCGGATCGATCTTATCCGCCTGCCGCTTCATGACCGCCTCAAAGATCTTTTTCAACTGCGGCAGCGTCACGCCGTCCAACAGCCTGTCCAGATCGACCGGCTGCTCGTACTGCGCCACCTCCTCGGGGACCGTCGGCTCCTTATAGAAGATGCGGTCGGTCTCCGCTTCCATGTCGCGGAATTCCTCCGACATGCATTTATACATTTTGTATTCGAGAAGCCGCTCCACGAGCTCGGCGCGCGGGTCTTCCTCCTCGTCCTCGCCGTTCTCCTCCTTCGGGAGCAGCATCTTCGTCTTGATCTCAAGGAGCGTGACCGCCATCACAAGGAACCCGCTGACCATCTCGAGCGACTGTTCCTGCATCTGCCTCACATAGTCAAGGTACTGTTCCGTGATCACGGCGATCGGAATATCGTATATATTCACTTTGTTTTTTTCGATCAGATGAAGGAGCAGGTCCAGCGGACCCTCGAATTTCTCCAGTTTGTAGGAAAGTTCCATGCGTCACCCCGGTGTTTTTGATCAAGATGCCTGTCTGCAAAAAGAGAGCCCCGCTTACGGAACTCTCTCCTTTGGCATTACTGTCTCAGTATAGCAGACTTTTTGCCTTCTGTAAATAGGTTTACCAAAATATTGATTATTTTTTAATAGTCACCACAACAACTTGTGGTTTGTCGTTTAACCGGATGTTGATCGAATGGGTGCCGAGCCCGCGTCCCACGATCATGCGGCTCGCCTCGCCGTCCGTCTTTTCGCGGCTGAACATCCCCGCGCACCACGGGTAGAAGAACTGGTACTGCGGCGTCATCAGGCCGCCCAGAAACGGGATCCGCACCGTGCCCCCGTGGAAGTGGCCCGACAGCGTAAGATCCGCTCCCCAGGCCGCGTATTCGGGAAAGAAGACGGGGGAATGCGCGATCAGGACCGAGAACCGGTCCGCGGGCGCTTTCCCGAGCTTCGCTTCGATGTAACCCGGCTTCATGGAGGCCGTTCCCTTGCGGTAGTGCTCCTGCGCGAGATCGAGCCCCACGATCATGATATCGTCCCCGAAAGGCGCCGCCGCGTCGGAAAGATACACGACTCCGGCTTCTTTGAGCGCTCTCCGGTAATCCCGGTACATGGTGCCGTAGTAATGGGTCTCCCGCCTCATGCGCTCCTCATGGTTTCCGTTTCCGCAGAACACCGGGAACTCTTTCGCCAGCGTCCGGAGCAGGTCCAGGGTGACGGAAAGGTCCGCGCTCCCCTTCACGACCATCATGTCGCCGCCGCACAGGACGGCGTCCGGCTTCTCGGCCCGCACCGCGTCGATCAGACGCCCGTTGCCCGCGCCGAATTCCTTGTCGTGAAGATCGGTGAGGAAGACGAATTTCTTTTCCCCCTCCCGGATCTTCTGCGAGCGGATCTCGTAATGATCCGTCGCCAGCATATCCCTTTCATAGTGCGACCGCAGCAGACAGGCCCCGCCTGCGGCTGCCGCGGAGGCGGTCAGCCAATATCTCTGTTTCATTTTGTTGCTCCCGTGATCCATGCGCCGTCCGCGCCGACATAATACTGGTTGTCGATCCACGCGTTCCGGACCATGCGTCCGTCGCTCCCGAGGTAGAACCAGTACTGCGCGTCCTGCTTCCATTCATTTTTCGCCATGGCTCCGCTGGTCTCGAAATAGTACCAGTCGTCTCCGCGGACCTGCCAGCCGGTCAGCATCCGTCCCTCCGCGTCGAACAGATAATCCTTACCGTCGACGGTGATCAGGCAGTTCGCCGCGCGCGTCCCGTTTGCAAACTCAAAGCGCCAGATCTCTCCGTCCTGGATCCAGCGGTTGTAGGACGCCGTGCTGTTCGGATCAGACGCGGTGTCCGGATCGGACGTGGTGCCCGAGAAGCCGTAATCCAGCATCTTTTTCGTATCGGTATAATGCGTGCCGTTCGCCTTCATGACGACCGCGATCAGCCGCATGCCGTTCCGCTCGACGCAGGTCACCAGCGTGTTTCCGGCCAGCGACGTATATCCCGTCTTTCCGCCGACGATCCCCTCGTAATAGCGGGAGTCGTTCGGATATAACATCTTGTGCCCCGGCGCGATGGTCCGCTCGGAAGCGTTTTTCGTGGCGGGGAATTTGTAGCTTAACGTAGAGCCGATCCGGCAGATCGTCTCGTTCGCGTACGCCGCTTTCGCGATCTTCGCCATGTCGCGGCAGGTCGTATAGTGATCGGGGTTGTTGAGCCCGTTCGGATTCACAAAATGCGTGTTGGTGCACCCGAGCGCCTGCGCTTTCGCGTTCATCATATCGGCAAAGCCCGCGATGCTGCCGCCGACATGCTCGGCCAGCCCGTTCGCCACTTCGTTCGCCGAGCGCAGAAGCAGCCCGTACATGCTGTCGAGCACCGAGACCTGATCGCCCTCCGTCAGACTTAACGTCACCGCTCCGGACTCAAGATTGGTGGTCGCCGTCTTTGAATAGGTCACGATCTCGTTGGGTTTCGTGTTCTCCACGACCAGGATCGCCGTCATCAGCTTTGTGATGCTCGCCGGGAACAGTTTTGTGTCCGCATTTTTTTCAAAGAGAACACGGTCGTTCGTCGCGTCGTACAGGATGCCCGCCTGGGCCTCGATCTGCGGCTTCTCTCCCTGCGGGACGGGGAGCTGCGGTTCCTGCACCTGCGGTCCGGCCTGCGATTCCATTCCGGGCCCCGTCTGACTGCCCGCTCCGGGCGTTTCCGCCTGCGGCACGGTGTTCGTGTTCACCGGCTCCTTTGTACTGTAACTGCCGGACGAAACAAGGGGCGGCGACGCCGTCGCAAATCCCGGCCCTGTCTGGGCCTGCGGCTGCGGTCCGTTCTCGGGCTGCAGGTCCGGTCCCTGCTGCTGCCCCATCCCGGGCTGCTGATTTACCTGCTGTTCCGTTCCGGGCTGCTGTACATCCTGTCCATTCTCATGGGACGTATCCAGCGGCGTGATCAGAATATCGGCCCGCGCGGGCTGTGCCGCAGCCAGCGCAAACGTCAGGGCAAACGCCATGATCCGTGCTTTCTTAAACATGTTGATCCTCCGTTTTCAATATGGCCCGGTCCCCCGCGGTTTATTCGCGCGGGGCCGGTTTTCGGCCGTCCGCCTCCCGGATCCGCTTTCCCGCGAGACCCGTATCCGTCCGGCCGCTTTTGCTTTCGTTTTTCCGCGTGATTCGATTCCGGCCGTTACATCCGCTCCGCCGCCTCGAATCCGAGCAGATCGATGCAGGTCGTCAGGCACGCTCTCGTCAGCGTGACGAGCCCGATGTATCCGGCGCGCTTTGCCTCATCTTCCTCCGCGATGATCTTCGTCTCGTGGTAGAAATGGTTCAGCGCGTTTGAAAGTTCATAAATATAGGCGCAGATCTTATGCGGCGCAAGTTCCTCGAAGCTGGTATGCATGACCTCGGAGAACCGCGCGAGCGCCAGCATGAGCGTCTTTTCCGGTTCGCCTGCAGGCGGAAGGATGGTCTCTCCGCCGCATCCGGCCGCGGATACGCTCCCCGTACCCGCATCGCATCCGCACGCCTGTGCCGCGCCTGTTTCGCGGATCGCGGCGTACTTTTTCAGGATCGAGTTGATCCTCGCCACCGTGTAAAGGATATACGGTCCCGTGTTTCCCTCGAACGAGGTGAACCGGTCGATATCGAAGACATAGTCCTTCGTCGCCTGATTGGAGAGGTCGCCGTATTTTAAGGCCGCAAGTCCGACGATGCGGGCGGTCTCTTTCGCCTCGCCGCCCTCCATGGCGTGATTTTCGTTCTCCATGATCCGCTTATACGCCGCGTCTGTGATCTCCGCGATCAGATCCTCCAGGCGCATGACGCCGCCCTCGCGGGTCTTGAACGGCTTGCCGTCCTTGCCGTTCATGGTCCCGAATCCGACGAAATCCATCCGCCGGTCCGGGCTTACGATCCCGGCCTTTTTCGCCACGCGGAAGACCTGCTTGAAATGAAGGTCCTGCCGCTTGTCCACGACGTAGACATAGTGGTCGGGTTTAAAATCCTGTTCGCGCTCGATGATCGTCGCCAGATCCGAGGTCGCGTAAAGCGACGCGCCGTCGGATTTGCGGATGATGCAGGGAGGCAGCTCCTTCGCGTCCGTCTCCTCCACAACGTCCACCACCAGCGCGCCCTGGCTCTCGTAAGCGAGACCCTTGTCGGTCAAGTCCTTAATAAGGCCCGGGATGTACGGTTCGGCGTCGCTCTCGCCCTTCCACAGGTCAAATTCGACATCAAGATTCGCATAGTTCTTTTTCAGATCGGCAAGCGACACGTTCATGATATGCCGCCAGATCGCCCGGTACGGCGCATAACCGCTCTGGAGCTTGAATGTGGCCTGCTGCGCGCGCTCCTTGAAGGCCGGATCGGCTTTCGACTTCGCGCTGGCCGCCGGGTAGATCTCTTCCAGCTCGGAGATGGTAAACGGCGCCTCGGCCGGATATTCGCCGGTAAAGCTCTCGTCGAAATACGGAAGATTCGGTTTCCGGTCCTTTAATTCTTCAATGATCAGTCCCATCTGAAGACCCCAGTCGCCGAGATGGACGTCGCCGATGACTTTATGCCCGACAAAGCGCCCCATGCGCTTGATCGCCTCTCCGATGACCGCCGCGCGGAGATGGCCGACATGCAGCGGTTTCGCCACGTTCGCTCCGCCGTAATCGACGATGACGGTCTGCTTTTCCTGTACTTCCTCCATGCCGAGTTTGTCGGCCGCGCACATTCCGTTCATGTATTCTGCAAGGAACGGTCCGGCGATCTTTAAGTTGATAAAGCCGGGCATGACCGCGCTCACGTCCTCGAAACATCTGCTTTCCTTCAGCTTTTCGACGATCTCGTTCGCGATGTCGATCGGTTTTTTCTTATAGCGCTTCGCCGCGGCCATCGCACCGTTGCACTGGTATTCGCACAGATCCGGCCGGTTCGACAGCGTCACCTTCGCAAGATCCTCGTCGTATCCGCAGGCCGTAAAAGCGCTCTGCATCTCCTCCGTGATCAGATCCAGAAATTTTTTCATGTAAAGTCTCCATTCCGCCGCCCGAAAAGGCGGCACCGTAAGTCTGTTTCCTTAAGTAAAGTAGTAAAGCTGCTGCGGCAGAAGCCCGGTGTTGAATTTGTCGACCGCCGCCTGCACGAAGCTGATCCCGTTTTCAAGGCAGAAAACGCCGTGGCCGGGGAAGATCGCCTCGACCGGCAGCTTTGCGATCCGGCGCATGGCCTCCGCATACGGGAATAATGTCACGTCATAGAGCGACTGGATCAGCACCTGTCCGTGCGCGAACACGAAATCGCCCGAGAACAGGCAGTTTTTTCCGTCGATCTGGCCGAACACCACCATGTCCTGCAGGCTGTGCCCCGGGCAGAGATACGCTTTCAGGGCCAGGTTGCCGACCGTGATGATCTCACCGTCGCGCACGCCCGCGACATGATCCGCCTTCGGATACGAGAAATCGGACGGATACAGGCCGCCCTTCGCGCCGGCCACGCTGGTCGCGCGCTCGTCGCCCGTCTCGATCGCCTCCGCCTCCAGTTCCGGCGCGTAGATCTCGCATCCGGACAGTTTCTGGATGCGCGCCGCTCCGCAGGCGTGGTCGCCGTGATAATGCGTAAGGATCACGGCTTTGATGTCCTTTACGGAAAAGCCGTGGCTTTCGATCACCGCGTCCATCCGCTCCGGCTCCATACCCGTTCCCGAATCGATCAGAACGCAGCCGTCTCCGGTATCGATCAGAAACACGTTGCAGTCGATCTCATTCGTGATTCCGAATCCCCATTTTCCGCTTGCCACAAGGTATATATGATCCGTGATCTTCATATCCGTTCCCTCCTGAATTCATTCGGCGTCCGGGCCGAAACGCGGCGCTCGCGCGCCCTTTCGCTCCGGCATGGTCCGCCGTCTACCCGAATATCTTACCATGACCGGTCCGCAACTTCAAGCCTAACGTCCGTTTTTCCTTCCCGTCTGGCCGCCTTTTCCGGCAGCCGGTCTGTTTCCGTCCTGCGCGGCTCCGGTTTTTCCTGCCTCCGGCCTGTTTTTGTACGCCGCCGGGCCACTTTTTTCTACATCCGGCCCGTTCTTATATGACGCCTTCTGCGGCTCTTCTTCTCCCAGGCGGATCTTCTCCAGCCGCTCTTTCGTCTTTCCGTCCGCGTGCGACAGCAGGTAATTTTTTCCGCTCCCCGCGTGTTTTCCCTTCTCCTCAGTGATCAGGCGCTCGACGCGCAGGATCTCCTCGCGAAGGTCCTGGGCCGACAACAGCGTGCAGCCCTGTCCCCGGATAATAAGCTGTTCCAGCCCGTCCGAAGTGGCGACCGTCACATGATACCGTCGGCCGATCTCATGCGCCAGCTTTTCGATATACTGGTCGGCCGTCTCCGCTTCCTTCGTGTAGACCACGTTGATGTTGTGGTATTTCAGCGCCTCGCCGGTATTCCCGACCACCTTGTATGCGTCGAATACCACGATCAGCGTACATTTTACAAATCCCTGATAATTGCAGAGAATGTCCATCAGGCGGTAACGGGCCGCGTCGACGTTCGCCTCCGCGAGCTCATGCAGTTCCTCCCACGCGAAGATGATGTTGTAGCCGTCGACCAGAAGGTACTCCTCCTCCGGTTCGCCCTCATCCTTTTTCGCCTGTTCGTTCCGGGCGCGGATGATCCGCCTGTTTTCCTCGCCCGGCTGGTATCTGCGCTTCGGCTCCCCGTAGGTGCGGATAAAGATCTGTTCAAGCTCCTTGTCCTCAAAGTAAGAGGATGAAAGCAGGCCCGGCGCGGTCTTGGACCGTTCCCGGCCGCCCGGCGAAGAAGCCGGACCGGACGCCGCCGTCTCCACATGCATGTACCGCTTGACCTCGTTCCACGGCACGACAAAGCCCGCGCCGTGCGAACAGAATACCGAACCGGCCGGATCCTGCAGATCGAGATCGAAATCGTATCCGATCGCCTCGACGGCCTCATCCTCGTTATGGCAGGGCTCGTACCCCTTCAGACTGCAAGAGAGCCTGCCCCGTCCCCGCGTGTAGGCGGTCACCTCGCGCTGATAGCCGCGCATCTCGGACACCGGCGCGCTGCCGCACAGCACCGCCGTATCGCCCTCCTGCACCGGAGCGTCGAATTTTCCCTGCATACGCTCGATATCGTTCATCGCCCGTCCCAACGCCTCGGACGGGATCTCCAGCCGGAACGCATAGTACGGCTCCAGAAGGCGGCATCCGGCCTCCCTAAGTCCCTGACGGACGGCGCGGTACGTCGCCTGCCTGAAATCCCCGCCTTCCGTATGCTTGAGGTGGGAACGGCCGCCGACGAGCGTGATCTTCATATCGGTGATCTCGGAGCCGGTCAGCACGCCCCGGTACGGTTTCTCCTCGAGATGCGTCAGCACCAGCCTTTGCCAGTTGCGGTCCAGCACATCCTCGCTGCAGTTCGCGGCAAACTGCAGTCCGCTCCCGGTCTCGCCCGGTTCCATTAAAAGATGGACCTCCGCGTAGTGCCGCAGCGGCTCGTAGTGGCCTACGCCCTCGACCGCGCGCAGAATGGTTTCTTTATATACAATATTTCCATCTCCGAAAACAATATCGATCCCGAAGCGTTCTTTCATCTGATCCCGGAGGATCTCCATCTGGACGTCGCCCATGACCTTGGCCTGGATCTCGCCCAGCTCCTCGTTCCAGACGATATGGAGCTGCGGGTCTTCCTCCTCGAGTTCGCGCAGCGCTTTCAGAAGCGTATGCGCGTCCGGGCCCCCGTCGGATGAAACGCGGTATGTGAGCACGGGTTCCAGAAGAGGGACCGTGATCCCCGCTTCATACCCGAAGCCCTGCCCCGGCCGCGTGCCGGACAGTCCGGTGACCGCGCAGACCGTACCCGCGCCCGCCTCCGAAACCGTATCGAATTTCGCGCCGGAGTATACGCGGATCTGGTTGATCTTCTCGCCCTTCGCCTTATCGAGCGGTTCGCGCACTTTTAAAGTCCCGCCGGTGATCTTAAGATGCGTCAGCCGGTTCCCCGGCCCGTCGTGCGTGATCTTGAACACTCTCGCACCGAACGTTTCCGGATAGGACGGACACTCCGCGTACGTTTCGATGCCGGAGAGAAACTCCTCTACTCCCGTCAGTCTGAGCGCGGAGCCGAAATAGCAGGGGAACAGCTTCCGCTCGCGGATCGCGCGGCGCACCCCTGACAGGGCGAGCGCTCCGCCCTCCAGATATTCCTCGAGCAGCGCTTCGTCGCACGTCGCCAGCTCTTCCATCAGCGCGTCGTCACCCAAGACCTGCCCGCCGTCCGAAACCAGTCCGTCAAAATCCGTAACGGCTCCGTCGAGCCGCAGCTTCAGCTCCGAAAGGAGCCGTTTGCGGTCGGTCCCCGCCTGGTCCATCTTGTTGACAAATAAAAACGTCGGGATCCGGTAGCGCGAGAGCAGCCGCCACAGAGTTTCCGTGTGGCCCTGCACGCCGTCGGCCCCGTTTATGACAAGGATCGCGTAATCGAGTACCTGCAGGGTGCGCTCCATCTCCGACGAGAAATCGACATGGCCCGGCGTATCAAGGAGCGTGACCTCCATCCCGCCGAACTTTACCTCAGCCTGTTTGGAAAAGATCGTGATCCCGCGCGCCCTCTCAAGCGCATAATTATCCAGGAACGCGTCGCGGTTATCGACCCGTCCCAGTTTCCGGATCGTCCCGGTCAGATACAGGATCCCCTCGGAAAGCGTGGTTTTCCCGGCGTCGACATGAGCCAGCAGGCCGATGCAGATATGCTTTCCCTGTTTTTTTGCTTCCGTCTGTCCGCTCATGAAAACGCCTCCTCCCGTGAAAATATACTTAACCAGTATAACACAAGAGAAGGCGTTCGTCGAGATACTGCAACCTTACAAAAATGTAAACTTTTTATGCAGGCGTCCCCTTTTTCAGATCCGCATACGCCAGGATCACGATCATCGCGATAATAAACGCAAACCCGATCAGATCGACCGTCTGGAACGGCACCCGGAGCCATACGGCCGAGAGCACCGTCGCCCCGATCGGCTCGACGCACGCGTAAAGACTGGCCCTCGCCGGTCCGATCAGCTTCACGCCCTGCATGTACAGGCTGAACGCGACGATCGTTCCCAGAAACACAACGCCGCAGAACGCTCCGACGAAACCGGCGTCGACGCGGAACGTATACTGCCACGGTTTGAACAGGGCCGACAGGACGATCCCGCCGACCGTCATTCCCCACGCCAGCAGATACGGCGTCGGATAATACCGCATCAGCCGTTTCGGCTGCATGTTGTAGATCACGACCGCTCCCGCGGAAACAAGGCCCGTGACGAGCGCTTCCTTCGAGATCGCCATCGTGCGCGGATCGCCGTGGGTCGCGATCAGAAAGATCCCGGCAATAGCCAGAAAAAGTCCCAGAAGCTCGAGCGCGCGCGGCTTTCTGCGCTCCTGGATACAGATGATGAGCAGCACGATGACCGGGAAGATATACTGGATCACCGTCGCCGTACCCGCGTTCGAGAGCTCGATCGTCGCGAAGTAGGTATACTGACAGAGCATCAGTCCCGCCAGGCCGTAGATCAGGATATCGATCACGTCGCGCCCGTTTTTCCAGATGCGGAGCGCGCGGCGTTTTTCTCTTATTATAAAATAGATCAGCATGAGAGATCCCGCCGTCGTGAGCCGGACCGGGACCAGCCATCCGGCCGTCACGCCCTTGTTCTCAAACAGGTATTGACCGCAGGCCCCGGAAAAACCCCAGAGGCAGCCGCCGAGGATCGTGATCAGAACGCCTACGGTCCCGGCCGCGGCGCTTTTCTTATCCGTTGTTTCCATAAAAATTTTCTCCTCCGTCGGGGATCGCAGTCCCCGCCGTCATGCGCAAAGTCTACCGCAGTCTCGTATATCCCATCGAACCGCGGCAGGGGATCTCGGTGAGCGTGACTTCCCCGTCTTCCGCGATCTCGATTTTGACCAGTTCCGTCTCCGGGATCGAACTGCCGAACACGAAATTCCCCAGACTGTGAACGATCGGCTTGTCCTTATAGTACTCGATCTCCTGCAGCACATGCGGGTGGCTCCCGATCACCAGATCGGCTCCCGCGTCGATGAACTGGCGTCCCATCGCCCGCTGATAATCGCGCGGGGACGTCTCCTTCTCCACGCCCCAGTGGATGTAGACCACCAGATAGTCGCAGACTTCCTTTGCCGCCTCGATCGCCCGCACGACCGGAGCCGGATCGTAGGCCGAAAACACGCCGGGGTGGCCCGCTCCGGCCGCCCAACTGTAGTCCATATAGACCCGCGACGCTCCGAGAAAACCGACCGTTTTCCCGCGGATCTCGACCGTCTCCAACCGCGACGCGCCGGAAAGGTCCTCTCCCGCTCCGACATGCAGGATCCCCGCGCCGTCGAGGGCCGCTATGCTGTCCGTGATCCCCTCCGGTCCGAAATCCAGGATGTGGTTGTTCGCCAACGTCACGATATCGACGCCCATCTCCTTAAGAATATTCACGCGGGCGGGCGGCAGACGGAACGTATATTCCTTGCTCTTCGCTTCGCCGCGCTCCGTAAACGGGAACTCCTGATTGACCATGAAGACATCGGCCGCGTCAGCCTCGGCCCGGATCCCCTCATCGAGCACGCCCGAGATGCCTCCGGCCTGATCGTAGGCGTTTAAAACATAGTTTGAAAGGTACACGTCTCCGCCGAACAGAAGCGTGACCGGGCCGCTCTCCGCGTCCGATACGCCGTTTCCGCCCTCTCCTGCGCCTTCTTCCGCCCCGTCCGCCGCCCGGTTAAAGACCGGGATCGAGAACCGGAAGCCGTGCGCGCTGTTTTCCCCGCCGGGATCCGGTCCTGCGCTTAAAGCAGCCGCAGCCGCGGCCGGGAGCGCTCCCTCATACCTGCGGCCCAGAACACGCCGCAGAAAAAGCCCCGCCGAAACAAGGGCCAGGATGAGGGCTGCCGCCAAAAGGACGGCCGGTATTCGGTTCCTGCGCGCTCTTTTGCGCCTCCGTCCGTGCTTCATGCAGGATCGATTCCCCTTCCCGATGTTTTGCGTCCGACGGCCTGTACGATAAAGTTCCAGACCGGGACAAGATACAGGTAACACGCGGCGGGTATGCTCGCCGCCGGCGCGCCGATCGCCGCCAGCGGAACGGAGACCGCGATCGACCACGGGATCAGCGGAGCGATCAGGATCGCCGTATTCTCAAGATCGATCGCCCGTTTTTTGTTGTCCGGCACCAGCTCCGCGCAGAGCTGGTTCGTCAGGATCGTAGCCAGCGTCTGATTGCAGGAGATCATGCAGGTCAGCGCCGACACGGCCGCGAGGCTTCCGAACGGCGTGATCCGCCTGCCGAGCATGGCGATGTAGCGTTTCATTCCCTTAAGCAGTCCGGTCCCGTCAAAGATGCCCGCATAGGCGGAGGAGACCGCGATGATCGCCATCACCGACAGCATGGAGGTGATCCCGCCTCCGTCGAGCATGGCCGCCAGTTCCGCACTGTCCGCCCGGTAACCGCGCAGGAACACCAGAACAAGTTCCGCGGGCGTGACCTTCTGGATCAGAACGCTCAGTACGGCGGCGACCAGCATACTGACGAGCATCGTGATCTTTACGTTGAGCCGCAGGGCCGATAAGATCAGGATGGCCGCGGCCGGGACCACCAGGATCCAGTGGATGCGAAAACCCTGCGAATAGATCCCCGTCATGTCGGGCACATCCCCGCCCATCCCGCCGGACAGGCCCATGAGCCCGTACACCGCGCAGGAGATCAGAAACGGGACGGCCGAAGTGCGGACCATGCCCCTGATGTTATCGTATATATTGGTATCCGTGACCGTACATACAAGGTTGGCGCTCGACGAGACCGGCGAACAGCGGTCCCCGAAGTAAATGCCGGAAAGGATCGCGCCGCCGGTAAGCAGCGGATCCGCTCCCACCGACATGGCGATTGTCATGCTGATAACGCCCATGGTCGCCACGGAAGCGAACGAGCTCCCCGTGAGCACCGAGATCAGGCAGTTCAGAAGAAACGTGATGAGGATCACGGCGGACGGCCGGATAAGGCGGGCCGAATAGCAGACGATCGCCGGGATCGTCCCGCTCGCGCGCCAGACAGCCGTCAGCATACCGATCATCATCATGTTGATCAGTACGTTTTTTGAGGTCATGATGCCCGAAACGGACAGCTCAAGCAGCCGCTTCGCCGACATCCCGCGGATCAGTCCGTGTATGAAAAAAAGAACGTATCCCGCGGCAAGCGCCCAGATCACCGCGATCCCGCCCGCGATGCAGATCATGAGCATCGCGCAGAATGCCAAAATGACAATAATATCAATCATGGAATCAATTCTCTCCCGGTTTCGCTCCGCCGATACGCGCGAGGATCTCCGCGCAGATCGCGTCCACCGTCTTTTTGTCCGTGGACACGGTCAGATCCGCCGCCGCCTCGTAGCGTTCGCGGCGTCCCTCCATCATTTCCGCGATGTATCCGATATTCATGTTCCCGGCAAGAAGCGGCCTGTCCGTCCGGTCCCTGATCCGGTCCCAGACCGTCTCCGGCTCCGCGGTCAGAAGGACGACCGTTCCCGACTCCCGCATGGCCGCCGCGTTCTCCGGCCGCAGGACAGCTCCGCCGCCGCAGGAAACGACCGCGGGTCTTTTGTCCTTCAGGCTGCGGATCAGCTCCGTCTCAAGGTCCCTGAAATACGGTTCCCCGTACCGTTTAAAGATCTCCGAGATCTCCATCCCCTGGCTTTTTACGATCTCCTCATCCATCTCCAGAAGCTCCGCGCCCGTGAGCTCCGAGAGCCGCAGGGCGTTCGTCGACTTGCCGCATCCCATATAGCCGATCAGAAAGATATGACGTTTCAGTTCCATACCGTACGCACTCCCCGTTTCGTTTTATCCGGCTACCAGTATAGCAAAAAAACTCCCGTATTGCAATCACCCCGGACGGCTGATATAATAAAATGAGCCGCAGGAAAAACCGATGCAAAACGCGCAAAGATCGCGCGGCGAAAAGCCGTCGGGTTCCGTCCTGCCGGCCAATATCATTCAGAATATCCGGGAGAAATAAGATGAGCAAAGAAATTTCGGGCCATACCGGACTGATCTGCCTTCTGGGGAAGCCCAGCAGGCACAGCATGTCCCCGGCCATGCACAACGCGGCCTTTGAAGCCTGCGGTCTGGACTACCGCTATCTCGCATTCGAGGTTGGCGAGGAGGAGCTGCCCGACGCGGTAAAGGGGCTTAAGGCGCTCGGGGCGCGCGGCTTCAACCTGACGATGCCGGACAAGAACATCATGGCCGGGCTCTGCGACCGCCTGTCCCCGGCGGCCGAGATCATCGGCGCAGTGAACACGGTGGTGAACGAGGACGGCGTGCTGTGCGGCCACAACACGGACGGGACCGGCTACATGCTTTCCGTAAAGGACGCCGGTTACGACATCATCGGAAAGAAAATGACGCTTCTCGGCGGGGGCGGGGCCGCGACCGCGATCCTGGTGCAGGCCGCCCTTGACGGCGTGGCGGAGATCTCGCTGTTCGTGCGGCCCGCGAGCCGTTTTCATGAGCGCACGCTGCGCACGGTCGAGACCCTGAAGGCACGCACGGGATGCAGGATCCGTCTCTGCGACTTTAACGATAAGGAACTCCTGCGAGACGAACTGAAAGACAGCGCGATCCTCACCAACGCGACCTCCGTCGGCATGGCTCCGGATACGGACGCCTGCCCGGTTCCGGACGCCTCTTTCCTGCCGGAGGGCCTGATCGTCTCCGACATCATCTACAACCCGAAGCAGACGAAGCTCCTGCGGCTCGCCGCCGAAAAAGGACTGCCCTGCTTCAACGGCGCCTATATGCTGCTCTATCAGGGCGCGGAGGCGTTTGCGCTCTGGACCGGGGCCGAGATGCCGGCAGAGCTCATCAAGCAGAAATACTTTGCGCAGAATATCTTTCATGCGAACGCGGCGCAAAAATAAGTTTATGACACGTCAAAAACGGAGAAGATCCCCCGCGGGGACCTCCTCCGTTTTTAGTTTTCGCTATTCCGAAAAATGCCGGTCCGGTCTTTTCAAAACTTCGCCGGTCTTTACGGGCTTTGGGCCTTTCGGCCATCCCGGGCCGCAAAGGTTCAGCTCTCCGCGATCTCCTTCGCCATCGCGAGCAGTTCATCCGCGCTCAGGTCTTCCTCGAACGTAAACAGGGAGTAGTGGATCCCGTCCTGGTCCCATGTGACACTCTGGCCGATCTTGACTTCGACCTCGGACGAGCCGTAGGCAAGGTTCATGCCCTCGGCGATCATGCGCTCGTCCTCCTCGGTCTTCTCGTAATCCGGCGGTACGAACTTGTTGACCGTCTTTGTGTAGTAGAGCACGGTCCCGTCCTCAAGCGCCAGCGCCGTATCGCCCGACAGCTCCTCTACGATGCCGATGCGGTGCTTATATAGGCTGACCGTATCGAAGCCGTCCTTCGCATAGGTATAGCCCATCTCGATCTCGGTCTCCAGCACGTTGTGTTCCTCGTCGTGCGTCGCGTCATACTGCGGCACCGCGTACAGGAACTGATAGCCGTTCTCGAATTTCTCGACCGACTTTGCCGCGGCGTCGAGCTTCTTCTCCCCGGCCACAGCCGCCGCATAGTCACTGATCTCCTCGTTGTGGCTGGAGTGGGTCGAGGTATAGGCCGGTCTTCCGACCGCTACCGCCGTAATGCTTCCGAGTACACAGATCGCCGCGGCGACAAGCGCCGTCTTTTTCCAGTTAAACCGTTTCATAGTTGATTCCTCCTCAATTCTCTGGCTGACCGCTGTCCGGATCCGCTGGCCGCTCAAACCGTCCGCACGGACCGCTCCGGACTGTTTCTTAAGGGTCTCTCTGATCGTTTTTTCTAAGATAAGATCGTCCATGCGTGTTCTCCTTTCCGTTCATATTCCGCCATCGCTTTCCGAAGTTCCGCGCGGGCCGCATAGAGCCGCGACTTTACGGTCCCTTCCAGGCAGCCCAGCGTCTTTGCGATCTCCTTTACCGGCATATCGTTGTAGTAGTAAAGGACGGTCACGGTCCGCTGCTTGACGGGCAGCCTGCCGACCGCCTCGAGGAGCGTCC
This sequence comes from uncultured Lachnospiraceae bacterium, assembly GCA_947623185.1. GTDB lineage: Bacteria > Bacillota > Clostridia > Lachnospirales > Lachnospiraceae > CANQGL01. Next base: position 47,528 of record CANQGL010000009.1, read on the forward strand.
GCTCCTCCTCCCGCAGGACCACCTGATCCAGAAGTCCTTCCGTCCGGGGTTCGTCCTCCGGGTAGAGTTCTTCGGCCGGCTGTTCGCGCCGTTTCTTTTTGCAGATCCGCCATGCGTTCCGGGAGAGCGTCCGATAGAACCAGCTGCGGAACGCCTCCGGATCCCGGATCTGCGTCCGGTTCAGAAAGCATGCGACAAAGGTTTCCTGAACGATGTCTTCGCTGTCAGCGTAATTTCCGGAAATGAGATACGCCGAGCGCAGCGCCTGCGCCTGGTAAAGATTTATGATCTCTTCAAACGCTTCCCTGTCGCCGTCAAGAAACCGGCGCACCAGTTCCGTTTCGTTCATGGCGCTTCTCCTTTCCGTTTTCGATGCATCTGTAATATAGAGGGATCAACTGTAAGATCGGTTCATTTTATTTTGAAAAAACGGCCGCGATACCCGTTGCCCGGGCCGCGGCCGTCTTTTCATTCGTCAGTCTTTTCTTCACTAAACCGCAATCCTGTCTTACCCGACTGCAGATTGCGACCTTTCCTGTCCGTCAGCGGACTGTGATTCTTTCCGTTCCGTCACTTGATCGTGATCCTGCCCTGGCCGTGCGGATCGGCGTACTCGGCGCCGACCGAACCGTTCAGGTAGTCGCGGATATAGGTGGTGATCGTGTCGACGTCGACCATCGTCTCGTCCTTGATGATCGTGCCGCCTGCGAACATGCTCATGCCGTCGCCGCCGGACTTCAGCCAGTAGTTGTGGGAAGCCACGGTGTAGGTCTTCGCCGGATCGAGCGGCTCGCCGCCGACCATTACGTCATGGACGCGGTACTGGCCCGCAACGCCGGTGAATACTCTCTGCGCGTCGGTCTGTACGCTGGACGGGATCGAGGTGTCAACGCTGTAGGTCATGCCGGATACATGGATAAATCCGCCGCTCTCCTCCGGATAGTAGCTGACGCCCATCTCGAGCGCGTCAAGAAGCTGCTGTCCGGTCACTTCCTCAACACAGATCATGTTGCCGTACGGATAAACGTTCAGCGCATCCTCATAGGTGATGTCGCCCGCCGCAATGCTGGCGCGGATGCCGCCGCCGTTCATGATTCCGATGTCTGCGCCCATCGTAAAGCGCATCGCATCGGCGCAAAAGTCGCCGAGGTTGGTCTCAGCCGTTCTTACCGCACGCAGTCCGGTATCGGGATCGTTCGCGGTCAGATCGACGTCGGTATGTCCGAGGACGGTCTTTAAAGCCTCTTCGTACTGGGCCTTGATGCCCGCGATCAGCGTGTTGATCTTTTCACGGCTCGCGTCTCCGCCTGCCGGTACTTCGGAAACGAGCTCGGCCTTGATCTCTCCTGCGGGAGTGATCGTGATCTTGCCAATGTTGGCCAGTTTCGTTCCGGTCTGAGCGACCGGGACCATAACGCCGTTCTTGTTCGGAAGCTCGGTATCGAATTCCTGATGGGAATGTCCGTCGATCAGCAGATCGATGCCGGTCGTGTTCGCGATCAGAGCCGTGGAGCTCCAGCGGTCGGTAACGCCCTCTTTTCCGAGGTGGCCGACAACGACGACATAGTTCGCGCCTTCCTCGCGCGCTTTATCGACCGCGGCCTGGACCTGCGCATAGAACGCTTCGCCGGTCATATCCTCGCAGAAACCGTATTTATATACGCCGTTGGCGTTCTGGAAGTAAGCCGGTGTGGATTTGGTAATGCTCTCGGGCGTGGAAACGCCGACATACGCGACCTTGACGTCGTCGTACTCGACCATCTTGTACGCCTTGAATACCGCAGTCTTCTGCGGAAGGTTCACAAAGTTGCAGGAATAATATCCGCAGTCAAGCTGGCTGGCAAGGCCGAGGAAACGGTCCATGCCGTAGTCAAACTCATGGTTTCCGGGAACCGCAACGTCATAGCCCAGAGCGTTCATGATCTGGATCAGATATTCGCCCTCGGAGAGCGTTCCGACAGGCGCGCCCTGGATCGCGTCGCCCGCGTCGACCAGCGTCACATAAGGCGTGACAGCCTTCATCTGCTCTTCGTACGCCGCAAGACCGGCGTAGCCGATATTGTCTTCGATCCCACAGTGAACATCGTTCGTGTGAAGGATCACGATGTCCTTGTCGATCGCGAACGCGGAGATCGCAAATACGGACGCAGCCGCGACGCCAAGGAATGCGGAAGCAAACAGCTTCTTCCAGTTTCTCATAACAATCATTCCTTTCCTTTATATTGGATTTCTTTATGTTCATCCCGCCGGTCTTCATCCCCGGCGGAACCGAACCGTTTTTGTGCGGAGGAAGAACACGCCGTTCCCCTTCCGATTAAGAAAAGGTTTCATGAATCCTCACGAAACCCCTTCAAATGTACATGATCTGGCATTATGCTCTGGAAAGATACTCGCCCGTGCGGGTGTCGATCCTGACCTTGTCGCCCGTGCTGACGAACAGCGGAACGTTGATCTGGGCTCCGGTCTCGACGGTGGCCGGCTTGGTCGCTCCTGTCGCGGTATCGCCCTTGAAGCCCGGCTCGGTATCCGTGATCTCAAGTTCCACGAACAGCGGCGCTTCGACCGAAAATACGCTTCCGTTGTAGGAGCAGACCTTGACGGACTCGTTTTCCTTGACAAATTTGAGCGTATCGCCGACGATATCCTTGCTCAGAGCGATCTGCTCGTAGGTATTCATATCCATAAAGTTATACAGATCGCCGTCCGCATACAGATACTGCATGTCCACACGGTCGATCCTCGCCGCCGGGAATTTCTCGGTCGGGCGGAAGGTCCTCTCAACAACGCCGCCGTTGATCACGTTTTTCAGTTTCGTTCTTACGAAAGCGGCACCCTTTCCCGGTTTTACATGCTGAAATTCCAAAATCTGTACTACCTGGCCGTCAATCTCCAGCGTGACGCCGTTCCTGAAATCACCTGCTGAAATCATAAATGATCTTCCTCCTTAAATTCTGTCATCCAAATTTATTCTATACTATAATCCGCGTGTTTTCAACTGTTTTTTGCAATTTTGCCCGCGTCCGCGCCGGTTTTCTTCCGCGACCGCAGGTAAAAGAACAGCACGGCCGCCTCCAGCCTTCTCTTCAACACGATCTGGATCTCCTCGTGCGGATCGATCGGTTTTACGAGGACCGTATGGAGCCCCGCACGCTTCGCTCCCCACACGTCGGTAAAGAGCTGGTCCCCGACAAAAAACGTATCCGTCCGGTCCGTCCCCATCAGGCTCATCGCCTTTCGGTATCCCTTCGCCGCCGGTTTTCCCGCCTTATGGACGTAAAGGCTGTCCACATCGGAGGCGAACGGAGCTACCCGCTTCTCCTTGTTGTTGGACACGATGCAGGTCGCGTACCCCAGCTCATGGAGCCGCTCAAAGAGCGCGACGGACCGCCTGTCGGCGGGCGCGCCATGTTTTACCAGCGTATTGTCCACGTCGAACAGGATCCCTCTGTATCCCTTTTTTCTGAGCTCCTCATAGGGGATGCGGTAGGCGCTGTCAAGGTACTCGTCCGGATAAAAGCACTCCAGCATAAGCGGCCCCTACTTGTTGTTCAGGAATTCCGCAAGCTCATCCATAAACGCGTTCAGGTCCTTAAACTCGCGGTAGACGGAAGCGAACCGGACATAGGCGACCTCGTCCACGTCCTTTAGTTTCTGCATGACCAGTTCGCCGATCACGCTGGCCGGGAGCTCCCGCTCCTCCATCGAGAAGATCTGGTTCTCGATCTCGTCGATCATCTTGCTGATCTGCTGGGACGAGACCGGGCGTTTCCGGCAGGAGAGAAGGATCCCCTTCTCGACCTTGGAACGGTCGTAGGGCTCTCTCGAATCATCCTTTTTGATGATCATGAGCGGCATGGTCTCCAGTTTTTCGTAGGTCGTAAAGCGCTTGCCGCACGTCACGCACTGGCGGCGGCGTCTGATCGAGCTGTTGTCGTCCGCGGCGCGGGAATCAATGACCTTGGTATCCGACTCTCCGCAATAAGGGCATTTCATAAGGTTCCCTCCTGTGTTTCTTTCTTCTTTCGTAATTATACAAAAAATCCGCTGTTTTCGCAAGCGGTTTTAAGGCGCGTTCCCCGGTCCCGCCGATTTTTCCGGAAGCTCGACAAGGATGATCTCGTCGCCGGTCTGGCAGATGTTTTCGAACGGGATGACGTATTCCTTCTCGCGTCCCAGAAAGCCGCAGATCACGCCCGGTCCCGGAACGATAAGGGCCTTGATCCTTCCCGTGCACGGGTCAAAATCGACGTCGCCCACAAATCCGAGCCGCCGGCAGTCGCAGACGTTGATGATCTCCCGCCGCTTCAGTTCGCTGATGCGCATGGGCCGCCCTCTCCCTGTTTCTTTCCTCTGTTTTATGTATTTTATGCGCGGGCGCCTCCCCGCGTTCCGTCAGATCCGGATCCCCAGGATCTTCGCAGCCGTTCCTCCGAGGATCATTTCCTTTTCGCTTTCGGAGAACGGGCTCCGCCTGATGAGCGCGATCGCGGCTTTCTGCGTCCCGTAGGGGAAATCGCTCCCGAGCATGATCCGCCCGGGTCCCATCGCCTCCGCGATGCGGATGAAGTCAGCCTCCTCCTGCAGCTCGGCGCTCATGGCCGTGTCGATAAAAACATTCTCGGGGAAGCCGAACAGGATCTTTTCCTCCGCCGGATCGCCGGAGCGGCCGCCCATATGCGCGAGGATGAGCGGGATATCCGGCGCGTACCGCAGGATCTTTTCCACCCCGGAGGGGAACAGATCGTACGGGCTCGGCGTCCTGGCCTTTCCGCAGTGGATCAGGACCGGAAATCCCAGATGGTCGATGTGCCGCCACATGTCGGCGTACTTATCGTCGTCGAGAAAGACCCGCTGGAACGGCGGATGAAACTTGATCCCCGCCATGCGCCGGTCCTTCAGTTTTTCGATCTCCTCGATCACATGTCCGCAGTCCGGATGCAGGCCGCCGAACGCGATCAGGTTCGGACGGACGCTCTCGTACGCGAACCGGTTCACATCCGTCTGGGTCGCGGGCTTCGACACCACATGAAGGACCACCGACGCCGCGACGTCCGCTTCCCGCATGCGGGCAAGCAGATTTTCGCGCACGGGCAGCTTGGAGTAATCGTCATGTTCGCGGTTCGCGACCTGCATGGCGCGCCGCGCAAGCGTGGCGGGATAGATATGGGTATGTACATCGATGATAGGCGTGCTCATTCGTTCTCTCCTGTCGGTTCTTCCACCGTTATGTTAGCACAGTTTTCTTTTTCTGTAAACAAAAGCTTCGCCGCGGTTCTCTTGACAAACCCCCGGTTGCGGATTATATTAATCACAGAAATCACCGGTTTCCGGAGGGATGACAATGAAGGCAAAAAAGATCTTCCTGCAGATCCTTCTGCTCTGTTTCGTCGGGGTCTTTATCTTTTCGGCGTGGCAGCTTTACACTTATTATATTGAGGGCAAACGCGCCGCGGATGCGTTCGGCGAGCTGTCCGCGTTCGTTTCCGCCGGGGCGGATGAGACCCTGGAGGCCCATTCCGCCGAGGAAGCGGCTTCCATGGAGGCCGCAAGGGAGCGGGCAAGAATGCAGCGCCTCATACAGTATGCGGCGCTCAACCGGCAGAACCCCGATCTCTTCGGCTGGATCCAGATCGAAGGGAC